>CANRNF010000068.1 GCA_947631865.1 uncultured Oscillospiraceae bacterium | reverse complement strand
ATCCTCCACAAGCCCAAGCTGGACAAGAACGACCTGGCCCTCATCGTGGAGCGTATCACCGTTTACGAGGACCACATAGACGTGCAGCTGAAGGCAGACGTGGACAGCATTCTGCGCACAGGGATGCTCCCGGGGGAGGACGCCGCAAATTTTAAGTCCGGCACCGCGGATAGCTTACAGACCCAGATAGTCCAGGCGTCAAAACAGCATGCGGACAAGGTCTGCGGTGTCAATATTATCAGTGTCGGGTCACCCTCGCGGATGCGCATGGTGCGGCGGATCTCCTTGGGGATGACAACGCGCCCCAGGTCGTCGATGCGGCGCACGATCCCAGTTGCTTTCATCTTTATCCTCCTGTAAGTCTTTTGTCTCGCAGGATTTATTATCCGCAAAAGTCCCAAACCTATGCAATCGGCCGAAATTTGGCAGGAATTGTAAGAGAGGCAGAAATTAAGAAAGGCTTAAGAAAAACTTAAAAAAACGCTATTGTAGTTTGCTCCTCTTATTGATATGATAAAGGCGCGCGGACCGTGCGCAAGAGGAGGGATGGACCATGAGCAGACCGAACGCCACGAAGCAGCGGACCGGATACGGCCCGTTCCTGCTGGCGGGGCTGGTGATCCTGCTGGCGGCGGCGGTGTCCATCATATGGGTGCACGTCGGCGGGGAAAGTGCCCCGCCAACCCCCGAACCCTCGCCCACGGCCACGCCGGAGCCCACGCCCATCCCGCCGGATATGTTCGAGTGGAAGCCGGGGCAGTATGTGCACGTGGAGTACGGCGAGCACGACTCCAATATCATCGACGAGAGCATTTTCGCCACGCCGGACAAAAAGACTGCCGCAGACCTGGTGGCATGGGCCCAGATGGCCTGGGACAACCAATGGGGCTACGTGTGGGGAACCTTCGGAACCGTGCTGACGGAGGACTTTCTGGCCTTTAAGATAGAGCAGTTCGGCGACGACGTGAAGGAGTACGAGGCCATCATCCGGGAGAAGTGGCTCGGCCGGCGGGTGGTGGACTGCGCCGGGCTCATCAAGAGCTACGGCTGGTACGTGCCCGGCGAGGGCGTGGACTACAACGCCGGGGACATGCCCGACTGGGGCACCCAGGAATTCTACGACAACGCCGTGGAGAAGGGGCCCATCGACACCATCCCGGAGATACCGGGCCTGCTGGTCTACGCTGACGGGCACATCGGCGTGTACATCGGCGGCGGCTGGGCCATCGAGGCCATATCCCACGCCGGGGGCGTGGTGAAGACCCGGGTGGCGGACCGGACATGGACGGATTGGCTCCGGTGTCCTTACATCGAATATTGAAAAAATCGAATCGAGTGTGTATAATGGCTGCTGTGCAGCCATTATACTTTTTATGCCTTTTTGCTCCCGCCTATCCGGCGGAACCGCAAAACATGGCATGGGCGCTGCTGTGCAGCCAGTATACTTTTATTTGGCTTATTTGGCGGAAACGGAGGAAACAGATATGGAGAGAGTGAAGATCGCGGCGCTTTGGAAGGACGCGGCCGCCTATGCCGATAAGACCATCACCGTCTGCGGCTGGGTGCGGACCATCCGGGACCAGAAGAATTTCGGCTTCATCGACCTGAACGACGGCAGCTCTTTCAAGGGCGTGCAGATCGTGTTCGAGCGGGCCGTTTTGGATAATTACGACGAGATAGCGAAGCTGAACGTGGGCGCGGCCCTGACCGTGGAAGGCAAGCTGGTGCTGACCCCGGAGGCCAAGCAGCCCTTCGAGGTGAAGGCGGCTTCCGTCGCCGTGGAGGGCATATCCGCCTCGGATTATCCCCTGCAGAAAAAGCGCCACACGGTGGAGTACCTGCGCACCATCCAGCACCTGCGGCCCCGGACGAACCTCTTCAACGCTACCTTCCGGGTCCGGTCCGTGGCGGCCCAGGCCATCCACGAGTACTTCCAGAGCCGGGGCTTCGTGTACGTGCACACCCCCATCATCACCGGCTCCGACTGCGAGGGCGCCGGGGAGATGTTCCAGGTCACCACCCTGGATATCAGCGACCCGCCCCGGAACGAGGACGGCACCGTGGATTACACCCAGGATTTCTTCGGCAAGCCCACCAACCTGACCGTGTCCGGCCAGCTGAACGCGGAGAACTTCGCCATGGCCTTCGGCGACGTGTACACCTTTGGCCCCACCTTCCGGGCGGAGAACTCCAACACCCAGCGCCACGCGGCGGAATTCTGGATGATCGAGCCGGAGATGGCCTTCTGCGACCTGGAGGGGGACCTGGAGTGCATGGAGGGCATGGTGAAGCACATCATCAACACCGTGCTGGAAAAGTGCCCCCAGGAGATGGAATTTTTCAATTCCTTCGTGGACAAGGGCCTTCTGGAGCGGCTGCGCCATGTGGCGGGCAGCGACTTCGGCCGGGTCACCTACACCGACGCCATCGACCTGCTGAAGAAGTCCGGCGCGGAGTTCAAGTACCCCGTGGAGTGGGGCATGGACCTGCAGACGGAGCACGAGCGGTATCTCACCGAGCAGATATTCAAAAAGCCCCTGTTCGTCACCGACTACCCCAAGGAGATCAAGGCCTTCTACATGCGCCTGAACGACGACGGGAAGACCGTGGCCGCGGCGGACTGCCTGGTGCCCGGCATCGGCGAGATCATCGGCGGCAGCCAGCGCGAGGAGCGGCTGGACGTGCTCACCGCCCGGATGCAGGAGCTGGGCCTGAAGGAGGCCGACTACTGGTGGTACCTGGACCTGCGCCGGTACGGCTCCTGCCGCCACGCGGGCTTCGGCCTGGGCTTCGAGCGGATGGTCATGTACCTCACCGGCGTCAGCAACATCCGCGACGTGGAGCTGCATCCGCGAACGGTGGGGAATGCGGAATTTTAACAACATTAATATTGAATATTGAGAAAATGCCCCCTCGGCTGAGGGGGCATTCTGTTTGGAGGCTCCCTTGTGCAAAGGGAGCTGTCGCCGCCGTGAGGCGGTGACTGAGGGATTGTCGTCTTTACAATCCCCCCGGCCCTTCGGGCCACCCCCCTTTACACAAGGGGGGCTTTAGAAGCCATCTTGTGCTGCGTACTGTTTATCTTCTGTATCTCCGAACAATGGCCGCCAGGGCCGCGGTCAGGGCCAGGAGCAGCGCCAGCCACGGCAGGGCATGGGCATCATCCGCCGTCCGGGGGGCCGTGGGCCCGGCGGTGGTGGATGTGTCCGGTCCTGTGGGGCCGGACCAGGATCCGGCGGGCTGCGCCGGGGCCCCGGTGGGGGCGGGGGTGTCCGCCGTGGGGATATAGGGCTCGCTGGTCACCGGCGGGACCGGGCTCTCTATGGGTACCGGGGACGGTTCATCGGTAGGAATTGGCGCGTCGGTGGGGCCGGGGGACGGTCCCTCAGTAGGAATTGGTGTGTCAGTGGGGCCGGGCGACGGTTCGTCGGTAGGAATTGGCGTGTCGGTGGGGACTGGTGACGGTTTATCGGCAGGAATTGGCGTGTCAGTGGGGATGGGCGTTGGTTCATCGGTAGGAATTGGCGTGTCGGTGGGGACTGGCGACGGGTTCTCGGTGGGAATTGGCACGTCGGTGGGGACGGGCGACGGGTTCTCGGTGGGAATTGGTTCGTCGGTGGGGACGGGCGACGGTTCATCGGTAGGAATTGGCGTGTCGGTGGGGACTGGTGACGGTCCCTCGGTAGGAATTGGCGTGTCAGTGGGGACCGGCGTTGGTTCATCGGTAGGAATTGGCGTGTCAGTGGGGACCGGCGTTGGTTCATCGGTAGGAATTGGCGTGTCGGTGGGGACAGGGGACGGTCCCTCAGTAGGAATTGGCATGTCGGTGGGGACTGGCGACGGATTCTCGGTGGGAATTGGTTCGTCAGTGGGGACCGGCGTTGGCTCCTCGGTAGGAGCCGGTGTGTCAGTGGGAACAGGAGTGGGCTCCTCCGTGGGGACCGGGACCTCCGTGGGGATGACGATGGCCTCGAAGTCCAGGACCGGATAGCCGTTGTTCTGCCCCGGGGCGGCCTGATAGAAGGCCTCGCTGAGCTGGCTGGGGAAGGGGGCGCTCTGCATCTGGGCGGTGGGCGCGCCCTGTATGACTCCGCTGAAGACGCCGCCCGCGCCGGGCAGGGGCGCGGTCAGCTCCCCGTCGTGCCAGACGTTATAAAAGGAAGAGCCCGCCGTCAGACCGGCGAAGGCCCCGGCGGTGTTGGCGCCGGTGACCATGCCCGAGGCGGCGTAGCTGTCCCGCAGGGCGCTGTCCGCCAGATACCCGGCGAAGCCGCCGGCGGTGATCCCCGCGTCGTTTACGAAAAGGTAGGCGGTGGAGTAGCAGTTGGTGACCGTGGCGCCCTGCAGATATCCGAAGGCGCCGCCGGCATAGACCGCGGCGCTGAAAGAGCCTGCCGCGCCCAGGGAGCCCCGGGCGGCGCACCGGTCCAGCACGGTCCGGCCCTCCGCCCGGCCGGCGATCACACCGGCGGCCAGGACGCCGTCCCCGGGGATGGCCCAGGACCCGGCGGTCACATTGCCGTCCACGGCCACATTGAAGAGGCTGGAATCGACCATCCGGCCCGCCAGTCCGCCCACGGCGGTCTGGCCCTGGCCGCCCACGGACACCTCCAGGCGCAGGTTTTTCACCACGGCGCCGTCCAGAAGGGCGAACAGGCCCGCCTCGCCGCTCCCGCCGGTGACCGTGAGCCGCCGGATGGCGTGGCCCTGGCCGTCGAAGACGCCCCGGAAGGCGCCAGATCCGTCCCCGCCCGGCCGCTGGCCGATGGGGCCGAAAGCCCGGCCCGCCATGTCGATGTCCCCGGCCAGGACCACGGTCTGGCCGGCGTAGGTCTGCCCGGCGCTGACCGCCTCGCTGAAGGCGGCAAGGGCGTCGGGGCTGTCGATGACCACCGGCCCGCCGCCGGGGACGGCGGGGGACCCGGAGGCCGCGCGAAGAAATAAATAGAGACCGGCTATACACCCGGTCACGATACGACGTATTCTCATGTGTATACCCCTCTCTGCAAAATTCAGTGAGGCTTGATTGCCTCGCTCCATTCTATACAGAGAGGGACTTGTTTGTGCGGACAGGCGCGGCGCAAAAAAGCGGGGCCGAAAACCCGGCCCCGCGAAAGTTATTCTGTTTCGTCCAGCTTTTCCATGGCCCTGTCCCGCCGGAAGCAGAGGCACACGCTCACGCCCAGCGCGCCCAAGAGGGCGAAAAACATGGCCGCGCCGCTGCCCTTGCCTGTCCCGAAGAGAACCGCCGGCAGGGCGTCCGCCCCCGGTCCGGCCATGTAGGGCTCGAACACCCGGTCCACCAGCGCTCCGCCCAGCAGGTACCCGGCGGGGATGGTGAAAAACTGCAGGGAGTTGCGCACGGCGTAGACCCGGCCCTGGACGGCCGGGGGGATGCGCAGCCGGAACAGGGCGTTCATATCGGCGTTCATAAGGGGGATGGGCGCCCAGCCCAGGAAGGACCCCAGACACCACACCGCCGGGCTCTTTCCGAAGGCCAGGAGGAAGTTCTCCGTGCCCAGAGACAGCGCAAGGCACCACCAGATCACCGGGACCCGGCGCTTCGGCGCGGGCAGGGCCGCGGCCAGAATGCTGCCCGCCAGGGTGGCCAGGCCCGCCGCGGCGCTCACCAGGCCCATGACCCGCTGTCCGCCGCCGGTCCGGGACAGGAGCATGGCGGGGAAGGCGGCGTCGTACATAGAGGCCACCAGATTGACGGCGGCGAGAAAGACGATCATGTGGGCGATACCCGGCTCCCGGCGAAGATAGGCGAGCCCCTCGCCCGCTTCTTTCCACAGGCTCTCCCTCTTCTCCCCGGCGCTGGGGGCTGGGGGGATACGGATGAAGAGAAGCAGCGCCAGCGCCGCAAGGGCAAAGGTGGCCAGGTCTGTGATGAGCACCGCGCCCATGCCCCAAAGGCCCATCACCGCCGTGGTGAGAAGGGGCGTGAGGAGGCCGGTCACGGACTGGGAAAGCTGGCTCAGGCCGCCGGCCCGCTGGTAGTACCGCTTGGGCAGCAGCAGCGTCACCGCCACCTCTGAGGCAGGCTGCTGGACCGTGTTCATCAGGCCCATGAGGGCGTTGATGAGATAGAGGTGCCCCACCTGGAGGCGGCCTGTATGCAGCAGTAGGGCCACCGCCAGGGTGCCCGCCGCGGCCAGACCGTCGCAGCAGAGCATGGTGCGCTTTTTGTCCCACCGGTCCGAGAGAGCCCCGGCGAAGACGCTGCACACCACATAGGGCGTGTAGGAGCACACCATCAAAAGGGCGGTGCCCAGGGCCGAGCCATGTCGGCCGTAGGACCAGAGCACCAGGGCGTAACTGGTCATGGCGCTGCCCAGTCCGGAGAGGGCCTGGGTGCTCCACAGGAGAAGAAAGGGCCCCATATCCTTGAGGCCCCGGGATATTTTGTTCATTTGCTTTGCTCCTTTTCTCAATATAAGTCAGAGAAGCAAAGCCGTGCAGGATAGGAAGTTATAGCTGACGTGTGTTCGCCACCCGTCAGCTATCCTGCTCCATGCAGCCCCTATCCTAGCCGGCCTTGCATGGAGCGGAGACGATGGCAAGCGGTAAGACGATCATGTATCAGGTCCTTTCTCACATGAGGGGGGCGGCGACCCGCAGAAGGGCCGCGGCCAGCCGGGTGGAGAGCTTCATATTCTTTACCGTCTCCATGGTGACGGCCCGGCACTGGGGGAAGGTGTCCTCAAAGTCTTTGAGGATATCCGGCAGGGCCGGGGACTTATAGAGGTACGCGGCGCACTCGAAGTTCATGTAAAGGCTCCGGTAGTCCAGGTTGATGGTGCCCACCACGGCGGAGACGCCGTCGGCCAAAAACACCTTGGAGTGGATGAATCCGGGGGTATACTCGTACAGCTTCACCCCCGCCTCGGTGAGGGCCTTGTAGTGGCCCTTGGCCAGGAGGTTCGCGTACTTCTTGTCCGGGGTGCCGGGCAGGATGATCCGTACGTCCACCCCCCGGTGGGCGGCGAAGGTGATGGCGGTGGCCATCTCCCCGTCCAGGATGAGGTAGGGGGTCATGATGTACACGTACTCCCGGGCGGTGTTGATCATGTGCAGGTAGACCATCTCCCCGGTGCGCTCGTCGTCCATGGGGCTGTCCCCGTAGGGGATCACGTAACCCTGGCCGTCGCCGGCCGGGGGCGTGGGGTCGTTGAG
Source organism: uncultured Oscillospiraceae bacterium (assembly GCA_947631865.1). Lineage (GTDB taxonomy): Bacteria > Bacillota > Clostridia > Oscillospirales > Oscillospiraceae > CAJOIG01. Next base: position 6,955 of record CANRNF010000068.1, on the reverse strand, counting down.
ATAGGGGGCGTACTCCTGCGCCTTCTCCCCGGCGTTCCACAGCCGCAGGAACATGAGGGTCATACTGCGCACCCCGTCGCCGGAGAGCATGACGGCGGCGTCCTTCCAGTGGCCGAACTTCTCCCGGCGGTTGATGTACTCGTCCGCCAGATTCACCCCGCCGGTGAAGCCCACCTTCCCGTCGATGACCAGGATCTTCCGGTGGTCCCGGTTGTTGTAGCTGGTGGAGATGAAGGGCCGGATGGGGGCGAAGACCTTGCACTGGATGCCAAGAGCCCGGAGCTTTTTGGGGTAGCTGGCCGGCAGGCGCAGCAGGGAGCAGGTGCCGTCGTAGAGCATCCGCACGTCCACGCCCTCCCGGACCTTCCGGGCCAGGATGTCCAGCACCGCGTCCCACATCTCCCCCTCCTCCACGATGAAGTACTCCAGGAAGATGAATTCCTTCGCCTTCTCCAGCTCCTCCAGCATGGCGGCGTATTTGTCCTCCCCCTGGGGGAAGTACCGGGCGGCGGTGTTCTCGTACACGGCATAGCCGTTGCGCCGGGCGGCGTACACCACCAGGGGATAGAGCTCCGGCTCCGCTTCTTTGAGCCGCTCCATGAGCTCGGTCTGGGCGGGCATATAGGGGGCGCTCTCCGCCACCTGGACCCGGAAGATGCGCTGCTCCGCCCGGTGGCCGAAGTCGAAGGAGATAAAGAGATACAACAGCACCCCGAACACCGGCACCAGCGCGATGATGACGCACCAGGTCAGCTTGATGGTGGATTCAGAGCTGGTATTGAGCAGATACACCAGAAACAGCCCCGCCAGCAGGCTCACCGCCCAGGACAGGTAAATGCTGGACCGCTGCAGCCGGAAGAAGAGCACGAACAGGAAGAAGAACTGGATCAGCACCAATATGGCCGCCACGGCGCCGCGGCCGAACACGACGCTGAAAACTCCGCGCCGGGGCTTCGTATTGCGGGAAACGGGCTCTTTGTCGGGCATATCCTCTCCTCCTGTTCCGTTTATTTGTTTACAATGTGATCGCTATAATATAGTGCCATGTTTGGACGAAAAAATCAAGTATTCCCGGCAGATGGCGGGCCGCAGGAAAAAATATGTGCCGCACTATTGACAGGAAGGACAGCATATGATAACATATGAACAATGATTCATATGTTTGTGAGAAGGAGGACGGACCATGGCGGACATGAACGACATCATCGAGCGATGCGGCTTTCTGTGCGTCCACGAGGCCACGGTGGAGCGGGTGCTCTCGGAGATGCCCGCGGACGAGAAGCTCTACGACCTGGCGGAGCTTTTCAAGGTCTTCGGGGACTCCACCCGCATCAAGATACTCTACGCCCTGTTCGAGGCGGAGCTTTGCGTGTGCGACATCGCCCAGCTTCTGGGCCTGACACAATCCGCGGTGAGCCACCAACTGCGGGTGCTGAAATCCGGCCGCCTGGTGAAGCCCCGGAAAGAGGGAAAGACCGTATTCTACTCCCTGGCCGACGACCATGTGCGCACGCTCATCGCCCAGGGCATGGAACATATAAACGAGTAATATTTGAGAGGAGATATACATCATGAAAAAGACTTACAAGCTGGAGGATCTGGACTGCGCCAACTGCGCCCGGAAGATGGAGGACGCCATCAAGAAGCTGGACGGCGTCGCCGACGCCACCGTGAGCTTCCTCACCCAGAAGATGACCATCGACGCGGACGACGCCCGCTTCGACGACATCATGCAGCAGGTGGTCAAGTGCTGCAAAAAGGTGGAGCCTGATTGCAGGATCATCCTGAAGTGAGGGGGCGGGGGCTGTGACCCGTAAGGAAAAGAAGGCCCTGGCCCGCATCCTGGCGGCCGGGGCGCTGCTCATCGCGGTGAGCATTTGGAAGCCGGAAGGATACGTAGCGTTTGCGGCGTACCTGGTGCCCTATATAGCTGTGGGCTGGGACGTGCTGTGGAAGGCGGTGCGGAACATCGCCCACGGGCAGGTGTTCGACGAGAATTTCCTCATGGCCCTGGCCACCGTGGGGGCCCTGGCCTTAGGAGAATATTCCGAGGCTGTGGGCGTCATGCTCTTTTATCAGGTGGGCGAGCTGTTTCAGACCCATGCCGTGGGCCAGAGCCGCAAATCCATCGCCTCCCTCATGGATATCCGCCCCGACACCGCCAGCGTGGAGCGGGACGGCGCCTTCGTGGAGGTGGACCCGGACGAGGTCCAGGTGGGCGACGTCATCCAGATCAGGCCCGGGGAGAAGGTGCCCCTGGACGGGGTGGTGCTCACCGGCGCCTCCACCCTGGACACCGCCGCCCTCACCGGCGAGAGCGTGCCCCGGCGGGTGGCCGAGGGGGACGAGATCGTCTCCGGGTGCGTGAACCTGTCCGGCCTGCTCACCGTCCGGGTTACCAAGCCCTTCGGGGAGAGCACCGTGGCGAAGATCCTGGAGCTGGTGGAGAACGCCGCCAGCAAGAAGGCCAGGGCGGAGAACTTCATCACCCGCTTCGCCCGGGTGTACACCCCCGCCGTGGTGCTCAGCGCGGTGTGCCTGGCCGTGCTCCCGCCGCTTTTCGTGGGCGGCTGGTCCACCTGGGTCCACCGGGCGCTGATCTTCCTGGTGATCAGCTGCCCCTGCGCGCTGGTCATCTCCATCCCCCTGGCCTTCTTCGGGGGTATCGGCGGGGCGTCCCGCCGGGGCATCCTGGTGAAGGGGGGCAACTACCTGGAGAAGCTGGCCCAGGTGAAGATTGCCGTGTTCGACAAGACCGGCACCCTCACCAAGGGCGAGTTCGAGGTGGCCTCCGTCCATCCGGAACAGGGTGTGGCCGAGGCCGAGCTTTTGGAGTGCGCCGCCCTGGCGGAGCAGTACTCCACCCACCCCATCGCTCAATCCCTGCTGCGGGCCTATGGAAAGCCCGCCGACCCGGCCCGGGTATCTGATGTGGCCGAGACCGCCGGCCAGGGCGTCACCGCCCTGGTGGACGGCGCAGCCGTGGCCGCGGGCAACCGCCGGCTCATGGCGGCCCAGGGCCTCACGGCCCCGGAGGACAGCGCCGCCGGCACTGTGGTCCATGTGGCCCGGGCGGGGCAGTATCTGGGCCATATCCTCATCGCCGACGGGGTGAAGGATTCCACCCCCGCCGCCATCCGGGAGCTGAAGGACCGGGGCATCCGCACCGTCATGCTCACCGGCGACGCCCAGTCCGTGGGCGACGCGGTGGGGGCCCAGCTGGGCCTGGACGAGGTCCACGGCGGGCTCCTGCCCGGGGACAAGGTGGACTGCCTGGAGGCCATCCTGGCAAAAAAGGACCCCAAGGACGCCCTGGCCTATGTGGGCGACGGCGTCAACGACGCGCCGGTGCTGAGCCGGGCGGACGTGGGCGTGGCCATGGGGGCCATGGGCTCCGACGCTGCATTGGAGGCGGCGGACGTGGTGCTCATGGACGACGACCTGGGGAAGCTTGCCGTGGCCATGGACGTGGCCCGCAAGTGCAGCCGCATCGTCCGGGAGAATATCGTGTTCGCCCTGGGGGTGAAGGCCCTGTTCCTCGTCCTGGGCGCCTTCGGTCTCGCCTCCATGTGGGAGGCGGTGTTCGCCGACGTGGGCGTGGCCGTCATCGCGATATTGAACTCGGGGAGAATGTTACGGAGCAAGTGAATGAGATAGAGCGACCCGGACCTGATTTTTCAGGTCCGGGCATCTATTCTTTTGCTTTTTCTTATCGCGCCAGCTTATAGAGCATATACTGGTTGAGACTCACGCCCTCGGCGGCGGCGGCCTCTTTCAGCGACTTGTGGAGGCTTCTGGGTATCCGAAGGACCAGCTTTCCACTATATTCCTCCAGGTCTTCCAGCGGGATGGTAGTCCCATCGTTGATGGTCGCGGCGTCGGCCAACATGGCTTTGTCTATTTCGTCTGGCTCCTCCACGGGGAGGGCGTTCAGTTTTTTCTCAAATTCAGCAGCATCCATTATTTGAACCTCCTGTACTTGATGTTTGTGCGGGTGTCTATCGTCTCTACGACGATGATCTGACCGCCGCTGTAGGAAAATATGATGCGGTAGTGGTCTATTTTACACCGAAACATGTTTTTTGTGCCGCCCAGCTTTACAATATTGCCCTCCAGCCGTGTAATGCCGTCGAGCGCTTTCTCCAGTTTCTTCCGTGTCGCCGCGTCGGCCGATGCCAGGTACTTTTGCGGCTGTTTTTCCAGTCTTATTTCCATGGCCGGTTCCTCCCGGACATATAGTATCATATATAATACTATATGTCAAGCTATGACAGATTATACTTCATGCTAAGAAAAAACGCGGGCTTGCTTTTACAGGACCGCGCTTCTTTATTCAATTTCATTGTTCCAGCAGGGGCCACTTTTCGATGAGGGTGTTGAGCCAGGCGCCGAGGAACAGCAGAAACAGCGACGCGTACATCCAGAACAGGGAGATGATGACCACGGCCAGGCCGCCATAGATGCTGTAAAACCCGAAGCTGGACACGGCCCAGGAGTAGATGTGGGAGAAGATGAGCCAGGCCGCGGCGGAGAAGGCCGCGCCGGGCAGCTGGAGGATGTAGCTCAGCTTCCGCTGGGGCACATGGGCGAACAGCAGGGCGTTCACCGCCGTCACCACCAGGAAGAAGAATATCTCCCGGCCCCGGATGAGCAGGGTCCACAGAGCGGACCACTTGGACATGAGCCCGATGGAGTCCAGGATCTTTTCCCCCATGAACAGCAGGATCATGTTGCCCAGAATGAGCACGATCAGGGCGGCGGTGTAGACCGCGCCCAGGAGACGGCGGCGCAGGAAGCTGCCGTGGGTCTGGCCGTCGTAGATCTGCTCGATGGTGCGCAGGATGAGGCTGAACACCTTCCCGGCGGACCAAAGCTCCACCACGGCGCCTACGCCGATGGCCGCCGTGGACCCGGCGTACAGCCCGTCCACCAGGCCCTCTATGAGCTCCCGGAAGGGGCCGGGGGCGTAGCCCAGCACCGCGTCCATCAGCGCCTCCTCGGAGAAGGGCATGTAGGGCAGCAGGCCCAGCAGGATCACCAGCAGGGGGCCCAGGGAGAAGAACAGATAGTAAGCCCCGCTGGTGGCGTACAGCCACAGGTTGGTGCGGCCATATTCGCCCAGGGCCCAGCGCAGCTTATCCATTTTGGACATGTTCTTCATGGAGAGCCCTTCCTTTCGTCGTCCAAAATAGCCGCCCGGCGGGGGCGGCTATTTACCTTTACAGTATATGCCGTTGTAAGTAGTTCATGCCCGCTTCCGGCAGGCCGGGCAGATGTGGTAGAGCTTCAGCTCGTAGCCGGTGATATCCTCCCCCAGGGACAGGGCGAAGGGCCGGAGCAGGCCGTCCGGCATGGTCAGGTCCTCCACCTTCCCGCACTTCTGGCACACCAGATGGGGATGGGGGCGGCGCTCCCGGTCGTACCGGGCGGGGGCGTCGGGCATCTCCAGCTTCCCGATCTGGCCCTCTCCTACCAGAAGACCCAGGTTGCGGTACACTGTGCCCCGGGCCAGAGAGGGCATCTGCGCCCTGGCCAGGTCGTATATCTCCTCCGCCGTCCGGTGCTCCGGCTCGGCCATGATGATGTCGTAGATGAGCTGTCGCTGCCGGGTCATGGTCTCACCGCCTTTTAGGATTGATTCCTAAAATATTATACATGCCCCGGCGGGGATTGTCAACCGTTCAGATGGTGGTGAGATACTGGTAGAGGGGGGTCAGGGTCTCGAAGATATCCAGCACCTGATCCAAGAGCTCCTTCCCCGGCGGGTCGGGGTCAAAGTATACGGTGGCGCCCAGGCCCACGCTGCGGGCGTTGTACCAGTCGTACAGCTCCGGCCCGGGGTCGCCCTTGGGCTTCTTGTAGACCTCCCAGTAGGGGACCAGGTCCGGCCGCTTTTTCAGGGCCCGGACGATGGGGGTGAGCCGCTGGGGGGCCAGGTCTATGCTTTTCCGCCAGCGCTCCAGAAGCTCCCCCTTCATGTTCCAGCAGCCCATGCCCGCCTCCCAGCTCTTGGCGTCGATGCCGAACCAGAACTGGGGCAGAGGGGTGTATATCTCTCCGGAGAGCCCCAGGGAGAACCACATGTGGTCCTTGAAGGGCCCTCGGCCGAACAGCCGCCGGGCGTCCCGCCAAATGCGGGACACGTGCAGCGCCGGGGCCAGGCCGGGGTGCCGCTCCTGCATGGCGGCCTTCACGTCCTCCGCCAGGGCGTGGATGGGGATGTTCAGGCACCGGTCGAAGTCCTCCCGGTGGGCGTTGAACCAGGGCCGCTCGTTATGGAAGGACAGGCCCCACAGAAAGTCGGGCAGGTCCTTGGGAAACCCCTCGAACGGGGGGATATTCTTGGACATAGGTGTTCGCCTCCCATCAGCTATATAATAGCACACGCGCCGGTCAAAAAACAACCGGCGCGTTCTATTGCGTTCTATATTATGGGGTCCCCATGAAAGCCCAACGAAGTGGGTTTCATGGGGAAAAGGAAGAACGGCTTTGACCGATGAGAGGACCTGGCTTTGGTGGGGTGTCATAAGACAGTATCGTGTCTCATTTTTCGGAAATGGCATGGCTTCGGTCATGCCATTTCCTCTTGCATCAGCTCTTGGATGGGGATAAAGCCCACAAAGTCATAAGAAATGTGGATGCTCTGCCGCCGCTTGCCATTGCCCTTATTCGGCTCGTCAATGTAAATGGCCTTTACCAGCTCATGCAGAGCATACGGCGTCAGTTCTTCCAGCCCAACGTACCTGTGTGCCTGAGCTATGAAGCGTTCCACATCATCGGCCTTCTGCTCCTGCTGGGCCACCTCTTTTGTGAGCGTTTCCACTTCCTGTTTGAGCTTCGTTTGCTCGTCCTCATAGGACTTGCTCATGGAGGCAAATCGCTCGCCGGAGATCGTGCCGTTTACCCGGTCCTCATACAGCCGCATGAAGATACGGTCCAGCTCATTCAGACGCTT
>CANRNF010000067.1 GCA_947631865.1 uncultured Oscillospiraceae bacterium | reverse complement strand
GTGCCCAGCACCGTGGACATCGGCGTGCGCGTGGAGGTGCGCAACGAGGTCATGGAGGTGGTGAACCGGGCCTTTTACGAGTCCAAGCTCATCGGCTACCCTGCCCCCTTCAAGAACAAGGTCCGCACCTTCTGCCAGAACCCGGGGGGCTTCGTGGCCCAGGAGAACTACGATAACGGTCTGGCCGTGGTGAACGGCCACTCCTACAAGGAGCTCAAGAGCGAGAACACCAACCTGGCCATCCTCTGCTCCCACAACTTCTCCGTGCCCTTCAACCAGCCTATCGCCTATGCCCAGAAAGTGGGCGAGCTTACCAACATGCTGGCCAACGGCCAGCTGCTGGTCCAGCGCTTCGGCGACATCCTGGACGGCAAGCGCACCTGGCAGAAGGAGCTGGAATACTCCAACGTCCGCCCCACCCTGCCCGACGCGGTGGCCGGCGATATCACCGCCGCCATGCCCTACCGGGCCATGATCAACATCATCAACTTCATCAAGGCCATGGACCAGGTGGTCCCCGGCTTCGCCGCCTACGAGACCCTTCTCTATTCCCCGGAGCTGAAGTTCTACTCCAACCGCATCCGCATGGACCAGGACTTCAACACCAACGTCCCCGGCCTGCACTGCCTGGGGGACAGCTCCGGCTGGACCCGGGGGCTCATGATGAGCTCTGTCATGGGCGTGCTCATGGGCCGGAAACTGGTGTGACGTTTGGCTATTATGTAACCTATTGTAATCTCCCTGTTTCTTTTTGTCAACGCCAACTTACCATTTTTAATATTTATTTTCCAGCGACAGCAGCGCCCCGTCCGAACGGACGGGGCGCTTTGCGCTGTATTTTACATTTATCAGTACTGTTCCACATCCTGGAGAGCGTCGTAGCCCTCCTCGCCGGTGCGGACCTTGACCACGTTCTCCACGTCGTAGACGAATATCTTGCCGTCGCCGATGTGGCCGGTGTACAGGACCTTTTTGGCCGTCTCGATGACCGTGCGCACGGGCACCTTGCTCACCACGATCTCCACCTGGATACGGGGCAGGAGGGTGATGTCCTGCACCACGCCGCGGTAGTACTCCGGCTTTCCCTTCTGCACGCCGCAGCCCATGACGTTCGTCACCGTCATGCCTGTGATGCCGATATCCAGCATGGCCGCCTTCAGGGCCTCGAACTTCTCCATATGGAGCAATATGGTGACGTTGGACATCTTTACCGCCCCGTCGGAAGCCACCGGCTTGGGGGAACGGACCTGCACCGGCACCGCCTCGTCCACGCTCGCGGCGGGCACGTCGCCGGGCTTGCTCTCCCCCGCCGCCATCATGGCGGGCATGCCCAGAGCCGGCATAAAGTCCGCGTAGGCGCTCACAAGGCCGTGTTCCGTCACGTCCAGGCCCTTCAGCTCCTCCTCCTCGCTGACCCGCAGGCCCAGCGTGGCCTTCAGGATGAGGAAGAAGATGGTGATGGTCACGGCCGTCCAGGCGATGACCGCCGCGATGCCCAAAAGCTGGACGCCCAGCAGGTGGAACCCGCCGCCGTAGAAGAGACCCGTGAGGGTATCGTTGCCGGGGGCGGAGGTGGTGGCGAACAGGCCTACGGCGATGCCGCCCCAGATGCCGTTGCAGCAGTGGACCGCCACGGCGCCCACGGGGTCGTCGATGCGCAGCTTGTTGTCCAGCAGCCACACGCCGAACACCACCAGCACGCCCGCCACCGCGCCGATGACGATGGCGCCAAAGCAATCCGTCACGTCGCAGGGGGCCGTGATGGCCACGAGGCCCGCCAGCGAGGCGTTCAGGCACATAGAGACGTCCGGCTTGCCGAACTTCAGCCACGTGAAGATCATGCACACCGTGGTGGCCACGGCCGGGGCCACGGTGGTGGTCAAAAAGACCGAACCCAGCTGCTCCACGCTGGTGCAGGCCGCGCCGTTGAAGCCGTACCAGCCCAGCCACAGGATGAACACGCCCAGAGCCCCGATGGGGATGTTGTGGCCGGGGAAGGCGTTCACCTTCACCACCTTGCCCTTGGCGTCCCGGGTGAACTTGCCGATGCGGGGCCCCACCAGCTTCGCGCCGATGAGGGCGCACACGCCGCCCACCATGTGGATGGCCACAGACCCGGCGAAGTCGTGGAAGCCCAGCTGCGCCAGCCACCCGCCGCCCCAGATCCAGTGGGCCTCGATGGGGTAGATCAGCGCCGAGATGACGCCGGAATAGACGCAGTAGGATATGAACCTCGTCCGCTCCGCCATGGCGCCGGACACGATGGTGGCCGTGGTGGCGCAGAACACCAGGTTGAACACGAAGTTGGACCAGTCGAAGCTCTCGTAGGCCGTGAAGATATCGAACCCCGGCTTGCCGATGAACCCGGCCAGGTCCTCCCCCAGCAGCAGACTGAAGCCGATGAGGATGAACACGCATGTGCCGATGCAGAAATCCATCAGGTTCTTCATCAGGATGTTGCCCGCGTTCTTCGCCCGGGCGAAGCCGCTCTCCACCATAGCGAAGCCCGCCTGCATCCAGAACACCAGCGCCGCGCCGATCAAAAACCACACGGCGAATATCTCGCCGGACAGGCTCTCCATTATCTCCTCCATTGTTTTCCTTTCCTCCTCTTGATGCTATGAGATCAAAAAAGCGGCAGGGACGCCATGACCCTTGGTCACGACGTCCTTGCCGTTTCATGCTACGCACTATACCCCCCGAAAGTTCAGTTGTCAAGGCATAATGTTCAATTTTTTCGCCCGTGTTTGTGCATTTTGTCGGATTCCATAGACTTTCGCCGCCGGAACAAGGCCCATTTATGAGATTTGACAATGCATAATATAAGTTCTTCTTATATTATCCGGTTATTTCTCCCCAGGGTTGACAAATGCCGATCCCTGTCTTATATTCTATCTCGATAGAATCTTCTATTCTGATAGAACCTCTACTGAGATAGAACACAGGAGGCGGCTATGATACACATCCTTCGATATCTGTTTCAGCTGGCGGCGGTGACAGCGCTGGCCGCCGCCGCGCTGGCGCTGCTGCTGCGGATCGCCGGGCGTGAGACGCTCACCCTGGGCCCCCGCATTGTCCCGCTCCGGTGGGACGCGCCCTGCCGGGGCCAGTCCTTCACCCGGGCCATGGCCCTGGTGGCGTCCCTCTGGGGCCTGGCGTACCTCGCCGCAGTGTACGCCGCCGCGGTCCTCTATTGCGCCGTCAGCGGCGGAAGCGTCACCTGGGAGGCGGTGGCGAGCGCCCTTCGCCGCTCCGACGCCGTCCACTACCGGAACCTGGCGATGCTGGGCTACCACGGCTACATTGAGAATGGCCAGCACCTCTTCCTGGTGTTCTTCCCCCTGTACCCCTGGTGCGTGCGCCTGCTCCACGGCCTCATCGGCGGCGGCTATGATCTCTGCGCCCACCTGTTGTCCGGGACCTGCTTTGTGGCCGGATGCGTGGTGTTCGCCCGGCTCATGACGGAAGAGCTGGGCTGGGAGGCTGCCCGGCTGGGTCTGGGCCTTCTGACGGCTTACCCCTTCTCCTTCTTCTTCGCCGGGGTGTTCACGGAGAGCCTCTTCTTTCTCCTGTCCGTCTCCACCTTCTATCTCCTCCGCCGGCGGCGCTGGCTCCCGGCGGGGCTTCTGGGCGCTCTGGCGGCGCTGACCCGGATGCAGGGGCTGGTGCTGGCGGTGCCCTGGCTGGTCCAGGTCTGGACGGATACACGGCCCCTTCAAAAGCTGCGCCGCCGGGAGGGACGGAGCCTTGTCCGGGGCCTTCTCCGGCGGCTGCTGCCCCTGGCGTTCATGGCCCTGGGCGCGGGGGTCTATCTGGCGCTCAATTGGTCCGTGGAGGGGGACCCCTTCCGCTTCGCCTTTTACCAGCGTGACCACTGGTTCCAGTATCCGGTGCCCCTGCCGGCGTGCCTGGGCATCCTTTGGGACACTATCGCCGCCAACGGCGCCAATGCCTTCACCTTCACCACCCTCCTGCCGGAGCTGATCGTCTTCGTCCTCTCCGCCGGAACGGTCCTGTACGCCGCCGGGACCCTGCCCCTGCCCTGGACGGCCTATCTGCTGGGCTGTCTGATCCTCAACTACTCCCTGAGCTGGCCTCTGAGCTGCGGCCGGTACATGGCCTGCGCCTTCCCCCTGTTCACGGCCCTGGCCCTGCTCCTTCGCCGCCGGCCCGCTCTTGGCTGGTCCCTCCCCGCCGCCCCCCTGCTCCAGGGGGCGTACCTTTACGCATTCCTCACGGGCACGTCCATCTATTGAGGTAGTATTATGTTAACTAAATGGAAGATCGCCGCCCTCCGCTTCTTTTATGGCTTTTTCGCCCTGTGCTTCTTCTGGCTGACCGCGCAGATCACAAGGCACGGCGGCTGGTACTACTATGGCTATACCCAGACCGGCCTGCTGGCCGCCACCGCCCTGGCCCTGGGCGTCCTGGCGCTGGTATGGCGGCTCATCAAAAAGTATGATGCGGCTCTTGCCCAACACTCTCGAGCCATCACGGCGGCATTTCTCATGTTCATGGCCGGGCTGCAGCTATTGATGGGTCTTCGCCTGCGCTACCGGCCGGTATACGACATCGACGCGGTGTTCGGCGGCGCGGTCCAGTGGGCCGAGACCGGCTCCTTTTCTGACTACTATGACTATTACTACGCCTTTTTCAACAACCTGGGCGGCCTGCGTTTTCTGTACTGGGTTTTCCGGCTGGCCAGGGCATTTGGCGTCCGGGATTATTACCTCGCCGCCACCGTGGCCAACGGCGCTCTCTCCCTCACCACCATGTTCGCCACGGGCCAGGCGGCGAGGAAGCTTCTGGGCGTGCGGGGGCAGATGATGGCTTACGCCCTGTTCGCCCTGAGCCCGCCGTTTTACTTCATCGCCCCGGCCTTTTACACCGACGCGCTGAGCATGCCCTTCCCCATCCTGACCTACTGGCTGTGGCTGGCCGCAAAAGAACGCCCCCGCCGGCGGGACCGGCTGGCCCTCTACGCCCTCATGGGGCTCTGCACCGCCCTGGGCGCCCAGATCAAGGCCACGGTGATCATCCTCTTCATCGCCGTCGTTCTGGACGGCCTGTTCAAAGGCCAGTGGAAACGCACCGCCGCCATTGCTCTGATCGTGTCGGCCGCCCTCCTGCTGGGCCAGGCGGACCTGGAGCACACCGTCTATCAGCATTTGGACCAAGCGGAAGCAGAGCAGCGGCGCACGCCCCTTCTCCACTGGGTGATGATGGGCCTGGGCGGCAACGGGATGTATGACCCGGAGGACTACGCTTTCACCCAGTCCTTCACGGACCGGGACGAGCAGCGCGCCGCCCTGAAGGCGGAGATCGTCCGCCGGGTCCGGGAGCTGGGCCCGGCGGGGCTCATCCGGCTCCTGACCCTAAAGGGGAACATCCTCTTCGGCGACGGCACCTTCGGCCTTTCCGACTGCCTGGGTGGGGAGCCCCTGACGGAGACAAAGCTGCGGGAATGGGTCCTGCCCGGCGGTGTCTACAACGGGCTATATAAGCACCTGTGCACGGGGGTGCTGCTGGCCCTATACCTTCTGATGGTCGCCGCCAGCTTTCGGGACGCCCTCTCGCCCTGGCGGGAGACCTTTCCTGTCCTCATCCCCCGCCTTGCGGTGTTCGGGCTGCTGCTCTTTCTCCTCGCCTGGGAGGCCCGGTGGCGGTACTTTTCCAACTTCATCCCTCTCATCTTCCTCTCCGCCCTTCCGGGGCTGGACACACCGGAGCGGAAAAAAGGCTCCCTCTGACGAGCGGGCCGCGCTGGCACTGCTTACGTGGTGCCATGGCGCTCCCTGCGTCGACAGCGGCCCTCGAGAACCGTTTCGCTTCGCTCAACAATGTTCATTCGAGGGACGCTGCCTCCTTGGAGCGCCGTCGGCATGCGCACTCACCCAGCGTAGGTAAGCGACGAGCGGCAGCAGACTGTACCGCAGGGAGCACAATGACGGAAGTATATCGTCGGTGCGACCGGAGGTACAGGATGTGACGCGAGGAGCATAACGCCTGCACTGGCATAGCTCACCCCAGCACCTTCAGCTCCACGCCCTGGAAGGTCACGTGGTCCACCTGGCCCAGGTCCACGGGCACGTCGAACTGGAAGGAGCAGACCTTGCCGAAGTCCCTGGCGCTGTTTGTCCTCTCCCTGCCGGTGACGGTGGTTCCGTCGGCCATGGTCACGGTCATGTCGTCGAAGGGCTGGATATAGTCGTAGGCGGTGATATACTCCGCCGTCGCCCCCAGCGCCGTCAGCCGGAGGCTGCTGATCCCTACGTCCTCCTTGTTCCCGGTGGAGGGATTTTTTGCCAGGACATTGACCGTCCCGTCCAGCAGCTCGATCTCCTCCGCCGCGGGCAGGGCGAAGGTGAACTGCCACGTCCCCTCCACCAGCGTCTGCTCGGTCTTATGGCTCTCCTCGTCCAGGTCCCACACCCGCAGGTCCTTCACCGTGACGGTCCGCTCCTTCCCGTCGGCCAGGTCCAGGGCGCTGGCGGCGGTGGCGTTGCGGTCCAGCTCCAGAAGGATAGCGCCCTCGTTTTCCGCCATGCCCTCGTCCTTGAACATGGTCATCTGCAGGCCATAGCCGGCCACGCCCTCATCCGAGGTGTCCTCCGTGTTGAATCCGGATACCTCCACGTCGCAGTCGTAATTCTGCCCCTCCGGGTCCAGCGCCGTCCCCTCCGGGGCGGTCACCACCAGCCGGATATAGGCGTCGTGCCGGGTGGCGATGGCCTTGTCCACAGTGACCGTCCAGCCGTCCACGGTCTGGCTCTGGTCCACCACGGCGGTCAGGGCCTCCACGGCGGCGGCCTGGCTCTCCGTCAGGTCTTTGCCATTGCGCTGCGCGAAAAAGCCCACGAACCAGTCGCTGTAGACCCCATAGGCCGTGGCACCCAGGGCCAGCACCAGCGCCGCCGCGAGACCGACCACCAGCGCCCTGCGCCCATGTCCCCGCCGGATGGGCCCCATCTCCCCCGCCGCCTGCACCAGCGCCGGGTCCGCCTCTCCGATAGCCTGCAAAAGCCGCTCGTTTCCCTTCATAAAAGCCCCTCCTTTTCCAAATACGTCCTCAGTTTCCTCCGCGTCCGGGCCAGCATGGATTTCACCTTGCTCTGGGAAAAGCCCAGCCGTTGGGCGGTATCCTTCACGCTCTCCAGATGCCAGTACCGGCGCAGGAACACCCCCATCTCCACCGGGGGCAGGCTCCGGAGATAGGCGTTCACCGCCTCCGCCAGCTCCCGGGCGGCCAGGGCCTCCTCCGGGCCCTCCCCCGCCGGGGCGCACTCGGCAAGCTCGTCCAACACCAGTGGAGCCTCGCCGCCGCCCCGCTTGGCGGCGTACTTGGCCCGCCACCGGTCCAGGGCCAGCCGCCGGGTGATCTTCCCCAGAAAGGCGGAAAGGGCGCTGGGCCGGGCGTCCGGCATGGCGTTCCAGGCTCCCAGCCACGTGTCGTTGACGCACTCCTCCGCGTCCGCCCCGTCGGAGAGGATATTTCTCGCGATGGCGAGGCAATACCCGCCGTACTTCGCCTCCGTCTCCGCCAGAGCCCGCTCGTCCCTTGCCCAGTACAGGTCCACGATCTGTTCGTCCTTCACTGTCCCGCCCCCTTCACCTATCCAGTCGTAAAAACTATCTCCCGGTCGCATTGTACCACAAAAAAATGCCGGGCAAACGCTCGGCATTTGGAATTATGTCAACTTATTCCGACATGGGCACGGTATATCCCGCCGGGAGCTGGATATAGGCGATCTCCTCCGGCAGGACCGGAGCCGCCAGCTCAAAGCTGCAGTCGGCCAGATGGCTGCCGAAGCTGCCGCCCGTCGCCCCGGTAGGGACCACGGTGCCGTCCTTGAGCACCACGGAGATGGTCAGGCCGTCCCCGAACTTCTCCTCTCTCCCGCTCCGGTACTGTACCTGGATGCGCAGGGGCCTGACCTGCAGGGACAGGAGCGTGATGTCGTAATAGCTCTCCATGACCCCGGCCTCCGTATAGTCTTCCACGGTCCGGCCCTTGCAGGGGAAGGGCTCATCCAAAAGCTCCACCGCTCTTGTCCCCTCCGCGGGCAGGTCCAGCTCAAAGCGCCAGGGCCCCTCCGCCACCGTCTCGTTGTCCGCTTTGATCCCGCCGAACTGCAAGGTAAGGGGCCGGACGTTCAGGAACGTCGCCCCGCTGTTTCCGGGCTCCACGCTCAGCGACCAAACGCAGTAGAAGGCCCCCGCCTCCTGAAAGCCCCGCACGTTCCCTGTGCTCCGGGAGAAGCGTATCTCCTTTCCGTCGCCGTCCAGGAGGGCCGCGTCCTCCAGCAGATAGTTGTCCGCCGTGTCCGCGCCCGCGGGCGGGTCGATGCGCGTTTTCACACAGATATCATAGTTGTCCGCCAGGGCGGTCTGGGCCGTCACCGTCCAGCCGTCCGCCGTCACGCTCTGGCCCACGTCCACGGCCGCGCCCTCGATATAGGCCTCCTGTCCCTGGGTAAGGGGCTCCCGGCCCCGGTTTTGGAACCAGCTTTTGAACCAATCCGCCCCGCTGAAATAGCCGTAGGCCGCGGTCCCCAGGGCCAGCACCAGCGCCGCCGCGAGGGCGATCACCAGGACCCGGCGGCCAACGCCGCCCCGCCGCTCCGCAGCCGTCCGGGCGTCCTCCACCAGCGCCGGGTCCACCCAGGCGAAGGCCTCCAAAAGCTTTTCACCCGCCATCGTATAACCCCTCCTTCCGCAAATAGGCCAGCAGCTTCTTCCTCGTCCGGGCCAGCATGGACTTCACCTTGCTCCGGGAAAACCCGAAGGCCCCGGCGATGGCGTCCACGCCGTCCAGATACCAGTACCGGCTGAGGAACACCCGCCGCTCCGTGTCCGGCAGGGTCCGGACAAAGGCGGCCACCGCCCGGCCCAGCTCCTCCGCCTCCAGGCGGGCCTCCACGCTCTCCCCGCCGGGAACGCATTCCGAAAGCTCCTCGATGACCAGGGGCGTCTCGCCCCCGCCCCGCTTCCGGGTCCGTGCCGCCTTCCAGCGGTTGAGAGCCACCCGCCGGGTGATGGCGGCGAGGTAGGCCCCCAGCCGGGCGGGCCGGTCCTCCGGCATGGCGTTCCAGGCCCCCAGCCAAGTGTCGTTCACGCACTCCCGGGCGTCCTCCCCATCGGAGAGGATGTTCCGGGCCACGGTGAGGCAGTAGCCGCCGTATTTTGCCGCCGACTCCGCCACGGCCCGCTCGTCCCTGGCCCAGTACAGGTCCACGATCCGCGCGTCTTCCAAGTCCCTCGCCCCCTTCACCCTTATAGTCAACAAAAACCGCTTTTGGTCGCAGATTTAAATCAAAAACATTTTGGAAGGCCCCCTTGTCAAAGGGGGCTGTCGAGCGAAGCGAGACTGGGGGATTGTACTTGGGCAGCAATCCCCCCGGCCCTTCGGGCCACCCCCCTTTCACAAGGGGGGCTTATAGAGTCCACTATCTCACAAGCAAGGAAAAGACCCGGACTTTCGTCCGGGCCTTTTGGATGTATAGGTATTAGAGCAAGAGGTTTTTCTCCGTCTCCGGATCGAACAGGTGCAGCAGCTCCGGCGGGAAGGTGAAGGCGATCTGGGTCCCGTAGGGGATGCCGGCGCGCCACTCGCTGGGCAGCTCCGTGGAGGGGATGCGCAGGACCACGTCCTTGCCGTCGGCGTCCACGTGCAGATAGATCTCGGAGCCCATCATCTCGGACACGTCCACCTTGGCGCCCAGAGTGGACTTGCTGGCGTCGGCCAGATGCACATGCTCGGGACGGATGCCCACGGTGACGTCCTTCTCGGTGATGCCCTGGGCCTTCAGCTTGGCCTGGGCGGCCTGGGTCAGCTCCATGACGGCGCCGTGGGTGTGCAGCTCATAGCCGTCGCCGCTCTTGACGACCTTGCCGTCGAAGAAGTTCATCTGGGGCGTGCCGATGAAGCCGGCCACGAACATGTTGGTGGGGGAGTCGAAGACCTCCTGAGGCGTGCCGATCTGCTGGATGAAGCCGTCCTTCATGATGACGATACGGTCGCCCAGAGTCATGGCCTCGGTCTGGTCATGGGTAACATAGATAAAGGTGGTGTCGATACGCTGGCGCAGCTTGATGATCTCGGCGCGCATCTGGTTACGGAGCTTGGCGTCCAGGTTGGACAGAGGTTCGTCCATCAGGAACACCTGGGGCTCACGGACGATGGCGCGGCCGATGGCCACACGCTGCCGCTGGCCGCCGGACAGCGCCTTGGGCTTACGGTCCAGGTACTGGGTGATGTCCAGGATGGCCGCGGCCTCCTTCACCCGGCGGTCGATCTCGTCCTTCGGCATCTTGCGCAGCTTCAGGGCGAAAGCCATGTTGTCATACACGGTCATGTGAGGATACAGAGCATAGGACTGGAAGACCATCGCGATATCGCGGTCCTTGGGCTCCACGTCGTTGACGCGGCGGTCTCCGATGTACAGGTCGCCGTCGCTGATGTCCTCCAGGCCGGCGACCATCCGAAGGGTGGTGGACTTGCCGCAGCCGGAGGGGCCGACCAGTACGATGAACTCCTTGTCCGCGATCTCCAGGTTGAAGTCGTGGACGGCGGTCACCTTGTTGTCGTAGACCTTCTTGATGTTTTTCAGGGTCACAGTTGCCATAGCTTTGAGCCGTAAGGGAAATGCCTCCGCAAATTCCCCCTTGCCCGCGAAGAGCGATACCCCGCGGACGTTACGACAGGTCTCCACACTGCCGCACCGCCGGCCCGGCGGAAGGTTTTTATCCTCCTTTTTTACGGTCCCGCGGCGCTATAGTAGAGGAGTAACGCCGGAGGACCTGTTTTGACAAGTTATGTAATTGTGCCTAAAACGCATGGCTTTACAAAGGCATTCTACCATGAAATATGACGGAATGCAAGGGTAAAATAGACTTTAAATCCGTAAATTTTCCGGCTTTTCGGACCCACAGCGGATAAAAACAGGGCGGGACCGTCCGCGGACGGTCCCGCCCTGCCATTTTTATCACTGATACGCCTTCAAAAGCTCTGTCACGTCCTCGTTGACCCAGTAGGGGCTGTCCTCCCACTGGGAGAAGTGCTGGAAGGGGATGGGATCGTTCTCGCCGTTGAGCCACATCAGCTCCTTCGGCGCGAATATGTTGTGCTCGCAGTTGTACATCCAGCTGATGCCATGGTCTTTCAGAGTGCTCAGCATCATTTCGTGATACGCCAGATACCCCTCCACGCTGAGCACCGTAGTATCGGTGCCCACCTCCGTCTCGATGAAGCCCACGTGATACTTCTCCGCGCACTCCACAAATCTTTGCATATAGCCCTCATAGATGGCCTCCCCGTCCAGGCTGTGTCCGGTCAGGTTCGTCACCGTTCCGTCGTCGCCCACCCGGAATGTGGGGAACTGCTCCTCCGTTACATAGCCGACCAGCGGCACGTTTATCTGTACCCGCTCCCGGCCCTCCTGTTTGAGATCCACCAGGATCAGCTCCACATTGAAGTCGTCTCCCTCCGGCGCAATGGCTATCTCCTTTGTTCCCTCCGGGACGCTCGCCGTCAGGGTCGTGACGCCGTGGTCATTCACGGCGGCCTCCGCGGGGACGGCCGCCCCGTCGCACCATATCTCCGGCGCCTCGCCGGCAAGGACATTGACGCAGGCCGTCACAGTTCCCTCCTGGAAGGCGCTCTCCGCCTCCAGCTTCAGCGAGCCGTTCTCCGGCCAGAAATAGCGGGGGATGTACTCCATGGGCCAGCGGTGCTCCACATCCGTGAGCCCGAACCAATCCTCCTCCGCGCCGGTGTGGTTATAGACGTGGGCGTGCAGGGAGAGGCAGCAGCCGATGGCCGCGAGCTGCTCCGGTACGTTTTTGTCGTTGTCGTTCACGATGACGATGCGGTCCGCCCGGTCCTCCCAGATGCTCTGGGCGATGGGGGCCAGGGCATTATAAAACCGTTCCATATCCGGGCCGCCCTCCGGCGTCATGCAGCTCCCCTCCGCCTCCAGCTCAAAACTGAGGACCCCGCTGGGGATGTCAGCGTACCGCCGGGACAGCATCTTCCAGTAAGCGGCGAAGATCTCCTGCGTCGCCGGGTCGGTGAACAGGGCGTCGTTATAGGCGATATCCTCTTCCCACCGGTCCGTCCCGGCCATACCGGGCAGGCCCGTGATGCTCAGCATCAGGTGTATATTGTATTTCATGCACCAGCCCAGGAGCTCGTCCAGCTGCTCCAGTTCCGCCATGTTGATGCTCCACACGTCGTCGGGATCAGACAGGTAGGAAAAGCTGTACACGGCCCGCACGCAGTTGAAGCCCTCCTCCGCCTGGTGGCGGATCTCGTCCTCCGTCCAGTACCGGCCGCCGGGAGTGTACTCGGCCCACTGCTCGTCGGGATAGAAATTGTAGAATATCTTATTCTCCAGGATGAAGCCTGTCCAGTAGGGGAGCGCGCCGGCGGTGACGTCGCCCAGCGTGCAGGCGGCGCGTATCTCGTCGGTGATGATGTCGGTGTCGTAGGTCCCCACCTCATCCATGGGCAGATACCAGGGCTCCTGGGCCTGCACCTCCGTGAGCTCTATCTTCCTGGTATCATCCGCATAGACGGCGCCCGTAAACACGCCTCCCACCAGCGCCAGCGCCAAAAATACGGCCAGCAGTTTTTTCATGGACATATCCTCCCTCTCGGATATATGACAAAATTATATTGTAAGCATTATACCAAACGCATCCATCGGATTCAATCTGTACCCAACGTCCCCCCGTCCCCGAAACGGGTTGGTAGCGAAACAAAGCCGTTGCGAGGGCGCTTGCAACCGAGCCGGCGGCTTGAGCGTGACCCGTTTCGGAAAAGGAAGAAGGGCTTTGACCGATGGAGGAGCCCCGCTTGCGGGGATCTGACATCTTCAAAGCCCTTCTGACGCTGGAGCTAGTGATGTGACTCGAACACACGACCTGCTGATTACGAATCAGCTGCTCTACCGACTGAGCTACACTAGCATTTTCGCGCCCAGATATTGTAGCATAGCCCCCCGCGAGAAGTCAACAGGAAATCTCCCGTTCGGCCTATGATTACAAACCGTATTATGTCTTGCAATTCCGCCGGATTTGCAGCGGGCCGTGCGCATTTTCTTCCGCATATCCGCCCGTATGCATCCGCCGTCCGGCCCGTCAAACCCCCGCCTTTTCAGCCTTTTCCTCTTTTAGGGAATCCCATAATTTGCTCTACATAATATTTGATTTCATTTCTAATGCAGAAAGTTATCGACATTTTGAACAGACATTTGAACACTCATTGACCGACGGTATCATGGGCATTTCATGTGGATTTACCAATTTTTTCAAATTCACCTAACGTGTAAAGAAACAAATAGTTTCAATTTTTTATTTTACATAATCAACACCTTTCACACCGGTTTGCATAATCACGCCGCTCTCTGCCAGACCGGGCGGATTCTCTTGCATTTTTGCCCGGCCGGTCAGCTCTGCTGGGGCAGGTAGCCGCTGTCGGCCATGGACACGAAGTCGTCCCCCGCCACCACGATGTGGTCCGTGAGCGTCACGCCCACCTGGGCCAGCAGGTCCCGGACTTTGAGGGTGACGGCGACGTCCTCCTGGGAGGGCAGGGCGATGCCGCTGGTGTGGTTGTGGGCCAGCAGCACGGCGGAGGCGTTCTGTCCCAGGGCGATCTGGGTGACGCGCCGCAGGTCCAGGTGCACGGAGGTGGTGCTGCCCTGGCCCACCTCCCGGCAGTCCAGCACCTTGAGCTTGGCGTCCATGCACACGAGATACATGGTCTCGTTCCGGCTGGCGAAGAACCGGGGCAGCAGATACTTTCCCGCCGCCTCGCTGTCCGCCAGGATCTCGCCCGGCCCGGATTTGGACATCCAGTACCGCCGGGCGGCCTCCGGTACCAGGTGGATGAGGGCCGCCGCCACATCCCCGATGCCCTCCACGCTCTCAAGGGCCTCCACGGAGGCGTCGAACACCCCGCCCAGGGTGCCGAAGGCGTCCAGGAGCCGGTGGGCCAGCAGGTTGGTGTCCTGCCGGGGCACCGCGTAAAACAGCAGCAGCTCCAGCACGTTCAGGTCGTTGAAATTGTCCAGGCCGCAGCGGAGGAATCTCTCCCGCATCCGCTGCCGGTGTCCGGTGTGATCTGCCATCGCTTCTATCTCTTTCTTAATGAATTGTTAATTGCCACAGGGCTGGTTGTGTGCTATACTATCCGGGACAAACGGGGCGTCCGGCCCCGGAAAGGAGGACGGGCCTTTGAAGGCAAAGATGGCCATCGTGCGCGAGTTTCTCAAGCGGGCTGACATGCTGCTGTTCACCCTGTGCCTCGCCGCGTCCGTCATGGGCCTGGTGGCCATATCCAGCGCCACCCGCACCATGGGGTCCTCCTACATTTACGTGCAGTCCTTCGCCCTGGTGATCGGCGTCGTCCTCTACTTCCTCTTCACCCTCATCGACGCGGACATCTTCGCCGACCAGTGGCCGCTGCTGCTGGTGGCGGAGTTCGGCCTCATCGCTCTGCTGCTGACGCCCCTTGGCTACAAGGACGACACCGGCAACCGGGCCTGGCTCCGTTTTCTGGGCATCGGCATCCAGCCGGCGGAGGTCGTCAAGGTCATCTACATCGTTCTCACGGCCAAGCACATCACATACCTGAAGGAATACCGGAGCCTCTCCTCGCCCCTGTCCGTGTTCCAGCTGGTGGGCCACCTGCTGCTTCTGTTCGGCATGTACATGGTCATCTCCAGCGACCTGGGCAACGCCCTGGTGTTCTTTTTCGTGTTCATCGTGATGGTGTTCGCCGCGGGGATCAAGCTATACTGGTTCCTCTTCGGCGGCGCGGCCATGGCTCTCGCCATCCCCCTTGCCTGGAACTATGTGCTCAGCGACAACCAGAAGATACGTATCCTCCTGCCCTACATGCAGGACCAGATCGACCCCAGCGGCTACGGCCTGAGCTGGGAGCCCACCCGGGCCCGGCTGGCCCTGTCCTCGGGCCGTCTCTGGGGCACGGGCCTCTATCAGGGCACCCAGACCCAGACGGCGGAGGGCGGCCTGCGAAGCAAGCACGCCGACTACATCTTCGCCTGCATCGGCGAGGAGATGGGCATGATCGGCTGCATCG
>CANRNF010000066.1 GCA_947631865.1 uncultured Oscillospiraceae bacterium | reverse complement strand
TGGTTCGGAATAGTGTAGTGCTGGCGGTCTATCTCTTGTTTTCGGTTGCTTGCTTCCTTACCGTACATGAGCATTCGGTCAGGGCATGTCGCTGATGCGCACGATGACGGGCTCCGCCGCCGGCTACATGCTGGGCGTGGGGGCGGAGGACTACTCCTATTTCGGCGTGTTCCCGGAGCCGGAGGAGGGGTATGAGAAGTACTTCCTGACCGACGAGGAATACCGGGAATTGTTCGCCGCTCTGGCGCTGCCGGGTGCCATGGAGGCGCTGCGGTATCTCTGCCGCAGCCGGGAGGGCCTTTACGCCCCGGCGGTGGTGTCCCAGCATACGGGGGTGTCCCTGTCGGAGACGGAGCGGGCCTTGGATGCGCTGACGAAAGCCCATCTTCTGGCGAAGGAGGAGATCACCATGCCGGAGGGGACGGTGAGCGTCTACGCCCTGCGGGACTTCAGCGGCATCGTGCCCCTGCTGACCTTCGCCCGCTGGGCATGGCAGGGCCACGGGATGAACCTGGTGGGTAATCTGATGCGGGAAAAGTGCTTTGAAAAAGGGGCGGCCGGCGATGAAACGGCCTGACCCCGCCCGGCCCTATATCCGGGCTTTTTACGAGCACAACCGCCTCCGCCTTTTAGGGACGGCGGCGCTGTATATGCTGCAGATACCGGCCATACTCATGGTGTCATGGGTGCTGGGAGCGGTGATCGACGCCGTCACGGCGCTGGATGCTGCCCGGCTGGTCCGGCTCTTATGGGCGGCGGCGGGCGTGGCGGTATTTTTAGGCGTCTCGGAAGCGCTGTATTACCGGGCCCTCAGCGGCTGGCAGGGCCGGGCGCTGCGCCAGTACAAATCCTACGCCTTTCGGCGGCTGGCTGAGAAGAGCATCAGCGCCTTTACCAAAGAGAACACCGGACGGTATCTGTCCGTTCTGACCAGCGATGTGACTGTGATCGTCTCCGACTATTTGCAAAGCCTGTTTGATCTGATCATGCTGCCCCTGGATTTTGTGGCCATCCTGGTGTTTCTGCTCACCTATAGCCCCGCGATGACGGGAGCCGCCTTGGCGCTGTGCGTGCTGCCTCTGCTGGGGGTGACTATTTTCAGTCCGGAACTGGCCCGGCGGGAAAAAGCGCTCAGCGACCGGAACGAGGATTTTGCGGGCAGAGTCAAGGACCTGCTGGCTGGTTTTGCTATCCTCAAGAGCTTCAAGGCCGAGACGGAGGCAGGGCGCATCTTCGATGAGGAAGACCGCGCGCTGGAGCATGCCCGAAGCCGGCGGCTGCTCTGGCGGGGCGCCATGCAGGGCGCGGGCAGCAGCCTCGCCGTTACCATGCAGTTCGGCATGTTTTTCATCGGCGCGTATCTGGCGCTGCGGGGCAGCATCACAGCGGGTACGGTGCTGATCTTCACCAATCTCGCCGGTTCCCTTGTCCAGCCGGTCCAGCAAGTCCCCCAGCTGCTGGCCCAGCGAAAGGCCGCCCGTGGGCTTATCGAAAAACTGGCGGCGGTGACGGAGGAGAACGCCGCCCGCACAGGCGAGCCCATCCAGCCCGTCCTCCGGGACGCCATCGAGCTGCGGGACGTGTCCTTCGCCTACGAGCCGGGCAGACCGGTGCTGGAAAATCTGTCCCTGCGGCTGGAGGCGGGGAAAAAGTACGCCCTGGTGGGGGCCTCCGGCTCCGGAAAGACCACCCTTCTGGACCTTCTCATGGGCGCCCACGAGGACTACACCGGCTCCCTCACCGTGGACGGCAGGGAGATGCGCTCCATCGACCCGGACAGCCTCTATGACCTGGAGAGCCTCATCGGCCAGAGCGTGTTCCTCTTTGACGACACCATCCGCCGGAACATCACCATGTTCCGGGACTTTCCCGACCAGGCGGTGGACAGCGCCGTGGCGCGGGCCGGACTGGGGCCCTTTCTGGCAGAGCGGGGCAGCAATCATCGCTGCGGGGAGAACGGGTCCGGCCTCTCCGGCGGGGAACGCCAGCGGGTATCCATCGCCCGGGCGCTGCTGCGGGGCACGCCGGTCCTTCTGCTGGACGAGGCGACCGCCGCTCTGGACAGCAAGACGGCCCACGCCGTCACCGCCGCCATCCTGGACCTGGAGGGCCTCACACGGCTGGTGGTGACCCACCGGCTGGAGGCGGTGCTCCTGGAGCGGTACGACGAGATATTCGTCCTGCGGGGCGGGTCCATCGCCGAGCGGGGCAACTTTCGGGAGCTGATGGACCAGAAGGGCTACTTCTACAGCCTCTTCACCGTGGCCAACGGCTGAAACGACATGGAATAAAAAGCCTCCCTCTGATGAGGGAGGTGGCCGCCGAACTTCGGGGTCCCCACGCGAGCCCAGCGAAGCGGGTCGCGTGGGGAAGAGGAGGAGCCGCGGGCCATTCGAGCTTTACCGCTTGCGGCAAAGGGAGACCTGGCAGCGCGTGCTCCGACGACGTGACGGAGGGAGAGACAAACTATTTCCCTCCCCCAGTCGGCTCCGCCGACAGCCCCCTCGTCTGAGGGGGCCTTTTGTTGCATAAACGTGCGTTGCTGCTGATTTACTTTGTCTCCCGTATCAGGATGAAGGGGGTCAGCTGGCGGTCCTGGCCGGCGGGATTGTCCTTGATGAGGTCCAGAAGCTGCTCTTCGGTCCACTCCTTCAGCTGCTGGGCCCGGCCTAACAGCTCCACCGTCAGGTCGTTGGCGTCCACGATCATCATGACGATGCCCGTCTTCTCATATACCTCATCGCAGACCTTGTCCGGCTCGCGGGGGATGCGCACGCCCATGTGGGCGTACTCGGGGATGTCCCGGCCAAAGAAGCCGTCCAGGCCCCGGACCTCCGGGTCCAGCATGTCGTAAAACGTCCCGTGGACGCCCCGGAGCTTGTCCAGCCCCGCGCACACCGCCGCCTTCAGCACCGGCCCCAGGCCGCACTGGTTGATGGCGAACTGCATCTTCACGGGCAGGCCCATCCCCGGCCCCGCCGACGTCTGGTGGACGAAGCGGGACAGGAACTTTGCCCAGAAGGTGGGCTTCACCTGGTCCTCCGTGACGATGCGCCCCTGGCACAGGGCGATGACCTTCTCGCTGACGGAGAGGATGTCCCCCGGCTGGTAAACGGGGCGCACATACCGCTCCATCAGGTCGATATAGCTCTCCCCCACCTGCACGAAATGGGTCTGGATGGCGTGGCGGGCGTAGGTCTTCCCATCCACGCGTATGGTGATCGACTTTCCTTCGTTTGCGTAAAAATCCATGGTAAGGTTCTCCTGTCTCAAACGTGGAAAGTACATGTACTTTGTAAATAGAATTATAGTTATCTTAAAATTATTTGTCAATAACTTGTTAAAAATATGGTTATTTTGTAACTTTCTTAAGGGTGTATACTAACTATACTATAATGCAGGTATCATTAGGCGGGTGATTGGCATGGCAAGTTTCGGAGAGATACTGTCGGAGCTTCGCAAGGACCGCGGCATGACGCAGCGGGACCTGGCGCAGCGGCTCCATGTCTCGGTGGGGACCATCTCCAACTACGAGAACGGCGCCCACATGCCGGACCTGGAAAAGCTCACGGAGCTGGCCGACCTGTTCCGCGTCACCACGGACTATCTGCTGGGTCGGGCGGTGTACAACGTGTCGCCGGACGTGTTCCGCGCCGCCGCCCTGAACGGCAAGCCCACCTACGAGGTCATCATGCAGATGCGCTCCCTCACGGAGCAGCAGCAGCGGGCCCTGGACGTGATATTGGACGACATGCAGTTCAGGGCGGACGTGCTGCGCCGGTCATGACCAATACACGCGGCCCGGTGGATTTTTCCACCGGGCCGTGTTATACTTATGCGCAGAACAAAAATGCGGAGAATATCATGCGTATCGATATTTTGACACTGTTCCCCGAGGCGGTGCAGCCCATGATGGACGCCTCCATCCTGGGCCGGGCGGCCAAAAAGGGGCTCATAGAGATCCGCTGCGTCCAGATCCGGGATTTCACGGAGAACAAACAGCAGCAGGTGGACGATTACCCCTACGGGGGCGGCTGGGGCTGCGTGATGATGGCCCAGCCCTTGAAGTCCTGCCTGGACTGGGTGACGGCCGAGGCAGGGCCCCGGAAGCGCCGGGTCATCTACCTGTCCCCCCAGGGGGCCCGGTTCGATCAGGGCCACGCCCGGCGGCTGGTCTCGGAGTACGACCACCTGGTGCTGGTCTGCGGCCACTACGAGGGCGTGGACGAGCGGTTCATTGAAGCTTGCTGCGACGAGGAGCTGAGCCTGGGGGACTTCGTGCTCACCGGGGGGGAGATCCCCGCCATGGCCATCGCTGACAGCGTGTGCCGGATGGTGCCCGGGGTGCTGTCCGACCCGGCCTGCTACATGGGCGAGAGCCACTGGGACGGGCTTTTGGAGTACCCCCAGTACACCCGGCCGGAGACCTGGGAGGGGCTCACGGTGCCGGAGGTGCTGCGGGAGGGCAAGCACCGGGAGGTGGACGCCTGGCGCCGGGAGCAGCAGCTGAAGCGCACCATGGAGCGCCGGCCGGACATGTTCGCCGCCTACGCGCCCCAGACGCCCGAGGAGGAGGCTGTCATCGCCCGGCTCACGGGCCGGGAAAAGCTCACCTATGACTGCCGTCTGGCCACGGAGGCAGACATCCCGGACCTGCTGGCCATTACCGGCGAGGCCAGCGCCTACCTTCGGGAAAACGGCGTGGACCAGTGGCAGGACGATTTCCCCAACGAGAGCGTGTTCCGCCGGGACATCGCCGCGGGAAACTGCTGGCTGTTCACCCACGAGGGCCGGCCCGCCGGGTGCGCGTCGGAGTATTTCACGCCGGAACCGGACTACCCCGCTATCGACGGGGCCTGGCTCACGGCGGACAGCGCTCCCTACGCCACCGTCCACCGGGTGGCGGTGAAGGCGGCCTACCGGGGCCGGGGCCTGGCAGACGAGATGCTGCAGCTGTGCGAGGACCTGGCCATGGGCCGGGGCTACGGCAGCGTCCGGGTGGACACCCACGCCGACAACAAGCCCATGCAGGCGCTTCTGGAGCGCCGGGGCTACCGCCGCTGCGGGGTGGTGACCCTGTCGGATACCATCGAGCACGACCCCCTTCGGGTGGGCTATGAAAAGGTATTTGCGTAAGGAGGATGGCGCCGCCGTGAAAGAGCTCCGAAACGATCTGCCCCGGCTGAGGCTGGCAGCGCTGTGTACCGCGCTGTTCAGCCTGGCTGCCCACGCCTATATGTACTTCACCCTCGCCCCCAGCCATGACGCGCTGTACTCCTTTTTCGCCGACAGCGCGGAGCAGGCGTTCCAGCTGTCCCTGGGGCGGTTCATGCAGCCGGTCTACTGGCTGTTCCGGGGCCGGCTCCCGGCCCCCTGGCTGGTGGGGCTGCTTTCCATCCTGTTTTTGAGCGGCAGCGTCTATCTCATCGTGTCCGTGCTGGACATCCGCCGGCGGGTCTCCGTCGCGCTGCTCAGCGGCGTCCTGGCCGTGAACCTCACCGTGACGGTCGCCAACGCCACCTATCTGCCCTGGGCGGACGTGTATATGTTCACGCTGCTGCTGACCTGCGCCGGCGTGTGGCTGTGGGAGCGGTCCCCCTCCTGGGGCTTTCTGGCCGCCGTCCCCCTGCTCACCGCCGCCATGGGCTTTTATCAGGCCTACATCGACGTGGCCATCGGCCTGGCCCTCATCCTGCTCATCCGTCGGGCCGTGGAGGGCGAGCCCTTCCCCGCCCTGTGCCGGCGGGCGGCGCGGTATGCCGTCAGCCTTCTGGCCGCGGCGGCGCTGTATTACCTGCTGATGAAGGTCTCCCTGCAGGCAGCCGGCGTGGAGATGGCGGACATGTATAACAGCCCCTCCCGCCTCCTGAACGGCAGTCCGGCCGCGCTCCTGGGGTCAATCCCCGGCGCCTATTTCACCTTCGTCTCCTTCTTTTTCGCCCCGTGGCTCGCTCACAACACCCCCGCCGTTCTCCTGTGCCGGGGACTCATCCTGCTGGCGGGCCTGGCGCTGTGGATAGAGCTCCTCCGCCGCCGGCATGTCCGGGGCTTGTCCCTGGCCGTGGTGTTCCTCTGCGTGGCGCTGCTGCCCCTGGGGCTGAACTTCGTGTATGTGCTCTCGGTGGGGAGCACCCATGAGCTGATGTGCTACAGCTTCTTTTTGGTCTACCCCCTGGCGCTGCTGCCCCTGGAGCCGTGGGACGGCGCCGGCGCGCCCTCCCGCCGCCCGTGGCGTCTGTGCCGGGCGGCCCTGTGCCTGCTGTGCGGGTGTATGATACTCCACGGCGTCTTCTTCGCCAACGAGGCCTATCTGAAAAAACAAGTGGTATACGAGGCGTCCAGCCAATACGCCTTCTCCATCGTGGAGGCCATGGACCGGACGGACGGCTACGAGCCCGGCGTCACGCCCGTGGCGCTGATCGGCCAGTTCGAGGACTCCTACCTGACGGCGGAGCTGGACGAGCTCTTCCCCCGGCAGGCGGACGCCATCGGCATCGACGTTTTGTCCTCCCTGACCTATCCCAGCACCTTTGCCTCCTACTGCCGCTGTATCCTGGGTCACCCCATCAACTTGCTGCGGGGGGAGGAACTGAGCCGCGCCGCCGCCCAGGACGCGGTGCGGGCCATGCCCGTGTTCCCCAAGGAGGGCTTCTGCCGGATGATCGACGGCGTCATGGCTGTCCGGCTGGCATAGGGCCAAACCCGCCAAAACAGAATATGGGAGAGGATGCAAGTCCTCTCCCGCTTTTTATTCGGTTCTCTCAGCTCACCAGCGCGCCTTTGTCAGAAGACCAGGTGCACTTGCCGTAGCTGCCGTTATGACTGGCGTTAAAGTAGTACGTTATCCCGTCGATAGTCTGCCAGCCGGTCATCACGTGGCCGTAAGTGCCATCGTGCTTCTCGCTGAAGTAGTACAGCCCGTCGTCGGACCGGCCCAGGTCGATCCTGGCCAGGCCCTCGTACATCTTCCCGTCCGGGCCCATGAAGTACCACACGCCCCTGTCGTACAGCCAGGCGTTTGCCACCATCCGGCCATATGTGCCGTTATGCTTGGGGTTGAAGTAATACCAAGTACCGTCTATGTACTGCCAGCCTGTCATCACATGGCCATAGGAGCCGTCGTGCTTCGGGTTGAAGTAGTACCAGCCGTCGTCCGACCGGCCCAGGGCTATCTCAGAGAAGCCCTCCATCATCTTCCCGTCCGGGTCCAGGAAGTACCACACGCCGCCGCTGTACAGCCAGTCGTTGGTCACCATTTTGCCATTCTTATAGTAGCGCCAAGCGCCATCGTCCCGGTACCAGCCGTCCTTTGTCGGGGCTGGAGCAGGTGTAGGCGTGGTGCTGGGAGTCGGGGCGGGGGTAGGAGTTGGTGTCGGGGTGGGCGTGGGGGTAGGCGTCACAGCAGGCGCTTCGCTTTTGATGTTCAATTCCTTTGCGCTTTCCGATACTCTTATCTGCAGCACACGGCCGACGTCGCCCTTGGAGTCCTCCAGTATGGTAAAGTTTTTGCTGTCGGGAATGATCTTATAACCGTCATTGACAACGATAAGCAGCAGATCGCCGGGCATGGCATATTTGGGCGCCGTGTCTGCGTCTTTCAGCAGGCCGCTGGGGTCATAATTGATCTTCAGCGGCACGGGATAGGAGCCCGGCACCTTTGTCACGGTGATAGTCAGGGGGGCAGTTCCGATGAAGTCAATATTAACTTGCCCGGTGACAACGCCCGTCTTTTGATCACAGCTATACTGTATTTCGCTGACGTCGGCCCCTTGATTTGTGGTCAGGACATAGTCGGTAGCCAGTCCGATCGCGAACATGTGTATGTTGCCAATCCCGATATGGCTGTAACCCGTGACACCGCTCTTGTCGCCCAGGACAACGAGATCGGATTCTGCGACGGGCTCCGGTTCGTCCTCTGCCTCTTCCTCGGGGGCTGCGGAGACTTCCTTCTGGACGGTGGGGACTTCGGCATCAAAGACATCTTCCGCCGCGATGGCGGGGACACAGATACCGAAGGTCATTACCAGCGCCAGGACAAGACTAAAAATGCGCATTTTCATGTTTCTTCCTCCCAACAAAATATGGATGGGTAAATTATATCTGTATTCCAGATAAAAATCAATATCCGAAATACAGATAAACCATAATACCACCGAGGTGAATACTCGATGGTATATCCCAATATCAAGAACCTGCGGGAGGACCGCGACCTGCGGCAGCGCGAAGTGGCGGCAGTGCTGAACGTGAGTCAGAACACATACTCCCAATATGAGAACGGCGTGATAGAACTGACAGCGTCCAACCTCATAAAGCTGGCCGAGTTCTATGGCGTGAGCGTGGATTATCTGCTGGGCAGAACGAAAAATCCCGCCACTATGCGCTGAACTCGTTACCTAAATCGCGATGACGAATAGAACGGAGCGGGCATATGCCCGCTCCCGGTCTTATATTTGATCGGTTCAGCCGTTCAGGCACCGGCCCTGGGCGTCGAAGGTGTAGCTCCTGCTCCCTATCTTGTAGGTGCCGCCCGCGTAGGCCCGGCCATAGAAGCCGTTGTGGTTCGGGTCGAAGTAGTACCTGCTCCCGTTGATGGTCCGCCAGCCAGTCATCACGTGGCCGTAGGTGCCATCGTGGGCCTCGCTGAAGTAGTAAAGCCCGTCGTCCGACCGGCCCAGGTCGATCCGGGTCAGGCCCTCGTACATCTTCCCGTCCGGGCCCATGAAGTACCACACCTTGGAATCGTACAGCCAGGCGTTGGCCACCATCTTGCCCTGGGGCCATTTCCCCGCCTTGTTGAAGTAATACCAGGTGCCGTTGATGTGCTGCCAGCCGGTCATCATACGGCCGTAGGAACCATCGTGGTCGGGGTTGAAGTAGTACCAGCCGTCGTCGGACCGGCCCAGGGCTATCTGGTCGAAGCCCTCCTTCATCCGCCCGTCCGGGTCCAGGAAGTACCACGCGCCGTCATACAGCCACTGGTCGTGGAGCATCGCGCCGCTCTTCTTGTCGAAATAGTACCAGCCCCCGTCGATGACCTGCCAACCGGTCTGCTTTTTGCCGTTCTTATAATAATAGGTCTCGCCGCCGGCGGTGTACCAGCCGCCGGTGTCGGTGCCGGAGCTGGGGTCGTCCTTCGCGTCGGTATCGCTGCTGTTGACGACGGCGGGGCCGCTGTACGCCTCGCGGACGTCTCCGGCCACCGCTGCGCGGCCCGTCCCGGCCGCCAGGACCGGAAGCAAAAAAGCCACTGCCGCCGCCACGGTCAAAAGACCGGTGATCGTTTTTTTCATAAGGTCCTCTTTCTCCTTTTGACGCGTCTCTCTGCCGCTATCATACCCGCGTTTTCCGGGCGCGTCAACCGCCAAGATCTGCCTGCCTCACCGGACCGCGAAGCGGTAGACCGTCTCGGTGTGCAGCTTCGTCCCCGCCCGGAGCACCGGGGAGGGGAAGCCCCAGTTGTTCAGGGGGTTGGGGAACAGCTCGGTCTCCAGGCACACGGCCCCGTACTTGCCCATGGGCGCGCCGCCCTTGCCGGTCTGGGGCGTGAGGCTGTTGGTGGTATAAAGCTGCACCCCAGGCAGGTCCGTGAGGCAGGTCATCTCGATGCCGGTCTCGGCGCTGTAGAGCACCGCGGCTTTGTTCCCGCTGAGGACGTAGCAGTGGTCGTAGCCATTGCCCACCAGCCGCTGCTGCTCGCAGTCCGGGCGGATGTCCCGGCCCACCGGCTTGGCCGCGCGGAAGTCGAAGGGCGTGCCCTCCACGCTCAGGAGCCTGCCCGTGGGCATGCAGCCGCTGTCGCTCTCGCAGAACCGCTCGGCGTTTATCATAAGCTCATGGTCCAGGGAGGAGCCGCCACCGTTCAGGTTGAAGTAGGTGTGGTTCGTCAGGTTCACCAGGGTGTCCTTGTCGCTGACAGCGTCGTAGGCGATGACCAGGGCGTTGTCCTCCGTGAGGGTGAAGGCCACGGTCACGGTCAGGTTCCCGGGGTAGTTCTCCTCCCCGTCCGGGGACAGGCGGGAGAACACCAGGCTGTCGCCCTTGATCTCGCCGGTCCACATGCACTTGTCGAAGCCCTTCAGGCCCCCGTGCAGATGGTTGGGCCCGTCGTTTTTCGCCAGGATGTGCTCCACCCCGTTCAGGGAGAACCGGGCCCCGGCGATGCGGTTGCCCACCCGGCCGATGGTGGCGCCCATGCAGGCGCCGCCCTGCTCATAGCCGGCCACCGTGTCGTAGCCCAGGGCCACGTCCACGGCCTTGCCGCTCTTGTCTGGCACCAGAAGGGCCTGGACCGTGGCGCCGTAGTCCAGCACGGTCACGGCCATGCCATGGCCGTTCTCCAGGGTGTAGGCGGTAACGGCCTGGCCGTCCGCCGTGGTGCCGAAGGGTCTTGAAGTGGCTTTCATGTCTTTTCTCCTCCCATATCATTCATCCAGCTTGAGGACCGCCAGAAATGCCTCGGTGGGGAGCTGCACGCTGCCCAGGGAGCGCATCTTCTTTTTGCCCTCCTTCTGTTTTTCCAGCAGCTTCTTCTTCCGGGTGATGTCGCCGCCGTAGCACTTGGCCAGCACGTCCTTCCGCAGGGCCTTCACCGTCTCCCGGGCGATGATCTTCCCGCCGATGGCCGCCTGGATGGGCACCTCAAAAAGCTGCCGGGGGATGTTCTCCTTCAGCTTCTCGCACAGCCGCCGTGCCCGGGGATAGGCCTTGTCCCGGTGGGCGATGAGGCTCAGGGCGTCCACGCCCTCGCCGTTCAGGAGGATATCCACCTTCACCAGCTCCGAGGGCTTGTAGCAGGAGAACTCATAGTCCATGGAGGCGTAGCCCTTGGTGCGCGCCTTCAGGGTGTCGAAGAAGTCATAAATGATCTCCCCCAGGGGCATCTCGTACTTCAGCTCCACCAGCCGCTGGTCCAGGTACTGCATACCCTCGTACACGCCCCGCCGGTCCTGGCACATGGGCATGATGTTGCCCACGAACTCGTTGGGGGTGATGATGCTCATCTTCACATAGGGCTCCCGGGCCTCCGCGATGGCGGCGGCGTCCGGGTAGTCGTGGGGGTTGTCCACGTATTTCACGGAGCCGTCCGTCATCTCGATCTCGTAGATAACGGAGGGCAGGGTGGTCACCAGGTCCAGGTCGAACTCCCGCTCCAAGCGCTCCTGGATGATCTCCAGGTGGAGCATGCCCAAAAAGCCGCACCGGAAGCCGAAGCCCAGGGCCGCGGAGGATTCCGGCTCGAAGGAGAGACTGGCGTCGTTCAGCTGCAGCTTCTCCAGCGCGTCCCGCAGGTCCGGGTACTTGGACCCGTCCTCGGTGTAGATGCCGCAGTAGACCATGCTCCGGGCGGGCCGGTAGCCGGGCAGGGGCTCCGCCGCGGGCCGCTCCGCCCCGGTGACCGTGTCGCCGATGCGGGTGTCCCGGACGTTTTTGATGCTGGCGGTGAAGTAACCCACCTCTCCGGCGGAGAGCTCCTCACAGGGCTCCAGCCGCGTGGGCAGCAGATGGCCCACCTCCACCACCTTATAGACAGCGCCCGTGGCCATGAACTTCACGTCCATGTCCCTGGCGAGCACGCCGTCCTTCACCCGCACCAGGACGATGACGCCCCGGTAGCTGTCGTACTGGCTGTCGAAGACCAGCGCCTTCAAAGGCGCGGCCCGGTCTCCCTTGGGGGCGGGCACGCCGGCGATGATGTCGTCCAGCACCGCCTGGATATTGACGCCGTTTTTCGCGGATATCTCCGGCGCGTCCATGGCGGGGATACCGATGATATCCTCGATCTCCGCCTTCACCCGGGCCGGGTCGGCGGCGGGCAGGTCTATCTTGTTGATAACGGGGAGTATCTCCAGGTCGTGGTCCAGGGCCAGATAGGTGTTGGCCAGGGTCTGGGCCTCCACGCCCTGGCTGGCGTCCACCACCAGCACGGCCCCCTCACAGGCGGCAAGGCTGCGGCTCACCTCGTAATTGAAGTCCACGTGCCCCGGGGTGTCGATGAGGTTCAGCTGGTAGTCCTTCCAGTTGAGGGTCACGGCCCGGGCCTTGATGGTGATGCCCCGCTCCCGTTCCAGGTCCATGTTGTCCAGGATCTGGTCCTCCATCTGCCGGGCCTCCACCGCGCCGCACAGCTCGATGAGCCGATCGGACAGGGTGCTCTTGCCGTGGTCGATGTGGGCGATGATGGAGAAGTTGCGGATGTTTTCCTCTCTCATACGTAGCTCTCCGCCTGGGCCGCGATCTGGCGCAGCTGCTCGGCCAGCTTGCGCATGGCCTCCGGGCCGGGGCGGGAGTCTCCCTCCGCCGTGCGGCCCAGAAGGAAGTCCGCCGTCACGCCGTAGTAATCACAGGCCCGGCACACGAAGGCCAGTCCCGGCTCCCGGGCGCCGTTCTCGTAGTGGCTCAGAAGGGCCTGGGAAATATTGAGGTCAGAGGCCGCCTTCCGCTGGCTCACGCCCTTTTCCCGGCGCAGACGGCTCAGATTTACACAGAATTGCAAGTCGCTCATGGGTGTCTCCTCGGTTCTTTTGGCGATAACTTTATGTATTATACACGGCGGGCCAAAATTTGTAAACAGAAACTTGAAATTTCCATGTATGCGTGCTACTATAGTTTAAAGTGATGCAGATGTAAACTGCAAAGCACGTTTTCTTTGTCTATTTTTGCTGAGGAGGAGACAGTTATGGACATGTTCAGAAAGCTTATAGATTCCCTGCGCGCCCATCCCCGGAAGATCGTCTTCACCGAGGGCAGCGACCCCCGTATCCTGGAGGCGGCGGCCCGGCTGCTGTCCGGTACCTTCCTGACCCCCATCCTCATGGGCAACGAGCTGGAGATCCTGGCCGCCGCCCAGCGGGCCGGCTACAACATCCGCGGCGCCACCATCATCGACCCCAAGACCTACCATGACACCGAGGGTCTGGTGAAGAAGATGGTGGAGCTCCGCAAGGGCAAGATGAACGAGGAGCAGTGCCGGGAGGCCCTGACCCACCGCAACTACTTTGGCACCATGCTGGTGGCCACCGGCCAGGCGGACGCCCTGCTGGGCGGCGCTACATACTCCACCGCCGATACGGTCCGTCCCGCCCTGCAGCTGATCAAGACCAAGCCCGGCAACCGCATCGTGTCCTCCTGCTTCATCATGGTCCACCCCTCCGCCACCGGCGACAGCACCGTTCTGGCCATGGGCGACTGCGCCATCAACATCCATCCCAACGAGGAGGATCTGGTGGAGATCGCCACCGAGACCATCAAGTGCGCCCGTATGTTCGGCGTGGACCCCAAGGTGGCCTTCCTCAGCTACTCCACCTTCGGCTCCGGCGCCGGCGAGGACGTGGACAAGATGCGCAACGCCGCCGAAAAGGTGAAGCAGCTCATGCCCAACGTGCCCATCACCGGCGAGATGCAGTTTGACGCCGCCGTGAGTCCCATCGTGGCGGAGACCAAGTGCCCGGACGACAAGGTGGCCGGCTATGCCAATACCTTCATCTTCCCCGACATCAACGCCGGCAACATCGGCTACAAGATCGCCCAGCGTCTGGGCGGCTTCGAGGCCTATGGCCCCATCCTGTGCGGCCTGAACGCCCCCATCAACGACCTGTCTCGCGGCTGCAACGCCGACGAGGTCTACTCCATGGCCATCATCACCGCCGCGCAAGCCAACATGGTGTGACTGTGGTCTGAAAAAGTTTCATACGAAGCGGCGCTGCTTTCGCAGCGCCGCTCCTCCTCTCATAGAACAAAAGTAATTACAATGTATTGACGCGCGTCTCATTTGCGGATATACTATAAGCAAAGGAGTGGTTTCTTATGGACCGGAACATCAATGTAGTAACGGCCCCAAAAACGGCGACATTCCAGATGCGCATCAATCCGGAGGTAAAGAAGACGGTGGAGGACATCTATGCCCGGCAGGGCCTGTCCATGACAGACGCGTTCAACATCTTCCTGCAGCAATCCATCAACGCGGACGGGCTCCCCTTCCTGGCCTCCCCGGAAAACGCGGCCTATATGAAGGCGAAGGCGTGGAAACAGTTCGCCGCCGAGGTCCAAACGGGCTTCGATTCCGCCGAAAGCGGTGGGTGGCTGACCATGGACCAGGTGGAGGCCATGCTGGGGCTCGGGGATGAATAAGCTGCGGTTATCGCCGGAAGCCGCGGCGGACCTGAAAGGTATGGGGGACTATATCGCGCAAGCGCTGCAAAACCCCATCGCCGCCGGCCGCGTTCTCAAACGGGTCATGGACGGCATCCGGATATTGGAGCGGTACCCCCAGGCCGGGTTTTCCGTAAGCGCCCGGACGGGCATCGACACCGACCTGCGTGTCCTGGTCTGCGGCGTCTATCTGGCCGTGTACCGGGTCGAAGGCGATACTGTATTTGTTGCCAGGGTCATCAACGGCCGCCAGGACTACATCACGGAGCTGTTCGGGCCGGACGTCGTATCCGACACGTAAGCATTTGGGGCCCCCATGAAAGCCCAGCGTAGCGGGTTTCGTGGGGAAGAGGAGAAAGAGCTTTGACCGGTGAATTGGCCTTGCTTGCAAGGACTATGGATCTTCAAAGCTCTTTCGACGACGAGAGGTGGTTACATGGACCGGGAGGACTATATGCGCCTGGCGCTGGCGGAGGCGGAAAAGGCACTGAGCACCGGGGACGTGCCCGTGGGGTGCGTCGTCGTGAACGCCGCCGGGCAGGTCATCGGCGCGGGGCGAAACCAGCGGGAGGCGCGGCAGAACGCCGTCCGCCACGCGGAGATCGAGGCCATCGAGGCGGCCTGCGCCGCGGCGGGCTCCTGGCGGCTGGAGGGCTGCGCCCTCTACGTGACACTGGAGCCCTGCCCCATGTGCGCCGGGGCCATATTGAATGCCCGCATCCCCACGGTGGTCTACGGGGCCAAGGAGCCCCTCACCGGGTCCTGCGGCAGCGTGCTGAACCTCTTTGAGGAGCGCTACGGCTTCAAGCCCGCCATCTACGGCGGCGTTCTGGGAGAGGAGTGCGCCAAGCTCATGACGGATTTCTTCCAGGGCCTCAGATAAACGAAACACCGGCTTCCGATCTGGAAGTGACGTGGTAAAAAGATGGTAGACACGAAAGTGCCTACCATCTTTTTGTGCTAGAATGAAGGAAAGGGGTGAGAA
>CANRNF010000065.1 GCA_947631865.1 uncultured Oscillospiraceae bacterium | reverse complement strand
TGAACAATGAGTCAATATGTGTATATATATTTTGAAACCGAGTATTAAGAGTGATATAATTATCTTATACAATGTTGCAGTGTAATTACTCCAAAATCAAAACTTAATAAAGACAGCATTAAAAGCAACATGTTTATATTGGTTTGTAAATTTCTTTTGACATGTTGATAAAGATATAGGTATAATTACAATTATATGGGGAGGATACATATTATTGAACAGCTTTTGATATCTGCCAGATATATGCAAAACCGTCGGAGTAAAGCACAATCTACTCCGACGGTTCTTTACCTTAAGTTATAGAATAATGATGCCCTCTTATTATGGGGTGAGGATACGCTTTCTAAATTCACTAATCTCCTTGAAAAACTGGAGGGAAGCAAGATCACAATCCTTCGTGTATAGAATATAATTATTTTTGAGTGTTTCCCTAGCTTTAACATTTCTATCCATTTTATCTAGATAATCCATTGCTTCTAGACACTTACCAAGATAGTCCAGAACAGCGTCAAGAGCTTCTATGGCGTGATAGCAAAGAGGACGATCTTTTAAAAGCCATTCAGGATGAGGAAAGCGTTCGCTGCTGCGGCTACCATCTTTGTCGAGCTCTTGTATAAACTGCAAGACTTCGTTTTGCAAGCCGGACTCACAGAGCTTTTCCTCCAAATCGATAATTGGTGGCTGTTTAGAAAACGCACTGACAACCAGCCCAACCCGCTCTATCAGCTTGACATAGGAGGTTGCTTGTTCTCCCTCGCGCTTGTTCTGCTTCTTAACCCAGTTATAGTCATCAATAAACAGGGCTAAATATTCAGTTACGTCCATCCCTAAGAGAGAAACCATGGTAATATCAGCATAACACTCAGAAAATAGCGTTTCGATGGCCGCGAGGTCATTTATAACTTTGCTCGTACCAGTGTAACTGGCCAATTCTCCGCGTCGAAGCATCTGTGCTCTGAAATAATCTGCTGCTTTATCCTCGTCGAACTGCCCATATCGCATCTTATATTCTATGTATTCTAGCAGGTACCGTTCGATTTGATTGGTATTTTGAATAGAATAGATAACGCTTCTGTGAAGCTGGTTGGATATATCCTTCAACTTTAACCCAGCGTCCAGGTTAAGCTGGTTCATCAGCTCTTGTGTGATTTCCCTGAGCATGTCAGGGGGTAAATGCATATCAAACGCTGCAGCAAGCGTACTGGCTGCGCAAAAACACAGGCATTTTAACCGCCATTTACGGCAGCGAGTTCTCTCGCCGCTGTGATGCGCGACCTCGTGGATTAGACTACATGCGACACGATGTGGGTCATATATTAGTGAAAGGGGGATGCTGACATATAGCAACCGCTCTTTTTCATTGCCATTAAAATGGTCGTGAATCGTAATTCTGTCACACAACTTTGGGACCAGAAGAAACGCATAGTCCCGTTTATCCTGATTCGGCTGGCCCAGCTCCCGGGATTTTAAATAGGCAGCACACCGATCCACCAGGGCGAGGTCAAATTCCATAATGCTGGCGGGTATATCCATTGCCAGCGGCCTCGTCTCAGGGTAGCGGACCAGCGAACTCTCCATGCGGGTAATGTGGCCCATTAGATAGACAACACCATCTAAAAACTCATACAAATGCTGTGGAGACCATGGAATATTTACCCCGGACAACTTATTCACAGCGAATTTTATGGGTTTGGCTAAAATATAACACAGCTGGCTGAGGATGCTGTTTTTGCTGATTGACATGAGAGAGTCCAGAATCTGTACGAGCAAATGATGTGAATCACTATCTCTAAACTGGTCATTTATGGTTTCGTTAAGTGTATCTTTCAAGGAACCGTAATAATTCTGGAGCCTTGTTTCCTCGTTGCTGTCGTTTTTAGACACGCCACCATTGACTGTATCGTTAACGGTCTCTTCTGGACATTTCTTTTTATCCGAAAGATTGGAGGACGTATCACAGCCGTCTGTCTGTGTAATGCCGATACGGCTGACCATATCGTTGACAGCCTCTTGTAAACTCTCTGTTTCTTTGTATAAGATATCACTATAAAGCTGACAAAGGGTGCTTGACTGCACATGCTCTATGACGATATCAATATCTTCTGTACCGGTTACGAGGACAGGTTTCAAATTCCCAGAGCAACTAGAGGCTTTGGTCAGACTATGCCAATATGTTTGCAGCCTTTTCAGTAGTGCGTCGCATTTTCTGGCATCGCGCACGGCAAAGCGTATGGTCACACGAGATATTATATCATCTGCAGGTATAGGGGACTGGTCATTAAGCAGAGCCGGACGGATACAGCCATAGCTGTGGATGTCTTTGATTGTCGGAGTTTTATACAATGAATCAATTACATGTAGCAACGTACGCAACGAATTGGATTTTGTTATGATCACTAGGTCCGTCAAATCTAAGGTCCGGTAATACTGAAAGCAAAAAGTTTGATTTTGCTTGTCACTACAACTGGCCTTTTCAGTCAGTTGTTTTTGTTCCTGTTGGAGGACTTCTTGGATCTTTGCCTCAAAGCTCTTCCTGTCTTTCTCTACGCCGTTTGCATGGGTGATCATCATGAAATTGGAATCAAATTCCCAGAAGCCATCAACAGTAGGCTTCATCTGAACAGGAAAAGTATTCAGTATGTACACAGGATGGGAATATGCCAGTTCGTGATCAGCGCACTCAATAAAGGTTTTGTTGCTTCTAAGATCTTGCAAGGGAACTTTGGAATCGCGAACCGACAGATTCCGAATGTATGCCCAGCTAAATGTCCCTAGTGTGAGCCATCGATCTATATTATCGCTGCTACTGGACATTGGGGGTTTGATGGAGCGGACCATTTGGATTTCTTTGATATCAGTATACGTCTTCGTGTGGTCAGACATGAACCTCCGACCTCCTCTCTTCCGTAGAACCGTTGCATCCAGCAGGCTCCCGAGGGAAGGGCTTCTCAGGGGGAATGAACCAGCCCTTCACTATTTGAAATGCCTTGACCAATTCGGGATTTTCCCGGGTAGAAACTGGACGAAGGTTATATATGGAAACGATATGGCTTATTTCTGTGAATAGATCTAAAGAGTAGGGGCCTCCACAAACAGATCCTTCATTCAGGCTGGAAAAAACCATAACATCTAAGTAGTCGTTGTAACGTTTCACTGCACACTTTAGGGCAAAGTCTTCTTGGCGTGCCTCTCCCTGGTCTATGGAAAGCGCAGCTGCACATGTAAACATCGCTGTTTGGGACAATGTGCGGAATTTACTATAATCAATTGTGCAGTCTATGCCATTGTTATTCTTGCCGTCGAGGTTTTTGAGCAACATATGTACATGACGGACCGCCATATAAAATTGCCGGAACACATCATCGACTTTATGCTCATTGCCGTCATTGCGGTCCTTATTGAAAAGGTAAAGTGCCCACATTGTCAGTTGGGAAACATAGCTGATGCGGAGGTACTCTGGTGAAACAGTGCTAACCTTGTAAGTTTTTCTCACATCATCGGTAAGATAATCGTCAGACTTGTCGATAATCCCATAATCCAATGCGAAAGCATATAGAAGGTTCCCTAGTATTTCCTTCGCCATATCGTCTGAATTATAGCGTAGGACTGTATCCAGCATGTCTTTCGTTTCGCGTTCCCACTGCGTCTGCGCAGCACCTTGTGCCACTTGCGGGACGTCATTTCCATCGCCCTTCATCAGCATTGAAAGACGGATCGACCACATATGAAAAAACCATTGGGAGAGGTTATAGAATGCCCAATTCGCACTGCACGAAAACTCCCTGATGACACAGATTGTTTCCGGAGTATTCCACTCGAGATACTTAGTCGCCGACCAATCAGACATGATTTTGTTTTGCAGATAGAGATATGTGTTCTTTTTCCGACTGTCCATGTTAAAAAGAAAGCCCCAACACATGGAGCCAATATAGAACAGCTCTGCCGCCATAGAGAAAGAGTTGAATATGATAATAGCTAACCCACCTATAGTCGAGGCTGCCTTCGTGCGAGAATAATATACACAAATGCTGGTGGATACGAGAAAAAATATAATATTTTTAACATAGGGTTTATACTTGTAGGAAAAGATCTCACTCATTCTCACGTCGCATTCTGTTTCATGCAACCAATTCAAAAGCCATGAAAACAGTAGGCCAGTGAATCCACTTACTGCAGTCAGTTCTGCCCATCCCACTGGGTCGATCCAGTATGGGACAGTCTTATTTATAATGGAATCAAGCAGATTCATTGCGTACAAAAAAAGATAGAGCAGGAAAGCTCCCGGCCCAATGCATCTAATAAGATAAAAGTACCACTTGTCAGCGTTAAATCTGTTTGCAAATCTCTGTATTGAACTGCTTTTTTCTGTCAGCATTTTCTGCTTCTCTCTTTATATTTATTATTGTCAGCGGAATAATCGATGAAACGAAAAGCCAAAATAATAGTGGAGCGTGAGGTCGGCTCCACTATTTTTTTGAATTGAATAATTGCTGGTCCCGCAGAGAAAGAGATATAGCATCAAGAGAGTCAAGTCACAATTAAAAGCTATACCACGCGAACTCCGTAGGAAAAGAAAATCATCCGTCCACAGACTATGAGACGAACAGCCCGGGAAGCGACACTCCACTGCTTCCTAAAAAATGTCGATCCTGACTTTGCTTGATTTGCTCAAATCATTGATGAAGTTAAAGGCTTTGACCATTGAGAATGTATGAAAATGTAAAAAGAATAGCTACTCCATCAGATTTTGGGCGTTAAAGCAGATGGAGAATACGATGTGTATCGTTCGCGGACATTTCTGTGTATTGCGTGCGGCCAAGCCGGACAGGGTCATTTCCTTGAATAGTAAAACCGGAGTCGTCATTGGAAGGAGGAGGCAAAATCATGGGCATACTATAAAGATATTGACGACACCGAATCTCCTCACACACTTTCTTATCATCCCGTATCCTTTCCATGCCTTAAACCGCAAGCGACATAACAACGAATACAAAGCCCAACGCCGACCTCGTTAATATATGTCTTTTCCTTTCTGATTAATTAGGACAATGGTCCTTTCTTTCCGTGCTCATTAGCGATTTAATTTGGTAAGAGCAACAAGAAATTACAATTATGATATCACATTTGTACAATAATTGCAAGGATTAATTCTTGAAATGTTGTGCTTTTCTCGCAAAATTAGCGTTTGATGGAGCTTGTTTCTGCGGAATTATTTCTTGCCGGGAGGAAAACGCATTCCATTATATGCTTTTTTCCGCCTAAATGAACCTGCACCCTACATTTGAGTGTTCTTCTTATGTGATCTTTGCATTATGAAGTAGTAGGCTTGACCTTTTGATAGTCATTCTTCTTTTGGGGTGTCGCGCTATATGACTGGGATGTTTCTTATAGGTGGCCAGGCCGACCGCCACCAGCAGAATGAGGTATACGGCCGCACCGGGCGGGGTGGGACCCAGACCCAGCGGAGACCCGGCCGCCTACCACAGAGCGCAGGTGAGGAAGCCTCCGGTCACCGAGGCGATGATACCGGCGCTGGTGGCCTTCTTCCAGTAGAGCGCCGTCAGGGCCGGGATGCCCGCCGCCGCGGCGTAGAAGTTATAGATGGTGGTGAGGATGGTGTACGCGCTCTGGACGTACAGAGCAATGGCCAGGGCAGAGAATGCCAGCACCACGCTCATGATCCGGCTAAGTTGCAGTTCTTATTTCTCACTGAGGTCGGGTTTGGCGGTCTTGACGATGTCATCCACCACCGTCTGCATGCTCACCAGCAAATAGCTGTCAGCTGTGCTCATCTTCACATAGAATAAGACACTACGCGATCATAGACCGTGTATACACTTCTCCTCTGCTTTATGAGATTATCTGACGGGTTAGGGGGAGGTCTCCCCCCGGCTGACCGGATACACCCCAATGATGGTTCTCCCGCTGGCGCCGAACGCCACTCGGCATCATGCATTGTAATTTTATTATAACAGATTGTTAAGGCTTGCACAAGCGCGAAAAACTGCGGATTTCAGCGATCTCTCTGGAGGTAAACCCATCAACGAAACACACGAATAGCCGGAAAAATGCGTCCACCCAAGGGGTTGGACGCGATGAAGAAGTAAAGAGCAGAAAAAGTTTTGGGCCTCTGACCAGTTACACCTTGGCGATTAGCGAGGCGATACAAGAGGGGCAGATGTTCTTGCCCTTATAGCTTATGACATCTTTTGCATTGTTACAGAATACGCAGGCCGGCTGATGCTTTTTCAGTATGACTGTGTCATCCGCCATGTAAACCTCCAAAGGGTCGCGTACCGCGATGTCCATGGTGCGGCGCAGCTCGATGGGCAGCACGATGCGGCCCAGCTCATCTACCTTTCGGACGATCCCAGTTGACTTCATGTTATACCTCCATATCGTCCCGAGATTTGATATGACGCTATCACATTGACCGGCGATTGTCAACGGGTTAAATCGCAAAAGTATTAAGTTTGGCGCTCTTGCACTACCTGTTATGATTGCATCTGCGGTGTGTAGGCACAGTTTATCTTGCAAAGACGATAGCCTTCTGCTATAATACAACCAGTAAGTAACTGCGATTGCCTCATGCAGTCGAAAGTTTTCCGTGTTTCCAAAGTGCCTGAGAGTTTATGCTCCCAGGCGCTTTTTTGTCTTCTGCCTCTGACATAGAGGCACAGGAATTGAGTGCCCTGGGGAAAGCTTCCCCGAGCAATACGACGCCGCGGTGCGGAACAAGACGCTCAGAGAATGCTTTCTCTGGGCGTTTTTTATTATAGATTGGAGCTTTGAGGCTCCCCCAACCTCATGACCGGGGAGCCAGACGGCCCTCGTATACATAGATATTCTAACAAAGGATGTGAATCTAATGGCGAGGAGCCGAATCGAAAGAATAGATACGGAAGCAAGGATAGCTAACAAGGGAGATAGACAGATTAAGCGGTATGGTGAGGGAGCGGCCGTGATGCCCCAGAAGACCATCAAACGGTATGGGCGTATGTGTGCGCTGCTGACTTTGGCGGTAATGGGGCATGAGCATGAGCCCGTCACCATTCACGGAGAAGCATTGACCATGGAAGAGTGGTCACGCTGGATCACCGCCTACGCGGCAGTCCGGCTGTTGACCATGTAAGAGGAACCATAAGGCAGAAGCGGAGGCGTCGGCATGAACGAGAAACTGACCTTTGATGACCTCGCCCAGCAATATGATCATCTGGAAAGTAGAACACAGATGGAAAACGGGCGGAAAGTCACCAGGTTCATCAGCTATGTACATACCCGCCAGGGAAATATCGAGCGGTCACAGTGGCAAAGCATGGTCCGGGAACTGATCCGGGAAGCAGGAGAGGAAGAGCTCTTTCAGCAACTCCTGGAATGGACAGGAGAGCGGACGCGTTGGCTCAAGACCAAGAAAGCGCGTGAGAACTATGCTCTGGAGCTGCACGCATCGAGGATCTTTGACAAAGAAGAGTGGGTGGACTTCGTCCCGTTCAACCGCAAATATCGGCCTGACAGGCTCACTTCCGCCGGTCTAGTGCCCGTGGAAGCGGATTGCTGCAGGAAGGAGTTCA
Organism: uncultured Oscillospiraceae bacterium; assembly: GCA_947631865.1. Classification (GTDB taxonomy): domain Bacteria; phylum Bacillota; class Clostridia; order Oscillospirales; family Oscillospiraceae; genus CAJOIG01. The sequence goes on along the minus strand of CANRNF010000065.1, from coordinate 7,648 downwards.
TCACCACGCTTGCTCAGATACAGAATGGCATTGGCACAGTCTGCTGCCCATACTGCGGGCGATTCAGTAATTACAAAAAGAAAGGGAATGGAGATAAAGATGGATGTGACAAAGAAAAAGGCTGAGGTGACAGGGCGGCTTCTCTATCCGCTCGTTGTCGGAATGCCAGCCTATATCAAGGAAGAGGACGGCTACCTGAAGACAAGCAGGGTCGTCCAGGTGGATGAAGTCACGACCGCACAGGCCAGCTTCGAGACCCTCAACACGAACTACTGCATGCACTTCAAAGGAGGTGTTCAGTATGAGAGAGTCTAAAGCGGAACGGTTCCGGCGTGTGGCGGAGGCCCGCGTCAACAAAATCATCAAAATGGTCCGGCTTCTGGGCAACTGCGCAAACCCGCAGACATATGCATACGATGTTGCTCAGTCGGAAAAGATCTTCGCCGCGCTCCAGGATGAACTGAGCGCGGCGAAAGAACGCTTTTCGGATTCGGGCAAGAGCGGCAAGAAACGATTCTCTCTGTCGGCCCCGGCTGAGCCTGCCGAGAATGTGCTGCCACAAATCAGCATGCAGCTGCCGGATGGCACTGTGCTTCGAGCGACGGCCTATCAGGATACAGACTATCCGTCGATTAAAATTGAATGGATCGCGGCGTCAAGTGAGACAGGCGAGCTCGTATGCTTTGCGGAGTTCAATCCGGAAAGAAGCCCGGAGGGCCAGCTTTGCATCGGCGCCTATCGAAGCGACCAGGATGACACAACATACTATAAGCCGTATATGGCGGCGGAAAGGATTGAGAAATGAGCAATGTATTGCAGACGCTCAAACTGAGCTGGGCAGAAGTCGGCGCGTTCGTAGGTTCGGAGATCACTGCCGTTCTGAAGCGGGAGGTCACCTGCCGCGCCGCGTTAGATGATTACAACTACTGGACGGTCTCTGATACGGCTGGGAGGTTCAGCCATGATGATCTGGATATACTCCTTGACTATGTAGAGGCCAGCAGGGAGATCCGCGAGATCTCCTTTCACGGCGACTCGGATACGACCGTGGCTCTGGACATGGGATTGTCCCAAGCGTTGCTGAAGAAAAAGCTGAACACATCTTGGGAGCAAGAGCTCATCACGGAAGATGGGCTTTGGCTCGTCGGGATCGATCTTGAGCATCTCAACTATGCTGGGACGATCACGGTAGATGGGAAGATCATCAGCATGGATACGCTGTGGTCAAAGGAAGAACTGGTCGAACAACTATTTGATGCAGGCGGCTCTGAAGCGGATCTGAGCGATGTGTGTGACAGATATGTAAAGCAGTATGGTAATCAACTCTACTGGTCATATCCGATCACAGACGGTGAATACAACGGCGTTTATTTCGTTCTGGTCCAGGAAGGCGTTCTCTGTTTGCCCTATGACGTGATAGACCGGGAAGAATATGAATTCTTTGAGCGGGACGGCGTCAGGTTGCTCTCTGCAGAGGAGATGAGTTACTTCATTTCTGACTGGAAACGAGCGAGCCGAGAACTGGAAGAAGTAATGGACAGTTTCATGAACTATTTGAAAGCGAGGGAAAGAAATGAGTCAGAAGCCTGATTGGGTCATTCATCTGGTCTGCAACGGTGTTCCCTGCGAGGAGTGCGGGAAAGTTGAGGAGTCGTTTTTACCTTATGCCTGCAACGCCCATACCCACGGCATGAGCCAGTATGGCCATATGGACTTCCAGATGGTGCTCCGTTGTTCCATAAAGGAGATCAGTCGTATCCTCAATACCCTGGGCGATTGCGTGCGCGGTGGAGAACAGTTCTCTGCCGGGGACATGGTCACTGGTATCTATGAGGACTGCAGCGTTCGTTTGGATGAGTATGAGGAGTGCGAGCGAAAGGTCCTGCGGGTCATCATACCCGACAAATACAACCGCTTCCCAGAGGATCCCGACTGCATGGAGCCGTATACATTGCAGCGGCTCAAAACGGACGACCTTCAGAGGAAGGGTGGCGGATGTACATGCGGGTGAAGATCTACCAGGTCGACCACGTAGTCGATCGGCAGCACATGATGTTTCGCTGCTTCGCAGCCTTTGAAAAACAGTATGGAGGACGGATCCCAGCCGAGATTTACACTCAAGTGTTTGACGGTGAACTGGAAGTCAGTTGTCCGGAACAGGTTTTCGTTATGTTCAACACGAATCATCCGGCAGGATATACCGGCCGAAGCCTTTCCACGTCCGACGTGGTCGAGTTCGTTGACGAAGGTGTGTTCTACTTCTGCGACATGATTGGGTTCAAAAAGGTGCAGTTTGCGCCCGAAAGCGAGAAGGGAGTTTGCTGCGATGACTGTATGGAATAACGGTACGCTGATGGTTGATAAACCGATCCCCAAGGAGCTCAGCGAGAGGATCCTTGAGCTTTTCGATAACTGTCCCGGCGTATATGTTGAGGGTCAGACTATCAACTTTGAGGATACTCCGGACTTTTGCCTCAATGAGTCGGAGGAACTCCAGAAACTGCTTGCAAAAGATGGCATCAGCCTGCAGACAGGCACACTTGTCGAGTACTACGGAGACTATGATGGCTACTATGTGTGGACCGGATCAAAGTTTGAATCAATGGATCATGAGCAATATGCGGTGTATGCTCTGACAGATGAAGAACTCTGCAACATACTGAGAGGCAGAGGGTACTGCGTCTGCAAAGATTCGAGTACATCCGAGAAGTAAGTGTAACGGCGAGCAACATGCTCAAAAGAAGGGCGCTGATCAGTTCAGCGCCCTCATTCTATTTTGGAGGGAAATAAAATGGATAAAAGATTGCAAGAGATAGCGGAAAACTTCGACAAAATGAAAATTGGACTGGATGATACGTTCAAATTTCACTGCACAGAATGCGGGAAGTGCTGCACGCAGCGGGAGGATATTATGCTGACCCCTCGCGACGTATACAGCATGGCTAAGGAACTGCAGATGACGCCGATCGACATGATCCGGGAATACTGTGAGGTGTATATCGGCCATGATTCCCGTTTTCCCATCGTGCGGATCCTTCCTCGCAGGACCATCCGGCGCTGCCCGTTTTTGAAGGACAGGAAGTGTTCGATACATAAGGCAAAGCCAACTGTGTGTGCCATGTTCCCTATAGGCAGGGCCATTAAGGCTGAGTCGGGCCAACTTGATATTGAAAACCTTAGAGAGAAGGGAATTCAGTATATCCTGCAGCCGATAACCTGCGGGGACGATTCTGAGACCTTCACAGTGAGGCAGTATCTTGAGATGTTTGGGCTCCCCGTAGATGACCCATTCTTCTTTGAGTGGCAGTCGCTTCTTTGTTCTGTAAGCGTCTTTGCCAGAGAAGCTGAGAAGAAAGTGTCGGAGAAGACGATGCAGTTGGTTTGGAATACCGTGTTCGTCTGCGCCTACGTTTCTTATGACATGGATCAGCAATTTATGCCTCAGTTTATGAAGAATAAAGAAGACCTCATGCATGCCATCGATATAATTCGGCAGACAATGCCCACAAAAAGATAAGGAGGATAATAGAGATGGAAAATATCAAAGATTATATTTTGCCCGATATGTCGGCTGAAGAGGGCGCAACAGAAATACCAAAGAAAGTACCATCCACGGAGTATTCCATCGTATTTGCGTCAGGACCTGATTTCGCAGTGCGACGGAAAACAAAGGTCGCGAGCAAGGTCCTGGTGTTCCTGGTGAGCCAGTCACAGTATTATTTCAAGGACGAGAAGACCGAAGAGGTCAAGCGGTTTTCACCCGGCGAGTATGCCCGCTTTATGACAGATGCCCCGGAATGCATCATGCTGATCGACGAAAACGGCAGCTCCTGTAACTGGCTGAGGTCTCTGCCCAGGGGTAAGGCATTTGGAGAACGGCTGGAAGAAATGATCAAACGGTTTGACCGCGATGAGGAAGCGCGTCTGGCGGCCACCCGAAACTGGCTACTTACAAAGCGCTTATCCGATCAAGGTGGGAATTCGGTCAAGAAAAACATCAAAGCGAGCGAACCTGCCGTAAAAAAGGTGATCTCCGTCTGTATGGAGTATGAACCTGAAGAGACGGTCAAAGAGGCATATTCAAATCTGGCTCTCTACGGATGGTGTTTGAGTGATAAGATTGGCAGCCTTTTTAACAGCCTTTTGAAAACGTATACGTTCGGAAATACCCCAAGGTATGGGCAAGAACGTCAAACCGGATGCAGTGCGGATCTGCTGATAGATGCTTATGGGCTTTCTGGCCTTGAAGAGATCATTCGAGAGTATTTTCAGGTAGGAGTGTCATCGTTCCCGTCGTATGTCCCGCTATTCGCGTTGTTTCATGCGGGCGGTAGAATTGATAGGTATGGATACCTGAACATAGAAACTTTTCAGATTGCCAACGATGAAAAGCGCAAATTTAACCTTCGCGACTTCAAACACTATCTGTGGTATCAATCAGTTTATCAGGGATATGCCGACGATATCGACAATTTCGTACAGTCGTGGTCTGATAGCCTTGGGATGCAGGAAACGATCTACGGAAAAATCAAGGAAAAATACCCGGATAACCTGGCATCGTGTGAAAAGAAACTATCCTACAAGTTTTCGCAGATCAAGCAGAAGATAGATGAAAAAAGGTGGACCGAGATGGTCAAGTGCATGGAGCTGCTGGAGTATAAGGGTAGAAAATATTCCATCATTTGCCCCAAAACAGTGGCAGATGTGGTCGATGAGGCCCAGCAGCAGTCCAACTGTCTGGCCAGTTATGTCCGTAAGATCATCAACGGTGAGTGCATGGTCCTGTTTTGTAGACGGAACGATGAGCCTGACCGCTCTCTCGTCACAATCGAGATACTGGCGAACGGCGCTCTTGGTCAGGTCAAAGCCCGATTCAACCGTGCCCCGGATCCTGAAGTAAGAGACTTCATTGATCGGTGGTACTACAACACTGTTTTGTCTTCTGGCCTTTGGCCGCAGGCAGCATAACAAGGAGGTGACATTGATGCGTGAAGAATATAACGCGAATCAGATCATACGAAAAGACGCCCGCGGGTGTTTCGTGGAGAGCCTGAACGACTCCTTTGCGATCGGGAAGATCCATCTGGCGTTCTCCAGCTACGACACATCCCGGCCGGCGGGCAAGCGGCAGACGAACAACGTCCACATCTACATATCTGCGGATGAGTTTCTGGAGCTTTGCCGAAAGCTGAACTGCGGTGAACTGCGGTATATGATGAAGAGCCGAAAGGAAAACAAGGATCCGAAGCCCCTGTTTCAGCAGCTGGGCGGTACCAGTGCTGATAAGCTCAAGAAAATCGGCCGCGAGCGGGCGGATGGAAAGAGCCTTTCCAGGACGATGCAGCTTCTCTGCGGCAGCCGTTCCGACTTCCTCCTGGTCGCTGATAGCGGCCCGGGCGAGGTGAATGCCACGGGCTTGATCGTCCCCAAATTCGGGAAAAGCCCGGAAAACCATGTGGCTGTGAGCATGTCGTTTGAAGCGCTCAGCGAGTTGCTGCTTCTCACACGGGCACATTTTAATGCCTGGCTAGGAGCGTGGTATGCGCGGGGTATGTCTGAACGCCCGGAGAAGAAAGCTTCAGAACCCAAGCAGCCGCAAGGGATTGAGCAATTGCCCCCTTCGGATTACGAAGAACAGTGGTTCTAGTCGAATCACGGGGGTGAAAACGAAATGGCACAAAAATGGCACAGTTTTGCCGATGACATGTAAATTCAAACATGTTACAGTTATACCATGCATTAGTGGGTCCTTTCCGGGGCCCACTTTTTATATTGATTAGGAGGATGAACTTATGAGGGAAACAGATTGCGGCGAAAAGCGGTGCCCGTATAAGGCAGGCGAGATACCTGAGCGGCCAAACCGAAAATGCGCCAGATGTAGAGTGGCCCGGGAGCCGGCCCGCGGGAAGGATCGCGCAAAACATCTCGGATGTGATTATACAGAGGCAAGCCTCGAGCAGAAGAAAGCCCCTGGAAAGTCTGCATCCAAGAGCAAAGCGTCAAAGCAGAAGGCGGGGAAGAAGCGCGCAAATCCTTCCCGCATGACACAGAACTGTACATCCAGGCCTCGCCGGAGCAGGTACTTTGATGGCTACGATGGATACTACGAAGACGTTATTCCTGTGGACAATGGAGGGACCCGCCAGGGGGTGGACGTGAACTTGGTGAAGAAGGTGTCTGCCCTTGTCGCCGGTGTGCTGTTCGTTGTTGGCGCCTGTGTGAGCATCATGTATTTCCTGTGAACGGATATGGGAAAGGAGACGAATTTGCGATGAAGAAGGACCGACTGGGGAAGAAAATGGCGAAGGTGCCCGTGGTGCTGGAGGAGCAGATATGGATACGCTTCGGCCTTGGAGTCGTTATGAGTGTCGTAGGGATCGTTCTGCTCTTCAGTGTGGGACAGTACATCGGCTTGCCTTGGTTTCTGATAGCGGCCTATCTGATAGGCAGTAGCACACTGCTGGCCATTAACTGCATTTCCGGGAAGATCACGACCATTGTAGGTGTCTGTAGAGGGGTGGAAACAGCAGGCCTGAGGAGAAGACCAACGGCGGCGGTGATCGTCGTTGACGGTTCTCCTGTCCGGATACAGCTGCACCAGCGGCGAAGTCCCATCCGGGAAGGGGACACGGTGGTTGTCTATGCGTCGGATAGGACGCCCATCTATAAAAAAGGTGGGATCGATTATCTTTGTGCTTCCTATGCGATTGAAGTCATCGGAGGCGTCCAGTGACCGATGCAGGCGTAGTCCTGTCGCAAAAGGAGCCGCTCTCATGAAGTATACAGGGATTGACATACCCTATTAAATAGGGTATTATGATGGTGGGTGGTGAGATGATTGACGCGAGCATTTGTTGAGTTGCCGTCATTTCAGAAAGCTTGGAAAGAGCTTGAATTGACGGATAAGGACCTGCGCAGGCTTCAGGAGGAGCTGCTTTCGGATCCACTGGTCGGAAAAGTGATGCAAGGGACGGGCGGAGTACGCAAAATGCGCTTTGCCCTTGAGGATCGAGGTAAAAGCGGGAGTGTGCGTGTCATTTATGTGGACTTCTTGGTATATGAAAAGTTGTATCTTCTGACCGCATATTCTAAAAATGAGAAGGACAATCTGACAAAGGCGGAGCGAAACGAGCTGAAGAAGCTGGTGGAGATCCTTGAAGCTGAACTGAACAGGGGGTTATGAACATGAGTGTTTATGAACAGATCAAATCTGGGCTGGAAGAAGCCATAGCCTTTGAGCGTGGCACTCTGAAGGCGGACGTCCGTAAACTGTCGGTGGAACCTGTTGCCCACTATGATCCTGCGGAGATCAAGTCCATTCGGAACAATACCGGATTCTCGCAGGCAGTCTTTGCTCAGTATATGGGTGTCAGTGTAAAGACTGTGGAGGCTTGGGAGGCTGGACGCAATCACCCGGAGGGTGCTGCCTGCCGTCTGCTGGCCATGACGAAGGCCGACCCTCAGTTTCCCATCAAGGCAGGGATCGTGAGCCAGTAATCTGCGCGATCAGCGGGTGTTAAGTTCAATTTGGGTCTTGCGGGTTCCCGTTGACTTCTGCCGGAGCCCTGTGGTATAATTCAAATGTAAGTTTCCGGGTATCCAAGCTGGATCAATAGTAACCGAGTTACAAAGTGTCAATTAGCACATT
>CANRNF010000064.1 GCA_947631865.1 uncultured Oscillospiraceae bacterium | reverse complement strand
CCTTATTCGGTATAGCGGAGGCGGCTGTCAATTCGACATAATTTTCTTGTGATACTTTACCGTACATGAGCATTTGCGGAGGATATGACGCAGGATGAGCTGGACGCAGATGTGGCTGCCGGAGAATGTAAATCTGCAAAGCTGAATGAGGACGGCTCCGTGACCATGGAGATGTCCAAAAAGCAGCACGATGAAATGATGTCTGGCCTCGCTGACTCGTTCCAGGAAACCTTCGATGGACTGATTGGCGATGAGGGGACAAACTTCGTGTCCATCGATCACAATGATGACTTCACCGAGTTCACCGTGGTGACGACCAGCACGGAACTGAATCTCACGGAGTCGTTCTCCACAGTGGCCCTTTACTTTGCCGGTGGGATGTATAATGCTTTCGCCGGGAATAGCGTGGACAACATTTGCGTGAAGTTTGTGAATGAGGCTTCAGGCGAGGTCATCGAAGAAGCAAACTCTCGTGATATGAACGGATAACCTGACTGAAAATGAGCCATAGGGGGGATAACGATGATCCAGTGTGACCTCAACAGAGTACACGAACGTGATATGGACCTGCTGTTCATGCAAGCATTTATGACAGACCCTGGCTTTGTGGACCTGGTTCTACGCGAGGCAGAGCTTGATAAAGGCACTCCTTCCATCGTGAAAGCAGAGCTGTCACAATCCATAGGCGATTTGGGCGAGACCGACATTTATTTCGTCGTGGAAATATCGGGGCAACGCTATGGTATCCTCATCGAGGACAAAGTGGACGCACAGGCGATGCCGGACCAGTATAAGCGATACATAAAGCGCGGGGAATGGGGTGTGAAACACGGAAAGTTCTCCGATTATGTGGTGTTCCTTTTTAGCCCGGAGAAATACCACGAGATAAATGAAGAAGCACAGAAGTATGACCACTTTATCTCGTATGAGACCTTTCTGCAGTATTACAGCGAAAAGGATGACCCAATCAGCATTTTGCGGTGCCAACAGCTTGCCCAAGCCATAAAGAAAGCAAAGAGGCCACCGTCAACAGCGTTGGACCAGAATATGAACTCCTTCTTTGTGCAGTACAAGGAATACCAGAAGAGGTATTATCCAACTCTGAACTGCACCACAAAGGAAACGTCAAATGGCTGGTGGCCCCACTATCCCACACGGTTGGGGACTGTGTATCTGTACCACAAAATGCAGGAGGGATATGTTGATCTCACTTTCTCCAATGCGGCGGGCGAAATGGCTACCCTAGAGGGGATTGCTGGATGGCTCCGAGAGCATGGGGTTCCTGGCGCTTTGGCTGTTAAGACCAGTATGGCAGGATCAATACGGATCGTGGTTCCGAAGTTGAGGGTGAAAGAGCCCTTTGCGGGAACACCCGAGGAGGATCTGAATGCCTGCTTTGACGCGATTCAAGCGTTGATCGATTTTGCGAATGTAGCTGAGATGGCTGGTTCTATCAGCAAACTTCAGAAGAAATAAGGAACACAGACGCTCACCGGGTGCAGGAGGGATAATTGTTCGATGAATGAGGAAGAGAGCAAGTTCATGATGGACTGCGATGTGTTCAAGGATTATACAAGCATCGAAGAGTATAAGGCCGACATACGAAAGTATCTGACCCTGAGTGGCTGGCACTATTCAGTCGAAGAGGCGGACAAGATCGTGAGCAGAAGCGCCATCTTGATTGACAGGGCATTTGCAGAAAATGAACCGGCAGCAGATATAGCTGTTGGCATAGGTTATGGTTGCGGATGACAGCCTGATTTGTGGTGACCGTCTGGTCTGTGAGGGAACGATAAAGGAGAATAAAATGCTGGAGGGAAAGATGAAAGAGTATAAGCTACTCGGGGCTGATGGAGAGTTCTACACCTCCACGATGCCTGGAACCTATGGGGGCAACAGCAAGGCAAAAATATATGGTCGCCTTGACTGCCCTGCCGCCCTGTCCACAATAAAGGCCCATCCGGGAAGCTATGAGGTGGGCAGGGTGTTTTTTGCCGATGAACAAACGGCCATTGCCGCCGGATATCGTCCTTGCGGAAGATGCCTCCGGGAGAGATACCTTGAATGGAAAAGCGATCCGCTAGGCTACCAGAAGAAGTATGGCGCTGGATGACGCGCTGGGGAAATGACCTCATTCTGTAGGCAGTTGACGAGAACACTTGTATGTAGTACACTGTGATTCGGATAGGGCATCGTTGATGTTATAGAGCGGTGCTAGGAGGGGCTAAAATGAAGTATATGTTGTTTCGTTCATTGGGAACCTTGGACGAGCACGTTGAACTCCACAGCCTTGTGGCGGTCGAATATGGTGATGACATTTTCGATGTGACGCCTGCTCTCATCCGCGCCGTGAACGATGAGCTGTCCAACTCGCCGGAGTATGCGAAGTGCCAGACCTGGGCAGATGAGCCGGAGGAAATCTCCGAAGAAAAGTTGGCGGGTCTGTATGACTATATTATGATGGGCGTGGTTTCCCCACCAAATGCGCCTGAGAACATCTTGATTGAGTTTGGCATCGTCGAGGCCAACGAAGATCCTTGACGCTTGATTGGTCGGGCGTGGCCGGGGTGCTTCACCCCCTGCTGATTTGCTTCACCCCCCCCCTGGGCCGAATCTTCACCCCCCTCCGCTGTTTTTTCACCCCCCTGGGAGAAGATTTCACCCCCCGAGGGTTCGTATCCAAATCAGTGTTATTAGGCACAGCGCGGGGGTGGCCAGGGAGGCCACCCCCGCGTTTTGCTTGGGGTGAGGACCTGCGGCCTGGTGGCATCCCCGAGCGGTTCCGGCGTAAGCCGGGAGCGAGTGGGGCCATTTCGCCGCACGGCTATGCCGTCGCTTGCGCGGCATAGCAGGTTCACTCGGACCAGCGGCCCGGAAGCTTCGCTCCCGGGCCGGAACTTTTATCGGATCATATCAGAACAGGGCAGGGGCATCGATGCAATGCTCCCACCATGCGCTTGCTTTTCTCAAAATGCAGTCAGAGCAGGCGCTCATAGTCGCTGGGGCCGTAGAAGAAGCGGAGAATATAGACGGTTTTGCTCTCTTCGTCAACACGGTACACCATGATATAGTTTTGAATGCCGACACGTCGATAACCAAGGGCCTGTAATCTCAAATTCTGACACTGGCCGTACATATATGGCGTGCGCGACAAATCGTCATAGCACGCGGCGATTTTGTCCGCCAAAGAAGCAGCGGCCTGGGGATTGGCGAGCACAGTCGCGATATACCCAATGATCTCATCTAAATCCGCATCGGCGGCATCACTGATTATCACCTTATACATCGTACTTTTCGCGCAACGCCTTCAAAGCAGTCCGCGCGTCCTTGACCTGACCGCTTTGAAGATCATCCTCTGCCTGAGCCAGCCTTGTAAAGACATCCAGCATCAGCATCTTTTCCTCATAGGCCTTCATGCTCATAATGACCATGTCGCCATAGCCGTTCTTTGTGATATACACCGGATCATTGGATTCCTGGCACATTCTGGAAATAGAAGCGGTGTCTTTCAGGTCTTTTATAGGAATGATATGGGGCATACCGGCACCTCCTTAAAGTGGCCTTATTATACCATGATATGGCCATAATATCAAGGCTGCTCTCATCATTGAAGTGGATCGACGCTTGTTTTTTACTAAAATGGATACGCGAAAACGTGTCCTTTTTCGTGCCTTCCGTCCCCGAAACGGGTTGGTAGCGAAACGAAGCCCTAGCGAGGGCGCTTGCAACCGACCAGGCGGCTTGAGTGTGACTCATTTCGGAGGAGACCGGCGCCGGGATGCTCTTTTGTATCGCCTCGTCGATGAACTGGTATGGGGAGTCGGACGTCACCGGCGTCTTCGCCGGCTCCTGGTTTTTCGGCGAGATGGGTGTGATAAAAACGTGACCGCAAAGCATGCTTCGCGGTCACGATGTGTTTATTTATGCTTTACAGCTCCGCGAGACACTGGTCCACGGCCTCGTTGCCCAGGCCGGCCAGCAGCTCCTCCTCGGTATAGACCCGCCAGAGGTCCGCCTTCCGGCGCGCCGCCGAGGCGTCCAGCAGCGCCGCCGCCAGCTCCCGGTAGCCGCCATCCTCTGCGTCCAGCTTCTTCGCCAGGACAGGCAGGCGCTTTTCGTGTATCTCCCGAAGGGACGCGTCCTGCCCCACCGGGGAGCGCTGCACCGCGGCACAGAGAAACTGCCGGGCCTCATCCTCGCTCCACTGGCCGTCGATGTAATAGTGCGTTCCCAGCAGCCCATAGAGCATGCGCATGGCGTCGTAGTAGCCCAGGCGCAGGTTATGCTTGCTCTGCTCCGCTTCGAACTCCAAAATGCCGCCCAGCTCATCCTTATCCCTGGGGGCCAGGGTGTGCACCGCTGTGCCCTCGGGGATGCGCACGGGGCGCATGATGCCGGGGCCGTAAAGGCGCATGGCGATGATGTCCGTGCAGCCATTTTCGATGAGCACGTGCAGGGGCAGCACATCCCGCAGTCCGCCGTCGGCGTAGAGCTTGCCCTCCATCCGCTCGGCCCGGAACGCGGGCAGGTAGGCGCTTGCCAGGAGCATGTCGTACAGCGTGTTGTCGTCCAGGTCCTTGGCCCGCAGCTCCAGCTCCTTCTGGTCGGAGACGGAGAACGTGACGATATAGAGCTCCCGGGCGGCGGCGCGGATGATCTCCGGGTCCACCAGCTCCTTGATCCAGTTCCGCAGCGGCGTCACGTCCAGACCCCGGTTGCGGATGACGGCGCCGATCTTGTCCACGACGCTTCTCAGGTCCAGCTCCCGCAGCTCGCCCTTTAAAAGGCCGCTCATCTCCTCGTCGTCCACGTCCATGACCTCGGAGTAGCGGATGGTGGCCCAGACCTCCTCGGCCTTGGCATGGTCGCCCATAGTGATGAGCGCGCCGTTGAGGGCTCCCACAGACGTGCCCGCCACGGCGGCGATGTTCAAGCCCGCCTCCTCCAGCGCCTTCCACGCGCCGATCTGGTAAGCGCCGCGGGCGCCGCCGCCCTCCAGCGCCAGCGCATAGGGACGGCCAGTGTCGAACTGAAGCTTCATAGTGTACCTCCCGGTCGTTCGGTGTTTTTCCATTATACCCGCTGCCGGCCCAAAGCGCAAGGCCAGGCGGCCGTCAATGGATGTGTCCCGAAATGCAGAAAACACGACCCGAAATGCGCCGCGGCGGCCCAGCGGCTGTTGGTTCTGCGTCCATGAATAAAAAATCAGGGAACAACTAATGTTGTTCCCTGATTTTTGGTCCGAGTGACGTTATAGTATTTTTTGAAAAAGTCCCTGTTTTCAAGGGTTTGCGGGCAGCAACACAGCGATATTTACATCAAAAAGCGGATTTTCAATCCCGTAACAACGGCGTTCCTCACTTGGAGCGCCGATTTTTTATGCCCATTTTGCCCTTGGCGGCAATGCGGAAACAGCCTCGCCTGTTCCTGTCTTTTTCCATTCCATCATAACACATTTTTGAGCGCATGGAGGTTACAAATTGAAAACTATAAAGCGCGTCATTCCTCTCCTGCTTGTCGTGGTTCTGGTGCTTGGACTGTTCCCCTTGGGCGCGTTTGCCTCCGGGGGTGAGACGGTCATCACTGAGGACCCCAGCGGGGAGATCGCTGAGATCACATCTGACCCGGAGGCCGCCCCCGGCGAGAACGGGGAAGAAATCACATCTTTGTCCGATCCTCCCCCAGAGGCGGACGGGGACATTTCCGCCATGTCAACAGAAGCGCCGGAGGCAGAAGAATCCGAGCAGTCGGAAGATGCCCCCGCAGATAATCCCGCACTGTCGCCGGTCCCGGAGGAAACGGAACAGCCGGACGCCTCACCTCCCACCGACGAGCCTGACGGCGAACAGGACGTTCCTCCGTCCGTTGAACCGGAGGGCGAGGACGGCGCACCATCCCCGGAGCCGACAGCCGAGCCGGAAGAAACGGCGGTCCCGGTGGAAACGCCCGATCAGGACGCCACGCCGGACCCGGAGGCCACGGCGGTCCCGGAGGCAACGGAGGAGCCTTCCCCCACCCCGGAGGCCCAGCAGCGTGTTGGCCGGAATATCCTCCCGGACCCCATCTCCGGCTATGATCCTCTGGACCCCTCCAACCCTTACCCCTACGGTGAGCCGGTGGACAACTTCTTCCCGCCGGAGTTCGACGAGGACGATTCCAACGGTATTGTACTAATGGCCCAGGGCAGCATCCCGGATTCCATGTGGGACAACAGTATTCTCCGCGCTCTGGCCTATACGGGCTTCAACGTGCAGAAGCTGAAAGACAACAACCGGCTTTATAAGTATGAGTATATCAGCGGCAGCCTGCTGACCAACGATTCCAGCGTACTGTCAAACATCGGCTACGGCGAATATCCCAACGGCGACGAGACGGTATCAAACGGCAGCACTCCAACGGGGAAAGCGCCGAATATCGCCTACTTTGAGAGCAACGGCCTTGTCTGCGCCTCATTCGTCAACTATTACATCAACAACTACCTTCGGAATATTGAGGGCGTAGACACGTCCGCCATCTCTACCGCGCTGGGTAACGTCGGCACCAGCGTCCGTGTCGTGTCCACCTGGGTGAGCGCATTGACCACTCTTTCCTCCAACCCCAGCAGCGGCGTGACGAGGTACACCAATGCCAGCACCGCCTATGCCAACTTGGTTCCCGGCGACATCATCGCCTTTAAGAACGACAGTGGGACTTGGATGCACCTGGCGGTGTATGCTGGGACCTATACCCTCTACCGCACCAGCGGGACCAGCCTCGGCACCTATCATTTTATCATCCACGTCGGAAATGACCGGGGGCCGGAGATCTCTACGGCTGAGTACATGGCAAACGCCGGGGCCAAGTCCTCCAAACCGGCTGAGTGGTATCACCTGACCTTCAACGACACCTCAAAGGGCAACTTGAAGATCGTAAAAACATCGGATGACGGCAACGTCAGCGGGATCACGTTCACCATCCAGGGTGGAAGCGTCAACCAGACCGTCACCACTGGCTGGGACGGCACTTTCACCATTGAGGGCCTGACAGCCGGTACTTATACCGTGACGGAGACGGTCCCCGCGGGCTATACCAACAGCGCCGCCTCACAGACCGTCACCGTGGCGAACGGCCAGACCGCCACGGTCTACTTCCACAACAGCCTGAAAACCGGCAGTTTGAAGATCGTCAAGACCTCGGAGGATGGCAAGGTCAGCGGGATCACTTTTACCATTGACGGCAACGGCGTCAGCCAGTCCGTTGTAACCGGTTCGGATGGCTCCATCACCGTCCCCGGCTTGAAACCGGGTACTTACACCGTGACGGAAACGGTCCCCGCTGGGTATTCCAGCAGCGCCGCCTCACAGACTGTCACCGTCCAGTACGACCAGACCGCGACGGTCAATTTCTACAACAGCCTGAAAACCGGCGATTTGAAGATCATCAAGAAAAGCGACGATGGCAAGGTCAGCGGCATCCAGTTCACCATTACCGGCAATGGGGTCAATAAGACCGTGATCTCCGGCACGGACGGCACCATCATCGAAAAGGGCCTGAAACCGGGAACTTACACGGTCACGGAGAAGGTCCCGGACGGCTATGTGTGCGACAATGCCTCTCAGTCCGTCACCGTCAAATACGATCAGACGGCAACCGTGATCTTTAACAACAAGCTCAAGACCGGCAATATTAAAATCGTCAAGACCTCGGACGATGGCAACGTCAGCGGGATCACGTTCACGGTCAAGGGCGGCTCTGTGGATCAGACCGTCACCAGCGGAACAGACGGCACTATTACTGTCCCCGGCCTTGTCCCCGGCACCTATACCGTGACGGAACAGGTTTCGGAGAGCTATGTGTGCGATCAGCCCTCGCAGACCGTCACGGTGGAATATGACAAGACCACCACCGTCAATTTCAAAAACACTCTCAAAAAATGGCGCATAACCGTGGTGAAGGAGGACGCAGAGGGCGATATAGCCCGGTATGGTGACGCAACGCTGACGGGGGCCATGTACGGCGTCTACAAGGACGGCCAGTTGCAGGACACCTACACCACGGATCAAAACCACTCTTTCACCACGGATTATTATGTGTGCGGCTCCGGCTGGACGATCCGGGAGATCACCGCCAGCCCCGGCTACACCGTGGACCCCACCGTGTATGAGATCGGCGCGGAACCGGGCGACTTCACCATAGCCGACAACAGCTTGGACCTGTCTGTGCCGGAGCGGATCATCAAGGGCGCTTTGCTCATCGTCAAACAGGACGAGGAAGATCAGCGCCCGCTGGAGGGGGCCACGTTCCGCGTGTATGACGAGAACGGAGAGACTGTCGCGGAAGTGACTACCGGGCCGGACGGCAAGGCCACGTTCCCGGACCTTCAGTACGGCGAGTACACCTATCAGGAAGTGACCGCGCCAAAATACTTTCAACTGGACGAGAACATATATGACTTCGCCATTGTGGAGGACGGCGTGACCATCACGCATACCCGCGACGATACCCGCATCCCTGGCTCCATCACCGTTCACAAGAACGACACCAGAGGCAACGCTCTCTCCGGCGCGGAGTATCTGCTGGAATGGTCCACGGACGGACGGAGCTGGAAGCCCGTTGAATCCCGGCCTGATACGCCGCCTGTCAAGACCGGCTTCTGCACCAGCCCCGGCCTTGTCAACGGCAGGCTCACCACCGGCAGCGACGGCACCGTGACCTTCTCCGGCCTCCGGGCGGACGGAGAAATACAGTACCGGCTGACAGAAACCAAAGCGCCGGCCGGGATGGAGCTGCTGAAAGACCCCGTTTACACCGGGACCCTTCCCGTGGAGGGGCGGGACGATCTCATCTACGACATCTCCTATACCGTCACCGACAACCGCATCACCGAGCTGCCCCATACCGGCGCTCCCGGCTTTGACCCCGTGACCATCGGCACCGTCCTCACAGGACTGGCCGGGTGCGCGGGGATTTTCTTTACCAAAAAATCAAAAAGGAGAAACGCGAAATGAAGTTTCTGAAAAAGGCTCTCTGCCTCATGATGGCCCTCACACTGGCCCTGTCTCTGGCCGTGACCGCCTTTGCCACCGGCGCTACCATTGACACCAGTAAAACCGCCTCTCTCAATATCTATAAGTACGATCTGACCCGCGCCGAGGCGGACGGCGTGTGGAGCACCTCCGACTATGTTTCCAACGGCCAGTATGACAGCGCCGTGACCGCCGTCCTGGGCAATACGTCCTTCACCAACAATTCCGGCACCAACAACACCGCCTACGGCTACGCCATCCGGGGTGTGGAGTTTTCCTACCTCAAGATCGCGGACATCACCACCTATTCTCAGGACGAGGGAAACGGCGTGTATAAGACGATGGTGCTGTACGGCATGACCGCCAATGACAGCACGGCGCAGTTTCTCAGCGACATCGGCCTGTCCTACGCCAACGCCCACCACTCCGAGCGCGTCAGCGATACCGTCAATACCTACTACTTCGTGTCCGACGTGCTGATCTCCGCGCTGGCCAAGGCGCTGGATACCAACGCCACCTCCACCAAGGATGCGCTGGAGAGCTATCTGACCGCCAACGGCGGGACCGTGATGTCTGAAACGGACGAATACGGCCACACCTCCGTGTCCGGCCTCCCCCTGGGCCTCTATCTGCTGGTGGAGACTTCCGTGCCCGATATGGTGACTTGCACCACGGACCCCTTCCTGGTTTCTCTGCCCATGACCACCATAGACGGCAACGAATGGAATTACGATGTGACCGTGTACCCCAAGAACAACACCGGGATGCCCACGCTGGAAAAGACCCTGCGGGAAAACAAGAACGACACCGGCAAAAACAACGGCTCCGTCAGCGACATTGAGGACGGTTTCGACCATACCGGCACCGCTTCGGACGGAGATGTGGTGGACTACCAGATCATCTCCACGCTGCCCACCATCACCAGCGCCGCCTCCTTCCTCACCGAGTACACCTTCGTGGATACGCTCTCCCAGGGCATCGAATATAACCGGGACGATGTGAAGATCGAGTTTTTCCGGGACACCGCCTGCACCAATCTTATCGCCACCTGGAATCTGAGCGACCAGAAGTTCGCCGTCTCCTACGCCAATCAGGGCGACGGCACTTCCACCATGACCATCAACATGACCGCCACCGGCCTGAGTGAGATCAACGAGAGCCAGAGCGTCCACGGCACCACCGGGTCCCAGCGGGGCTACTCCGGCTGCACCATGCGTATCACCTACGCCGCCACCGTCAACAGCGACGCCACTGTGGTCTATGGCGATACCGGCAACCCCAACGATGTGCAGCTCACATGGCGGCGCACCAGCGATGAATACTACGATGTGCTGGATGACGATTGCCACGTCTACACCTACGGCATCGACCTGACCAAAGAGTTTTCCGATGGCGCGGGCCGCATGAGCGAGGTCAAAATGACCGTCCACAACGACACGGACGATTACTACGTCCAGGCCGAGCTGAAGGACGGCATCTACTATGTGACCGGCCACGCCGCCGATAAGGACAGCGCCACCGTGTTCGTCCCCACCGAGGCGGGCAAGATCATCATCAAGGGCCTTGAGGACGATACTTACTCCATCACCGAGGAGGCTACGGACGATGGCTATGTGCTGCTGAAAGAGAACATCAAGGTGGTTATCACCACCGCCGAGGGCGAGATCTGCGAGAAGTGCCACAAGCCCCTGCTGACCGCCTCCGCCGCCATCGACGGCAACAGCGTGGATATGTCCCCGGATGGCAACTCCGTTCATGCGCTGGTCCCCTTCAAGGTGGTGAATGTCAAAGGCTTCACCCTGCCGCAGACCGGCTCTTACAGTATGCTGATCTACACTTCCGTGGGCATCCTGGTCATGGCCGGGGCCGCGATGCTCATCGTGCTCCTGTGCCGCCGCCGTCCCGCGAAGCGTAATCGCAGATGAAGGGCGTAAAGATCGCCCTGTGTGTCCTGGCGTTCCTGTTCGCATTATGCCTGACGCTGTACCCGCTGGCAAGCAATTTTCTGGCCGAGAAGTATCAGTCCACGGCCATGAGCGACTATGTGGCCGCGGTGTCCGATCTGGATGATACCACCCGCGTCACGGCATGGCAGCAGGCCCAGGACTACAACCGCCGTATAGCAAACCGGGCCGTCCCCATGGACGGCCCCGACGCGGCGCTCTACCTGAACACCCCGGAATCCGGGTATGACGAACTGCTCAACCTGAACGGCGATGGCATCATGGGTTATATCCGCATCCCGGCCATCGACATCGTGCTGCCCATCTACCACGGCGTAGAGGGCGAGACGCTGGAGGCGGGCGTGGGCCACATGCCCGGTTCGTCCCTGCCGGTGGGCGGCAACAGCACCCATACCGTGCTGGCCGCCCATTCCGGCCTTGCCTCGCAGCGGATGTTCTCCGATCTGGAGCAGCTTCAGGTCGGGGACAAGTTCTATCTCTCCATCCTGGGCGAGACGCTGGCCTATGAGGTCGATCAGATCCTTGTGGTGGAGCCGGAGGATACAACTTCCCTAGGTATCCTGTACGGCGAGGACCACACCACGCTCATCACCTGTACGCCTTTTGGGGTCAACTCCCACCGGCTGCTGGTGAGAGGCCGTCAGGTCCCATTTGTGCAAGAAACGGAAGAATTGGCCGAAACCGCCGCTGCCGCCGCGCCCTCCGCTTGGCGGGTGCAGTACATCCAGAGCATACTCGTCGGGCTGACCATCCTGCTGGGCGGCGTGGTCGTGCCGGTACTCATCTGGCGTATCTACCGCCTATGCCGTCCACCGAGGAGGTACAAACATGAGATGCGTTAGGGCCATTTTGCTGACCATTCTGCTGCTGGTGTTCACCGCTGGCTTGGTGATCTGCTTCTGGCCGCAGCTCGTCGGCCTGCGCCTGGGCTACGAGGCCCATGCCGCCGTGAGCGATTTCTTTGAACTGGCCGAGGCTGGGAACACGGATGTATCAGAGCCGTATAACGTCTCCATTGACTATGCGGATGCTCCCGACACAACGCCGGTTCCCACTTATCAGGAGCTTTACGCCGCCATGCAGGGATATAACGAGGACATCTATGCCACCGGCCAATCCGGTCTGTGCGACGCATGGTCCTATCAGCAGCCGTCCTTTGATCTTGTGTCCTACGGCGTGGAGAGCAACACCATCGGCGTGATAAACATTCCCGCCATGAACGTGGAGCTACCCATCTACCTGGGCGCGACCTACGACAATATGGCCGCGGGCGCTGTCCACCTGTCACAGACAAGCCTCCCCATAGGCGGCGAAAATACCAACTGCGTAATTGCCGCCCACCGGGGCTGGTACGGTGCGCCTTATTTCCGTTACATCGACATCCTCAAAGTCGGGGATGAAGTGCATATCACAAACCTGTGGGAAACGCTCACCTATCGCGTGTCGGAAGTTAAAGTCATAGACCCGGACGACATCGACGAGATACTCATCCAGCCGGGGCGGGATATGCTCACCCTGCTGACGTGCCACCCCTACGCCTCCGGCGGGCTGTACAGATACGTCGTTTACTGTGAGCGTGTCCCTTCATAAGAATTGTTTTTCTGGAGGAAACATGATGGAAAAAGCGAAAACGGCCAACAGCCGACATCTCCCGGTCATAGAAAGCGTGGTGATGCTCCCGCTCTCTGAATTATATCCCTTTCCCGACCACCCCTTTTCCGTGCGGGATGACGACGCCATGCGGGACACCACAGAGAGCGTCCGGCAGTCAGGTATCCTCATGCCGCTCATCGTGCGGCCCAGCCCGGAGGGATGTTACCAGATCGTGTCCGGCCACCGGCGCAAACACGCCGCCGAACTGCTGGGGATGGAGGAGGTCCCCGCCATCGTCCGGCACCTGGACGATGACGAGGCGATCATCTTCATGGTGGATTCCAACATCCAGCGGGAGAACATCCTGCCCAGCGAAAAGGCCAAGGCTTATAAGATGAAAATGGAGGCAATCAAACATCAGGGCAAGAGAACGGATTTAATTTCTGCCCAACCTGGGCAGAAGTCGAAACCGCTTGAAAAATGGTCCATTGAGAAGGTCGCGGAGGACGCTCAATCCAGCCGGTCCCAGGTACAGCGGTACATCCGGCTGACGGAGCTTGCCCCGCCCTTACAGCAGATGGTGGACGAGCAGAAGATCGGCCTGACCCCCGCCGTGGAGATCTCCTATCTCAAGCCGGACGAGCAGGCGCTGTTGGTGGAGACGATTGACAGCGAACAGGCCACGCCCTCGCTGTCCCAGGCCCAGCGGATGCGCCAGTTAAGCAAGTTCGGCAAGCTCAACGAGGACACCATGCTCAAGGTCATGTCGGAACAGAAAAAGCCGGAGGGCACGAATATTACCCTCCCGTGGAAGAAGATCTCCAAATACTTCCCCAGCACCTACACGCCCCGCCAGGTGGAGGACGTGATCTTCCGGCTGCTGGCACAGTGGCAGCGCAGGCGGCAGCAGAACCAGGAGCGATAACAACTCCATACCGTGTGCGCCGGGACCGTCCCGGCTATTTTCATACCAATCTAATAGAGAGGGAGCTTTTCTATGTTTTCAGTTGAGGAACTGCGCGCCGCTATCACTACCCTTTTCCGCGGAGGGATAGCCAATGGCTACACGACGGATGAAGTGGAAGAAATGCTGGACGACATTGATTTCACAACGCTCTACCAGGGGATCTGGCACGCGATGATGACCATCCATGCCTATTCCCTTGATGCTAAAGCAAATAAAAAGGTCACTTACCGCGGCCCCGATCTGTTCGGCATGAATGCCGTTTATCTGTACGAGGAGCCGGTGGAGGTCAGCATAGGCCCCGCCCTTATCGACTACACCGTGGAGCTGTGGCTGCTGGAGGATATGTCTGTTAAGCCCGTCACGCTCATCAGCATTGACGGCGGCGAAGCCTACTACTCTGAATACCGCGTGGTCAAGGAACACGATCCCTGGCATTGCGGCCTGGAGTTGGACCTGAGCAAGATTCTGGCTGGCTTCAATTTTATGTGCGAACAGGTGCTCACGGGAGAGTACCCCACCTACGAACTGTGACCCGCGCCGGGGAACTGTCCCGGCTTCATACCCAAAATCAAACTTATTATGCGAGGAGGATAAACCATGTTTTCTATTGACGCTCTGGAGAAGGCCGTCACCGACCTTTTTCGCACACATGGCGCTGTATGTACCTATGATCCTGACGAAGTAGAGGAAATGCTGGGCAGCATTGACTTTCACTCTCTGGCACAGGTGGTCCGGCATAAGATGGGGCCGGTGTATGCCTTTACCACCCAGGGGAAACTCCCCAAGTCCTTCAACTACCGCGGGCCGGACCTGTTCAACCAGGAGGCCGTCTGTCTCTATGAAGAAATGGATCAGGTCAGCATGGAGGAAGTCACCACCGCCTCCCGCTACTATGAGCTGTGGCTGTTGGAGGATATGACTTTCGTGCCGGTGATCCGCGTGGCCGTTTCCTGGGGGGATAAGGAGTATTCCTGCGAATACCGCACCAGCAAGGACTGTGAACCCTGGGAGAGCGATATGTCCCTGGACCTGGAGAATTTCTCCGCGAATCTGCTGAATATGTGCGGTCCCTGCTATGAATCCGAGATCCCGGTGTATGAATTGTGACCTATGAACATTACGACAGTATTCAAGACGCTAGCGGCCATTCTTATCATGGCCGCCCTTTTCATATCCTCATCCTTCGCCGCACATTCCCGGCCTTCGGAAGTGGTGGCCACCCCGGCGCCCACACCAATACCCACGGCCACGCCGAAGCCTATCGATTGGCGGGAGGTCATGGTCAATGCCGTATGCCACGCCGACAACCATGGTGGTCTGGATGCAGAGTACGCCCTAGGTGGAACCATCAAGTACGAGGATCTCTATCTGCTGGCAAAGATAATCGCCTGGGAGTGCGGCCCCAATTGGACGGATCAAGGCATTATGGCCATAGGCGAAGTGGTCCTCAACCGCGTCGCCTCACCAGAGTTCCCGAACACCATCCGGGAAGTCCTCTACCAGACGGACCCCATGCAGTACGAACCTGTATGGTCTGAGGGCTGGGAGGACTATCTTCCCTCAGAGCGATATGTCCGGTTGGCCCTGCGGCTGCTGGAGGGTGAGCGCATTTTCTATGACCCGTCCATCGTGTTCCAGGCCCTGTTTCCCCAGGGCAGCGGCGTTGCATACACATACCACGATGATGATTTGAACAACGATACCTATTTCTGCTGGACCAATTATCCAGACAACTATGCTGTGGGGTGATAACCATTCAGGAAGAAGTAGAGAACAAGACGTTGACCCTCATGGTCAACAGCGCCAAGTTCACCGGGCGCACCATGCAACGGGCCATAGACCGCTACATGGCCCACCGGCGAAACATCAAGGGAGTCCAGAGCAGGGCTGGTCCCGTCGTTCACAAGGGCAAGCAGACCGTAAAGCAGCTCACCCGCCAAGGTCAGGAGCTTACCAACGTGGAGCTTACGGACCCGGATATGAAGCAGTTTGACCGCATCGCCCGGAAGTACAAGGTGGATTACGCCGTGCAGAAGGACGCCAGCGAGACGCCGCCCAAGTACATGATCTTTTTCAAGGCCCGCGACGCCGGTGCCATCACCGCCGT
>CANRNF010000063.1 GCA_947631865.1 uncultured Oscillospiraceae bacterium | reverse complement strand
GGGCGGCCTGCGAAGCAAGCACGCCGACTACATCTTCGCCTGCATCGGCGAGGAGATGGGCATGATCGGCTGCATCGTGGTCATATTGCTGCTCACAGCCATCATCATCCGGTGCGTGTACGTGGGCGTGCGCTGCCACAGCACCTTCGGCATGCTGGTGTGCATCGGCATGGCGGCCGTGATCTGCTTCCAGCTGTTCAACAGCGTGGGCATGTGCACCGGGCTCACCCCGGTCATCGGCCTGACGCTCCCCTTCTTCAGCTACGGCGGCTCGTCCCTCGTCACCATGTTTGCCGCCATGGGCATCGTCTCGGGTATACGATACCGGCCGAAACCCACCCAGTTCCGGGCCTACTCCTCGGAGTTCTGACAGAAAAAGCAGCAGCGGCGCCGCCGTCTGCTGCTTTTTCATAGGCTCACACCGGCGGCGGCTCCGGCGGCACCCAGCCGGGCATGGCCTGGGCGGCCGCCTTCTCATAATATCCGGCCTCCGTCACCTGGACGTAAACATACACCCACAGGGCCAAAAGCCACCCGATCACCGGGACGCAGCACAGAAGCGCCCAGCCCAGGAAGCTCATATCCAGCTTGAAAAGCTCCCACCGGCGGCCCTGCATCATATACTTGCTCTGGGTCACGCACTGGAAGCACCCCATCTCGGGGTGGTCCAGCATCACGTATGCGGCCAGCCGGTAGGAGTAGGCCGCCATGATGGCCGGCGCCATCAGGGGCAGCAGCGCGATCATCCACCAGCTCTGGCCCGTCATGACCACGAGCGTGGCGGCGGGAAAGGCGTATATCATGGACCACAGCCCCACCAGCAGCGAGGGCAGAAACTGGATCCACACCGCCCGGAAGAACACTCCGAACCCGTCGAACAGGTCCCCCACGCCGGCGCGGACATGCCGCCACAGGCGCATGGCGTAGATCACGAAGCCCACGGCCAGCACCGCGCCCATGACCTGCAGCGCCACGTCCAGCACCCAGCCCATGGCGCCTGCTACGGGCCTTGGCTGCACGAGGGTGGGTATGCCCGCCCGGACGGACAGGAACATCTGCTTGTAGGCCTCGATGCTGCCGTCCAGACTCATGGTCAGCACGCTCAGCAGCGTGCCGATGAGCATATAGGCCAAACACACCCAATATGGCCGGGGCCGGGCGTTGCCTATGGCCGTTCTGGCCTCTTTCTTCAGTTGACGTCTGTTAAGACCCATAATATCTCCTTCTCATTTCCGTCCCGTGTAGGCCCGCAGGGCCCGGGTCAGGTACATGGCTCCCAGGCCGGTGAACACACCGGTGACGATGGCGGCCGCCAGCAGCGCCGGGCCGTACCACAGTATGCCCGGGGTGCCTGTCACCAGAAGGGCCGCCAAAAGCTGCCCCGCGTTGTGGCCGATGGCCCCGAACACGCTCACCACCCACATCAGCTTCTCCGGGAACGCCCCTATGAGCGCCGCCATCACGGCCCAGGAAAGGGCCCCGCCCGCCAGGGAGAACAGCATCGCCGCGGGGCTTCCCGCGAACAGCGTTCCCAGCAGGATGCGGGCCAGCAGGATGACCCCCGCCTCTTTTCGCCCCAGGGCGGCCATGGCGGTGAGGGTTATCACGCTGGCCAGCCCCAGTTTCACCCCCGGCACGGGGATGGGCGCGGGGATCTGGCCCTCGATGACCCATATGGTCAGCTCCAGCGCCGTGAGCAGCGCCATGAATACCAGCTTACGCGTCTTACTCATCGTCTTGTTCTATCTCGATCACCAGCCGGTGGGGCAGGCACACGATGGGGATGGCCCCGTCGGATATTGCCCCCTGCTGGACGCAGTCGTGGCCGGGACAGTCCGCGTCCACCACCTGGATGGCCCCGTGGCTCACCCGGATGGTGTTCCAGCCCCACTCGCTCTGGATGGTCCGCTCATAGGGCGCCGCCACGGCGGCCAGATCGATGGTGTCATAGAGCTCCCCGTCGATATACAGCGCCGCCCGGGTCCCGCCGGGATGGAGCAGATACAGCCCCAGGCCCCCCAGGGCCAGCGCGGCGAACAGCCCCGCCCAGAACGCCGATTTTCCCTTCCACGTTTTGCCTTTCATAGTTTACATTTTAGTTACAATATCGTATAATGTCAATATGATTGTTCCGGGTCCGGCCGGAAAACTTTCCCGCGCCGGGCCCTTTTCACCCTCTTGGAAAGGAGACTTTCGTGGAACTGGTCACGTTCATCTTCGGCGAGTATGCCCCCCGCATCGCCGACATATCCCGCTACGTGCTCCCCGCCCTGGCCGTGCTCATCGTGGCCCGGTGCATTGTGAGCATGCTCCGGGAGCGGTACGACCCGGAGACCTGGGCCTACCTCTACCTCAACGGCAACGTGATGGTGCCCCTGCGCCACTGGGAGTGCATCCTGGGCCGGGCCAAGAGCGTGGACGGCCGGGTGGACGACCCCTCCGTGGAGCGGCTGCACGCCTGCCTTATCCGCACCCCCGAGGGTTCCTGGACGGTCTACAACCTGGGCAAGAAGGCGAACACCTATGTGAACGGCGAGACCGTGCCCGTGGGCGGCGCGGCCATCCAGGACGCGGACGTGCTGACCCTTGGCCAGGTGTCCGCCCGGTTCGTGGACCTGACGGAGCAGGAGCGGGCGTCGCTTCTCAAATACCGCCACGCCCCCGGCCGGCGGGTGATGCCCTCCGTGACCCTGCTGTTTTTGACCCTGTTCCAGGCCATTTTGCTCCTCCAGCATCTCATCAACGACCCGGACGCGGGCCTGGGTGTCATCATGGCCTTCGCCGTACTGGCCACGGTCCAGTGGGGCTACTTCATCGTCCTGCGGGCCTCGGGCCAGCGGGGCTTCGAGCCGGAGATCCTGGCGCTCTTCCTCTCCAGCGTGGGCCTGTCCGTGGCGGCCTCCAAGACCCCGGACGACATGCTCAAGCAGATCATCCTGCTTCTCGCGGCCATCGGCCTTTACGTGTTCATGTGCCTGTGGATACGCAATCTGGACCGGGTCAAGTCCGTGCGGCTGTACGCCTTCATCGCCGCCATCGGGATGCTGCTGGTGACCCTGGTGCTGGCGCCGGTGGATAACGGCGCCAGGAGCTGGATACACATCGGCAGCCTCACTATCCAGCCCTCGGAGCTGGTGAAGGTCCTGTACATCTACGCCGGCGCGGCCACGCTGGATAGGCTGTTCGTGAACCGGAACCTTATATTCTACATCGGCTTCTCCGCCGGGTGCGTGGGCCTTCTGGCCCTCATGGGCGACTTCGGCACGGCGCTGGTGTTCTTCGTCACGTTCCTGGTCATCTCTTTCATGCGCTCGGGCAGCTTCGCCACGGTGTTCCTGGCCGTGGCGGGGGCAGTGCTGGGCGTGCTGCTGGTGGTGACGGTGAAGCCCCACGTGGTGGCCCGGTTCGAGACCTGGGGCCACGTGTGGGAGGACGTGGACTACCGGGGCTATCAGCAGTCCCGGGCCCTCACCGCCGCGGCCAGCGGCGGCCTGTTCGGCCACGGGGCCGGGGCCGGCTGGTTCATCAGCATCATCGCCGCGGAGACGGACCTGGTGTTCGCGGTGCTGTGCGAGGAGCTGGGGCTCATCACGGCCCTGTGCTGTGTGGCGTCCCTGCTGGCTCTGGCGGGCTTCGTGGTGAAAAACGCCTCCGCGGGCCGGTCCTCCTACTTCTGCATCGCCGCCGCCGGGGCGGTGAGCATGATGCTGGTGCAGCTGTGCCTGAACGTATTCGGCGCCATGGACATTTTGCCCTTCACAGGCGTCACCTTCCCCTTCGTGTCCATGGGCGGCACCAGCCTTCTGGCCTGTTGGATGCTGCTGGCCTTCGTCAAGGGCAGCGACACCCGGGCCAACGCCAGCTTCGCCGTGGTACGGCCGGAGCATTTCACCGGCGGCGCCGGCGTGGACGACGGGGAGGACGACCCCGGCGACGGCTACTATGACGATGAGCAAGGCTACTACGACGAGCCTGACGACGGCTACTACCGGGGAGGGCGCGCATG
Organism: uncultured Oscillospiraceae bacterium; assembly: GCA_947631865.1. Taxonomy (GTDB): domain Bacteria; phylum Bacillota; class Clostridia; order Oscillospirales; family Oscillospiraceae; genus CAJOIG01. The sequence continues at coordinate 12,255 of CANRNF010000063.1, read as the reverse complement.
AGAAAAGTCACCACCCGCGCCTTTGCGGTGCTGCTTCTGGTGGCCCTCACCATCGCCGGCACCGGCGTGTTCATTTATCGTCTGGCCGTGGACGGAGACGACTGGGCCACCTTCTACGCCAACCAGAGCATCTACTCCGACGGGGTCCTGAACCGGGGCTCCGTGTCGGACAGGAACGGCCTTGTCCTGGCCACCGCCAGCGACGAGGGCTTCCATTACGCCGACGACTCTGATATCCGCCGGGCCTGCCTGCACGCGGTGGGCGATCTGGGCGGCAACGTGGGCACCAGCATATTGTCCATGTACCGGGCGGACTTTGTGAACTACTCCTTTTTCACCGGCACCACCGCCAAGGCGGCCAACATGAAGCTCACCCTGGACGCGGACGTGTGCGCCGCGGCCTATAACGCCCTCTCGGGCAAGAAGGGCACGGTACTGGTCTACAATTACCGCACCGGGGAGATCATCTGCATGGTCTCCACCCCCACCTGGGACCCTGAGCAGGGCATCACCTTTGACCCCAACGATCCCGATTACGAGGGCGCGTTCATCAACCGGGCCCTCAGCTCCACTTTCACCCCCGGCTCCGTGTTCAAGCTGGTGACATTGGCGGCGGCCCTGGAGAACATCCCCGACATCTGGCAGCAGACCTTCTACTGCGACGGGGACACCATCATCGGCGGCCAGCGGGTGAAGTGCTCCGGCGTCCATGGGACCATCACCGTGGAGCAGGCCCTGGCCCACTCCTGCAACTGCGCCTTCGGCGAGATCGCCTCCCAGCTGGGCGGGAACATTATCAGCCAGTACGCCGAGAAGTACGGCCTCACCACCTCCCATATGCTGAACGGCAAGATACCCACCACCGCGGGCAGCGTGCCCGCGGGCCCGGGGCAGGGGGACGCCGCCTGGGAGGGCATCGGCCAGTACCAGGACCTGGTGAACCCCTACGCCTTCCTGCGGCTCATCGGCGCCATCGCCAACGGCGGGCTGTGCGTGGAGCCCACCCTCCTCTACGGGGAGAGCGCCGGCTCTGTCCAGCTCATGGATCCCTCCACCGCCCAGACCATTGCCGAGATGATGGGCTATAACGTGCAGTATGAGTACGGCGCCGGTACATATCCGGGCCTTGAGATGCACGCCAAGACCGGCACCGCCGAGACCAACGGCGGCACCCACGCCTGGTTCGCCGGCTTCATCACCAACGCCAACGCCCCCTATGCCTTCGTAGTGCTGGCGGAGCGGGCCGGCGGCGGCTACTACGTGGCCTCCCCCATCGCCAACGCCACGCTGCAGAAGGCCGTCCAGAAGGCGGGGTGACGACCTGACGTGGTGCGGGCAGGGTGAGTGCGCATGCCGACGGCGCTCCAAGGAGGCAGCGTCCCTCGAACAAACATTGTTGAGCGTAGCGAAACCGTTTGCGAGGGCCGCTGTCGACGCAGGGAGCGCCATGGCACCAACGCTGGCGTAGGGCGGCACGAGGCAGCCTCTTATTACGCTTACAAGGAATCTCATCCCATGATAGACATCTCATTGCAAAACGTAAAAAAAGGCTTTGGCGGCACGGAGATCCTCCGGGGCGTCAGCTTTGACATACAGTCCGGCGAACGGGTGGCGCTCCTGGGCCCCAACGGGGCGGGAAAGACCACCCTCCTGCGCATCCTCACAGGCGCTCTGGAGCCCGACGAGGGGGAGGTGGTCCTGGCCGCCGGCAAGCGGGTTGGACTCATCAGCCAGATACCCATCTACCCGGAGGGCTATACCACCGAGGACGTGCTACGCTCCGCCGTCCGTCACCTGGACGACATCAAGGAGAAGATGACCGCCCTGGAGGCGGCCATGGCCACGGATTCCTCCCCGGCGACCCTGGCCAAATACGACCGCCTGGCAGCGGAATACGACCGGCTGGGCGGGTATAACTCCGACTTCGAGCGGGACCGGGTAGCGAACGGCCTGGACCTGTCGGCCGCCATGCGGGCCCAGCCCTTCGAGAGCCTCTCCGGCGGGGAGAAGACCCGGGTCAACCTGGCCCGGCTCCTGCTGGAGGACACGGACATCCTCCTTCTGGACGAGCCCACCAACCACCTGGACCTGAAGAGCACCCAGTGGCTGGAGGGGTTCCTGGCCAAATTCAAGGGCACCGTCCTCACCGTGAGCCACGACCGGTGGTTCCTGGACAACGTGACCCAGCGGACCATCGAGCTGGACGGGGGCGTGTGCCAGTTCTACGCCGGCAGCTACAGCTTCTACATCCAGGAGAAGCAGCGCCGGTACCAGGAGATGCTCCGCCAGTATGAAAAGAGCCAGCGGGAGATCGCCCACCTGGAGGAGGCGGCCAAGGACTTGCGCCTGTGGGCGTTTCTGGGCAACGACAAGCTCTACAAGCGTGCCTTCTCCATGGAAAAGCGCATCGCCAAGCTGCAAACAGCCCCCAAGCCCACCCAGGCGCGAAAGCTCTCCGTCCGGTTCAAGGAGCGGGATTTCTTCGGCGACGAGGTGCTGGTGGCTCAGGACCTGGGCAAATCCTACGGCGAGAAGCTTCTTTTTGAGCACCTGGACCTTCTCATCCGCCCCGGCGAGCATGTGGCCGTCATGGGCGACAACGGCAGCGGCAAGTCCACCCTGGTGAAGATCATCCTGGGCGAGGTGACACCGGACATGGGCTACACCCGCCTGGGCCCCGCCATCCGGGCGGCCTACCTGCCCCAGCAGGTGACCTTCTCCCACCCCGAGCGCACGCTGGTGGACACCCTCATCTACGAGGACAAGGCCCTGCCCCAGGACGCCCGGGACCGCCTCGCCGCCTTCAACTTCACCGGCGAGGACGTGTTCAAGACCGTGGGCAGCCTCTCCGGCGGGGAGCAGAGCCGCCTCAGGCTGTGCATGCTCATGAAATCAGACATCAATTTCCTCATCCTGGACGAGCCCACCAACCACCTGGACATCGCCAGCAGGGAGTGGATAGAGCAGGCCCTGGGCGACTACGGCGGCACTCTGTTGTTCGTCAGCCACGACCGCTGGTTCACCGACCGGTTCGCCACCCGGGTCTGGGAGCTGAAAAACGGCGTGCTCACGGACTTCCCCGGCGGCTATACGGAATTCGAGGCCTACAAGGCCCGCCAGGCGGAACTCACCCAGATCGCCAAGCACCACGAGCCCAAGGCTAAGGCCCCCCGGCCCCAGCGGGCCGCGGACCCGGCCAAGCGGCTGGCCAAGGTGGAGCGGGAGATCGAAAAGCTGGAGGCCGCTCTCGCGGACGTGTCCGCCCGGGAGGAGGCCGCCGCCACCGATTATCAGGCGCTCATGGAGCTTTCCGAGGAACGCGCCGGCCTCCAGGAACAGCTGGACGCCCTCTACGAGCAGTGGGAGGCCCTGGCGGAGCAATGAAAAAGGTCCTGTTTATCGGCTCCGGCCTGCTGGCCGCGCTGGCAGCATTTTTCGCCTTCGCCCTGGTGGGCTACCGGACGACGGCGCTGCTGCTCTTAGCGGGCGCGGCGGTGCTGGCGATATTCGCCCTGCTTGCGGGGAAGACTACCAAGGCCGCCAAGACCGCCCGTATCGCCCTCATCGTCTTTCTGCTTATCGGCTGCGGCTGCTTTTTGGCGGCGGAGATCCCTGTGCTGGCGGACTGCCGCTCCGACCCGGACACCGCCGCGGACCACCTGATCGTCTGCGGCGCGGGGCTCAACGGCTCCGTCCCCTCCCGGTCGATGACAGACCGGCTCAAGATGGCGCTGACCTGGCTGGATGAGAACCCGGCCGCTGACGCCGTCGTCACCGGCTGCCAGGGTCCCGGAGAGGACCTGTCCGAGGCCCAAGCCATGGCCCACTGGCTCACGGCCCGGGGCGTGGACCCGGCCCGGCTCATTCTGGAGGACCAGGCACGGGACAGCTTTGAGAACATCCAAAACTCCCTGGCCCTGCTGGGCCCCGATCCCGGCCGGGTGGCCATCCTCTCCAGCGAGTACCACCTGCACCGGCTGGGCTATATGGCGGAGAAAATGGGCTGTGAGCCCGTGCTGGTGGCCGCCAAAACAAGCATCTTCCCCCTCTTTGTGAATTACGCCGTCCGGGAGGCCTTCGCCATGTGGGAGCTGTGGGTCTTCGGGATGGGATAAGGAGGTCTGCCATGCTCACCCTTGACATGATATGGGACGCCCAGTCGGCCCTGCGGGGCATCGCCCGGCGCACGCCTCTGGAGAACGCCCCCCGCATCGGGAAAAACCTCTACATCAAGGCGGAGAACCTGCAGCTGACCGGCTCCTTCAAGCTCCGGGGCAGCTACAACAAGATACGCTCCCTGGCCCCGGCGGAGGCGGCAAGGGGCGTCATCGCCTGCTCCGCCGGCAACCACGCCCAGGGCATCGCCCTGTCCGCCTCCCGTCTTGGCATCCGGTCCATCATATGCATGCCCGCCGGCGCGCCCATCAGCAAGGTGGAGGCCACCCGGAGCTACGGCGCGGAGGTGGTCCTGGTCCCCGGCGTCTATGACGACGCGGCCCGGGAGGCCGCGCGCCTGGCCGAGGAGAACGGCTACACCTTCGCCCACCCCTTCAACGACCCCTACGTCATCGCCGGCCAGGGCACCATCGGCCTGGAGATACTGGAGCAGCTACACGACGTAGAGCAGATCGTCTGCCCCATCGGCGGCGGCGGGCTCATCTCCGGCATCGCCTTCGCCGTGAAGAGCCTGAAGCCCTCCTGCCGGGTGGTGGGCGTCCAGGCCGAGGCGGTGGGCTCCATGTACGAGTCCGTCCGCATGGGGAAGATCGTCACCGTCCCCGACCGGGACACCATCGCCGACGGCATCCGGGTCCTCACCCCCGGCAAGATCACCTTCGAGCTGTGCCAGCAGTACGTGGACGAGATCGTCACCGTGAACGAGGACGAGATATGCGCCGCCATCCTCTCCCTCATGGAGAACCAGAAGACCGTGGCCGAGGGCGCCGGCGCCGCCTCCGTAGCCGCCTGCATGTTCGGGAAGGCGGACGCCTCCGCCTTAAAGACCGTGTGCGTGGTGTCCGGCGGCAACGTGGATGTGACCACCCTGTCCCGGGTCATCACCAAGGGCCTGGTGAAATCCGGCCGCATCGTGGAGCTTTCCGTGGAGGTGGCCGACAAGCCCGGCAGCCTCATAGACCTTCTTAAAATAGTATCCCAGACCGGGGCCAACGTGGTGCGCATCCACCACGCCCGGGAGGCCGAGCACGTGTCCGTGGGCACCTGTACCGTCACCATGGTCCTGGAGACCCGGGACGCCGAGCACGTATCCCACATCAAAAAATCGCTGCTCAGCAAGGGCTATCCCCTTCTGAGCTGACAGGAAAGGAGCGCATATCATGCTGGAAAAGACCTATACCCCCGACGCCCCCGAGGCCATCGGTCCCTACTCCCAGGCCGTGAAAGCGAACGGCTTCCTCTTCGCCTCCGGCCAGGTCCCCCTCATGCCCGGCGCCGGCCAGGTGGTGGGCGGGACCATCGAGGAGCAGACCCACCGGGCCTGCCAGAACATCGCCGCCATTCTGAAGGCAAACGGTCTTGGCTTCGAGGACGTGGTGAAGACCACCTGTTTCCTGGCCGACATGGCCGACTTCGCCGCCTTCAACGGCGTGTACGCCCAGTATTTCACCGGCAAGCCCGCCCGCTCCTGCGTGGCGGTGAAGGAGCTTCCCAAAAAGGTCCTGTGCGAGATCGAGATCATCGCCGCCCTGCACTGACCTGACACAATAAACCCAGCGCACTGGGGCCCCTGCCCAGTACGCTGGGTTTTCTTTTTTGATCACCCAAGCACCAAAATGTGCCCGATCAAGTAGTCATACGCCGCCAAGCCATAGAAGAAAGAGGAGCGCGGGGAGTTGCCCACACGGTATCGTAATATGCATATGGCAAACGCGATTCATACGGCCAGAAACTCTAAAAAGAAAAATTCATCCTCTTTATTTTCAAGGGCGGCTCTGATCCTTTGAAACGCAGTTTCTACGTTTTTAAACATTGTTTCACTGCCCAAATCACGAATAATTTTTCTTTTGTCATCCCCGTCTACGATAGCGGATTCCTGATTTTGCAGCATGATAGCGCAATATTTAAGATCAATGGCCTTCATCGCTCTTGCACGGAGCAGGATCTCTTCTTTGACCTTTTCAATATACGCTTCATCCTCTGTATCAAAATAGCCTTTTATGTAAGCATCCCAAAGTTCATAATTCTGCTTTTTCGTCAGGCCATTAAAGGCAGATACAAAATCCTCTTCCGGATGATCTTCCACCGCCCCTATAACAGGCTGCGTGAACGATATAAGATCAAAGATCGGATGACCATACCCCGAAGCTGAATTTCCCGAAAATGCCATATCTAAGAACAATGATCCATCATTCTGGATCAATACATTTCCAGGATGGAGATCGCCATGCACAAAAGTATGTGATTCAGGTATCACTTCAAAAAGATGTCGTATCATTACATAATCATCTTCATCAAGGATATCTTTAGCGCGGTCGATCTTAGCCAATTGTAATTGTTTTATATCATCAAAAGTATCATCAATAACTGTACTGTTAACGCGGCGAGTAAATTTACCCAGTTCTTTTCCCAGTTCTTCCAGTTTATCCTGATCCTCCTGAAGTTTTTTCGTATAGGATTGAGAATTTAATAATTCATAGATGATCCCATAGTGATCACCTGCTTTGACCACATCATAAGAAATAGCCGTAGGAATGCCTAAAAGGAAAGCTTTTTGAGAAGTATCTCTTTCTTTCTGAATATGTTCAAGGGGGATCGCTTCGTCGATGACCTTAAGTATCGTTTCATCGTCAAGACGATAAACGGTTCCGTGAAAGCCGGTTCCTATTTTTTCAAGTCCGTCAACAGAAAATTCTCTCATTTTCTCAGATCCAACAGACACTTCTCCCATTTTCTTTGATATAGGGAGCAAAGTCGTTATTCCTGTCATTTCCAAGATCTCATAAACTTCTGACGACGTATTCTCGATTTTCAGATCGCCATAAGCCTTTAAGAGCTTTAATAAGACACGAATTCCAGCACTGGAAATATACACAAGATCACTAAAATCCAAAACCAGTGAATCGAATTCATTGGCTGCGAGTACTTCATTTATATCAGTTTCAATTCCCGGAGCGGTATTTGTATTAACTCGGCCTTCTATTCCTAATTTTAGAATACCGTCTTTATTTGATAGAAGTCTGCCCCCCGTCTTACTGGATTTTAAAGAATTGATTGAATGATCTTCTTTCTTTATCTCCTGTTCTTCAGGTAAGTTTTTCTTTTCTTTTAACATGGTTTAAATTCCTTTCTTTTGGACCGCTTTTCTGGCATAGAGAGCTGCGCATAGAAGTAATCTGTCATTTGCCTTTCCATATGGTTTACTTCCCATTAGCATCTGCCGGATTATTCTCAGTGCCGTGCGCCGCGGTTACCAAAGTAAGGATTTGTAACCATGGAAGTATTGCGTCGAAAATTGTAACTTGGTATAATAAACACAATTATATGTATTGCTGCCCATATGTATCTAGGTTCCTTGCGCTGGAGACAAATCTTTACATTTTTCTCCACAAGGTTCCCCTCCAGCCCATTTGATGAAGGTTCTGTGTGTTACTCCCAACGCAGACGCTGCTTTCCTTGCCGAGATTCGGCCAGCCTCCCATTCAGAGCGAACCGTCTCGAATTCTGCCGGACGCTCCATTGGCCTACGGCCAAACACAACGCCCCGCGCCTTAGCCGCAGCGATGCCCTCCGCCTGGCGCTGCCGGATGAACTCTCGCTCGGTCTGTGCCACATATGACAGCAGCTGCAGCACGATGTCTGCGATCAGGGTCCCGGTCAGATCTTTCCCCCGCCTTGTGTCCAGCAGCGGCATGTCCAAAACGACGATTGCCACCTTTTTCTCTTTCGTCAGCAGCCTCCATTGCTCCAAGATCTCATCATAGTTTCGTCCCAGCCGGTCGATACTCTTGATCACAAGGGTGTCGCCCGGTTTTAGTTTTCTCAGGAGCCTCCTATACCCAGGCCGGTCAAAGTCCTTTCCAGACTGCCGATCTACGACCACGCTGGCCGGCGGGACACCGAAGTCCTCCATGGCGATCAACTGGCGGTCTGTGTTTTGTTCCTTGCTGGAGACGCGAACGTACCCATATGTTTTCTCATTCATACTGTTTCCTCCTATCTATTCCTTAGCATGCCTAGTTTAGAGGAAACCTATAAATACACTGATAACTGATCGGGTCTCATTTATTGGCTATTCCCAGTGGGGCTGTTCTTATTGGAAAGCGAAAACCACGGGCTATGCCCGTGGTTTTCGCTTTTCAATAATGTACCGCCTGGCTGATTGCACAGCCGGGCGGTACTTTTAACTTTTCTTCTTCTTTTACAGCAGCCGCTGGGAGAACTCCCACAGCCGGGACACATCCGCGTCCTCCACATGGCCGCCGTCGCAGGCCGCCGCCACCGCGGGGTCCAGAGGCAGGCTCACGGTGTTGCCGATGCCGAGACGCAATCCCTGCTCCTCCACGTGGCTCTGGCCGAACACGGGCAGCTTCTGCCCGCAGCAGGGGCACTCATACCAGGCCATATTCTCCACCAGGCCCAGCACAGGCACGTTCATCATCTTCGCCATGTTCACGGCCTTTTCCACGATCATGCCCACCAGGTCCTGGGGCGTGGTGACCACCACGACGCCGCTGATGGGCAGAGACTGGAACACCGTGAGGGGCACGTCGCCGGTCCCGGGAGGCATGTCCACGAACAGGCAGTCCACATCGCCCCAGATGACGTCGGTCCAGAACTGCTTCACCGCCGAGGCGATGATGGGTCCGCGCCACACCACCGGGTCGGTCTCGTTGTCCAGAAGCAGGTTGATGCTCATGATCTTCACGCCGTCCCGGCTCACCAGGGCGGGCATGCCCTTTTCCGTGCCGTAGGGCCGGCCGTGGACGCCGAAGGCCGTGGGGATGGAGGGGCCGGTGATGTCCGCATCCAGCACGCCCACCTTTTTCCCCGCCTTGGCGGCGCTCACCGCCAGCATACTGGTGACCATGCTCTTGCCCACGCCGCCCTTGCCGCTGACGACGGCGATGACCTTCCCCACCCGGGAAAGCTCGTTCAAAGGCTCCAGAAGGCTGGACGGCTCCGTGCGCTGGGCGCAGTCCACGCCGCAGTTCTCGCAGTTATGGGAACACTCTTCGCTCATGACGTTACACTCCTGTTATTCGGAATTTGCTCTACGCAGTAGTATATCCGCCTCTCCCGGCTTTGTCAACGACGGCAAAAAACGGGCCGCCGGAAGTTTCCGGCGGCCCGCCTTTATTTTGTTTCGCTCAGCCGTCCACCACGAGACGGGTCTTCACGACCTCCGGCTCCGGGGCCTTGAACGCGCCGCATATGCGCTTATAGAGCACGCACAGCACCGCGAGGCCCACCAGGGCCAGGATCACCGCCCGCCATATGGGCCAGTCGGTCCACAGCCTGGTCAGCAGGATGTTGGCCAGCGTCACGGTCAGCGCCCCCAAAAACAGCCAGCGCAGGTTCTTCCGCCGGAACAGCTCACGCACCTTCCGATGGGGGAACACCAGCTTGTACACCCCGCAGAACAGAGCGATGAGTATGGCCACCTGCAGCGCCAGGGTCAGCACCGCCCACCGCAGGGGCGACAGCGCCGAGGCCAGCGCCACGGGGATGGCGCCGATGGCCCACAGGGGCAGCAGGATGGTGCCTTTCACCGCCACGGGCAGCCGGATGAACCAGCCCCGCACCGCGTCGGCCAGGGAGATGCGCTCATAGCTCTCCGCCTGGATCACCTGCCGGGCCTGGGCGACTGCCGCCTGCTCCTGGATCGGGTTTCTGTCCGCGGGGGCCTTCTGCATCAGCTCCTTGGGGTCGAAGGCCTCGTTCACGGTCACGCCGGCGGCCAGCAGCATACCGGCGATGCCGGCGGCTATCTTCTTTTTCCGGGACTTCTTCTGCTTGTCCGTCCGGGGCTTGTCCTTTTTCCGTTCATGCTTTTTCAAACGCCTTCCCTCCTTTCGGGCGACGCCTTAGATAGTTGTATTATATCACATTTGCCAAACAAATGCAAAAACGCCTCAGTCCCCGCCCATGGCGGTCTGCAAAAGCTCCCTTGTCCGCTCGCTCATATCCCTGGTGGACAGGGTCGCCGCGTCGGGGATGCAGGCGCAGAAGTTCAGATACACGTCCGTGTGCCGCCAGGGCATGTTTTTCCCGATGTTCTCCGTGCCGGTGACGGCGGCCACCACCAGGGGCGCCTTGGCCTTCTGGACGATCTTGAACACGGCATTGTGGAAGGGCAGCATCTCTTTGGCCTTGCTGCGGGTGCCCTCGGGGTACACGCCCACGCTCACCACGTCGTTTTGCAGAAGCTCCGCCGCGGCGTTGATGGTGGCGATGGCCTTGCGGGGATCGTCTCTATCGATGACCAGATAATTGCCCATGTGGATGTACCGCACCAGGGGTATCTTCATGTTCTCCGGCTTGGTGATGAAAGCGATGTTTATGCCCTTCTGCCGCAGGGCCCAGATGGTGAGGATGGGGTCATAGTTCGACCGGTGGTTCCCCACCAGCAAAAACCGGCCCTCCGGGATGTTCTCCCAGCCGGTCACGTGGATGCGGAGCCGCCCGATGCGGCACAGGATCCCGATGAAGCTGATGATGATCCGCCGGGCCCCGGGGTGGTCCTCCTTCACGGGCTTATCCAGGTCCACCGTCAGCGACAGGACCCACACGACCAGCGCCCACGCCACCACCAGCGTCACCGTCCAGCAGACGAACATGCCCAGCCACATCCACACGTTCCAGTGGTATATCCACCCCAGCACCGCGCAGATGAGCGCCGCGCCGATATAATAGGGCCAGAACACCTTTTCCAGCCCGTCGTCACGCCTTATCATCCCGGCCCTCCTCTCTGTTTCTTCCCTCCGATTTTACCCCATATTCTGAGCGGTGTCAAATGAGCGAAGCCCCTACCCTAAAAGCCCCCCTTGTGAAAGGGGGGTGGCCCGAAGGGCCGGGGGGATTGTCATAAGACTGACAGCAATCCCCCAGTCAACGCTTCGCGCTGCCAGCCCCCTTTGACATGGGGGCCTCCAAGCTGTATGCCAATCACAAAAAGAGGCGCCCCGTTGGGAGCGCCTCTCTTCAGTCGTTATCTCTGGGCTGTCAGCCGATCATCTTGGCCACCTCGGCGGCCAGGTCGTCCTGACGCTTTTCGATGCCCTCGCCCTTCTCGAAGCGGATATAGCTCTTCACGGCGATGGGCGCGCCCACTTCCTTGGCCACGGCGGCGACGTGAGCGGCCACGTCCTCGCCCTCGCCCTTCACGTAGGCCTGCTGCAGGAGGCAGATCTCCTTGTAGTACTTCTCGATGCCGCCCATGACGATCTTCTCGATGATGGCCTCGGGCTTTTTGGCGTTCTTGGGGTCCTGCATGGCCTGGGCCAGGCGGACTTCCTTCTCATGGGCGATGAAGGCCTCGTCCACCACGGACTTGTCCAGGTACTGGGGACGCATGGCGCAGATCTGCATGGCCACATCCTTGCCCAGCTCGATGGTGGCGTCGGCGGTAGAGGCGGTGTCCAGGGTCACCAGCACGCCCACCTTGCCGTTCATGTGCACGTAGGGCACATTCACACCCTCGGCCACGCGGGCGAAGCGGCGGATCTGCATGTTCTCCCGCAGGGATAGGAACACCTCGTTCTTGGCGTCGGCCACGGTGGTCTTGCCGTCCACCCACTTGCAGTTCTGCAGGGCCTCCACGTCGGCGGGGTCCTCTTTCGCGATGACCTTGGCCAGGTCCTTCACGAAGCCGGTGAACAGCTCGTTGCTGGCGACGAAGTCGCTCTCGCAGTTGACCTCGACCACCACGCCGATGCCGTCGATGACGGTGGCGTAGGCCATGCCCTCGGCCGCGATGCGGCCGGCCTTCTTGCCGGCGCTGGCGAGACCCTTCTCGCGCAGATAGTCGACAGCCTTGTCCATGTCGCCGTCGCAGGCGACCAGAGCCTTCTTGCAATCCATGAGCCCTGCGCCGGTGCTCTGGCGCAGGGCATTGACCATTTTCGCGGTAACAGCAGCCATTATTCCTCTTCCTCCTTAGCGGTCTCTTCCTCGGTAGCTTCAGCGGCGGGAGCCTCTGCCTCAGCGCTCTCGGCGTCCAGGCCCTGGCGGCCCTCCTGCACGGCGTTGGCCATGGCGTTGGAGATGAGCCGGATGGCGCGGATGGCGTCGTCGTTG
>CANRNF010000062.1 GCA_947631865.1 uncultured Oscillospiraceae bacterium | reverse complement strand
GGTATCAGGAAAAATCAAATGGTATCAAATCCCCCAAGCAAAAACGGTTAGAATTGAATTTCACTTTGCGAGTGGGAATAAGGCAACTCAGACAAATATAGAAAAACATCGGCAGTTTTACTGCCGATGTTTTTCTATTGACTGTCCCGTCTTGTAACTCTCTGAAAAATGCGGTATACTGGTTATTACGAGGTGATGATAATGGACGCCCCCTTTTCCCGTGAACTTGCGCTGGATTCTTCCCTCGCCTCCAACAAGATGGAGGGCTTTGAGATAACAGAACAGACCCGGCAGGATTGTCTGCGCCTTTTGGATGGCAGAGTTTCTGTCCCCGAGCTGGTGCGTGAGATAACCGCCCGCAAACTGAAGAAGGCTGAGTAACATGGCTTACAGCATCGATCCAATCTCCGCCAACTGCTATCCGGGCACCACAGTCCTTATCAACAAATTTGATATTCATGACGAAGCGACCCTAAGCGAAGTAGAAGGTACCCTTACCGCTGCAAAGAGCGCCCAATGGCTGAACGCGCCGGAGAAAGACACATTTGACTTTGAGCATTACAAAGCGATCCACCGTTATCTATTCGCCGACCTTTATGATTGGGCCGGGCAAGTGCGCGATGTAAACATCAGCAAAAAGGGGACCGTCTTCTGCCCCGCAGAAAAAATAACTGAACAGGCAGACAGGGTGTTCTTATATCTCAAAGAGCAGAGCTTCCTTCGTGGGTTGGCAAAGGATTCCTTTGTGGACGCCCTGGTAGACTTCTATGTTTCTACGAACATGCTCCACCCTTTTCGCGAGGGCAACGGCAGAACCCAGCGTGTATTTCTGTCTCAGCTGGCACAAAACGCTGGCTATATGCTGAACTTTGCCGAGATCGACGGCGATCTTCTGATGATCGCCACCATTCAATCCGCTCAGGGCGTGACTGATCTGCTGCGGAGTGTATTTGCTGATGCGATAAAGCAGATTAGCCCCTGATACAAATTTGATAACACCCTTTCAGCAACACCGTGATCGTTAGATGATCGGTATCAAATCATATAAGGAGAAGTCATATCATCTAAACAAGCGCGTTTAGAATCATCTTCTCCTTGGCGTGTGGGAATAAGGCAACGGCATATTCCATCAAGGAGGCACACCTCTATGCTCATCAAGCGCGACATGCTCTTCACACCCGCAGGAAAGAACCGCCCGCTGCACATATGGCTGCCGGAGGGATACGAGACTTCCTTCGAGCGTTACCCGGTGATGTACTTCTTCGACGGCCACAACCTCTTCCTGGACAGCGACGCTACATACGGCAAGAGCTGGGGCCTGCTGGAATTCCTCCAGGGCTGGGAAAAGCAGCTCATCGTGGTGGGCATAGAGTGCAGCCACGAGGGAAACGAGCGCCTCTACGAGTACTGCCCCTACCATTTCCGGGGCAAGTTCTGGGGCGACCTGGTGGGCACAGGCGCGGAGACCATGCGCTTTATGGCGGAGGAGCTGAAGCCCATGATCGACCGTGAGTTCCGCACCTACCCTGGCCGGGAGGCGACGGCCATAGGCGGTTCGTCCATGGGCGGGCTCATGAGCCTGTACGCCGGTATCAAATACAGCGGTGTCTACTCCAAGGCCGCCTGCGTGTCCAGCTCCATCTCCCCCTGCATGCCCAGCCTGCGCAGGGACATCCGGGAGGCATCCATCGCCCCCGGCGCCCGCTTTTACCTCTCCTGGGGCACGGAGGAGTCCGGCGGCAAGCCCTCCATGGGCATCTACGAGACCCCCGCCGCGAAGAACAACGCTGAGATCGCCCAGCTCCTGGAGGGCAAGGGCGCGGTGACCCGGGTCACCTGTCAGCGGGGCGGCCGCCACTGCGAGGCCAGCTGGGAAAAGCTGGTGCCGGAGTTCATGGACTTCCTGTGGCTGGATAAGTAAATCTTCATGCACACGCAAAACACCGCATGGCCAAAACCATGCGGTGTTTTCATATCCGATTCAGACCACCGACTTGAAAAGCGGCAGCTTTTTCATGACCATATCCGTGACATAGGCGGCGTCGAAGGCGATGGCCGCCGTCAGCAGTATCCCGGCCAGTCCGCCGAAGCGGAAGGGGTCGAAGTGCAGGTGCTTGAACAGAAGCCTGATATAGGCCATGTGGATGAGATACACCCCAAAGGAGTGCCGGTCGATATTCTGCAGGACGCTCTTCGCCGGCGAGGGCTCGTCCGACAGATGGAAGAACCAGCCCGCGATGCCCAGGGCCTGGAGGATGACCAGCGGAGAGTTGTACTCAAACAGCACGTCCACCTGGGCCACGCCCCAGCGCACCCGAACATAGGACAGGGCCGCGATGGCCGCTGTGGACGCCAGGAACAGCCCGCCGTAGAGGGCGCGGCTTTTGCTTCTCCCCCACCGGCGCAGCCAGTATCCCATGAAGAGATACAGCGGGTAGATGCTGGACACGTGTACATAGAACCCGCACCGGAGGCCCACCGCCTCCAGGCAGGGCAGCACGGACAGGAAAAGCCCATAAATGCCCATCAGGTACAGCAGGTCCCGCTCCTCCGCCAGCTCTGTCACCTTTTTATACGGGGGCATGAGCAGGTACAGGCCCAGCAGGCAGTAAAGGTACCACATGTGGGACCAGGAGTCCCCGGCGAACACGTCGTAAAGGCCTGAGAGGAAGTGCTCTCCCGTCCGCTGATCTGGATTGAAGATCATCTCCAGCGCCACGAACAGCACCCCGAACAGGGCGATGGCCTTTACCACGCGGGCGATGTATTTCTTGAACAGCGCCCCGTAGGTGATGCGCTTTTCCGGTGACAGCAGCAGGGCCCCCGTCACCATGATGAAGCAGGGCACGGCCCACATCAGGTCATGCTGGACCATCCCGCTGATCGCCGCCCGGTGAAACGTCAGCTCCGGGGCGAACATGAGGACGGTGGAGTAGGTGGTGTGCAGCAGGATGATAGCGAGGCACGCCGTGGCCCGCAGGCAGTCGAAGCCCGCGTTTCGTTTGCCGCTCACGGGACCGCGATCACCAGAGCAGGCCGTTGTCGATGCAGCCGGAGTCGCCGCCGTAGGACCAGCCGCTGCCGCCGGAAGAAGAACCGCCGGAGGAGCTGCTGCCGCTGCTGGAGGAGCTGCCACCGCCGCCATAGGCCGCGTATTCAGGGCTGGAGAAGTAGGCCGTCTGCTCGGCCTCCTCGGTGTTCACGTCCTCCTCGCTGGCCAGGCTCTTGTAGGTCAGGTAGGGCAGGCTGTTCCAGGACCGCTGGATGTCGGCCTCTGCCAGGTCGTCCAGCTCCACGTTGTACAGCACGCCCACGGTCCAGTCGGACCAGACGATCTGGATGTCCCAGAGCACGCTCTCCGCCTCCTCGGCCTCGGCTTCAGTCTCCTCAGTCTCTTCTTCCGCCTCGGGCTCATAGAAGAACAGGCTGGTCTCCTCCTTCTCGAACAGATCCTCGTCGGCCATCAGCTCGTCGGAAAACTGCCAGTCGCCGCTCTTGCGGATGTTCAGCCCCATGATGTCCGTGCCGGTCATATTGGTGAGCTTGACATAGCGGGCGGCCTCGGTCTCCTCGCCGATCTTGTCATAGGCGGAGAGGTCCTCTTCCCCGGTATCGGCCTCATCTTCCGCGGCCTCACCGGCCTCGGCGGCGAATGCGGCCGCGCCCAGGCTCAGGACCATCACCAGCGCCAGAAGCAGGGCCATCATCTTTTTCATCGTGTTAAGCATGATATCATTACTCCTTTCCCTGTTATGTCCGTTCATCAGGCTACCCGGTCTACGCGCTTATATCCCGCATAGTGCCAGGTGCCGGACTGGCCGTACCGGATGCGGAAACCGTTCATGCCGGTCTCATTGGTGAAGTTGGCGTCGTACACATAGGTCACGCCGTCTTGGACGACCTCGTTCCAGCCGTGGGGCGCCAGATAACCGTTGGCGTTCAACACGCCGCCCTCCACGAAGTAGACGTCATAGCCCATCATCTTGATCATCTGGTACAGCGTGGAGTTCATAACGAAGCAGTTGCCGTAGCGATTTTCAAAGCCGTAGTTGGCATACCACTCCATGTGGACGCTCCCGGAGGGGGCCCGCAGCCAGCGGTTGGCGTAGCGGAGCCTGGCCGACCAGTTGAAGGCCGCCCGCAGGTTCCAGCCGATCTGGTCCAGCACGCCGGCGGCCGCGCGGCCCGCGGCCGTCACATAGCCCTCGATGATGCCCGCCTCGTTCACGTTCCAGGTCTTGCCCAGGCGCGACACGGTGGTGTTGGTCATCAGGGCGCCGTCGGTACCGAACATGTACATATCGCCGGCGATGTAGGTCGGCCGGTCACAGGCGGCGCCGTAGGAGCCATCATGGCGCTTTCTGAAATAATAGGTGGTTCCGTCCAGGGTGCGCCAGCCGGTGACCATTTTGCCGTCCTCACCCAGGTAATAGCTTCCGGAACTGTCGATGTGCCAGTCAGAGGTCACCATCGCGCCGGAAGCGTCGAAATAGTAGTACGCGCCGTCGAACATGGCCCATCCGGTAGCCATGGCGCCATAGGCGCCGTTGTGGTCTTCCTTGAAGTAATAGCGGACGCCGTCCACGGTCTGCCAGCCGGTGAGCATCCTGCCGTCCTCACCCAGATAGTAGCTGCCGGAGCTGTCCTTTTTCCAGGTCCCGGCGGCCATGGCGCCGTCGGACTCAAAGAAATAATAGTCCCCGTCCAGGTACACCCAGCCGGTGGTCATGGCGCCATAGGTGCCGCTGTGTTTCTCATTAAAATAATAAACGGCGTCCCCAACGGTCTGCAGACCGGCGTACATCTTCCCGTCCCCGCCCATATAGAAGCGATGGGAACCGTCGTAACGCCAATCAGAGACGACCATGGGGCCGTCGGTATCAAAATAATAATATGCGCCGTCGAGATACACCCAGCCTGTAGTCACAGCGCCGTAGGTGCCGCGGTGCTTTTCATTGAAATAGTAGGTCTTTCCCTCCACAGTCTGCAGACCGGCGAGCATCTTGCCCTCCGCGTCCACATAGTAACGGCCGGACTTGTCCGTCACCCAGTCGGACATGGTCTTGTAGCCGTCTATGTAATAATACCAGCTGCCGTTCACATAGTTCCAGCCGTCGGGCCGGTCCTCGGGAGGAGCCGTCTGCTCAGGGGCAGCAGTCTCTTCGGGAGCAGGAGTTACGGTATCAGTACTGGAACCCCCCCCCGCTGGGTTTTCGGCGTCCTCCGCGGGAGGAGCCGTCTCGGGCTCATCGGCGGCCGCGTCGGGGATCTCCGGTTCGGCGATCTCTTCCGTCTCGGGCTCCGCCGCTGCGGGCGCGGCGAATTCCTCCGGCTCTTCCGCGGCGAAAGCCGGGACAGCCAGGCTCAGCGCCAGGACCGCGATCAGGAGCAGCGAAACAAACTTCTTCATCGTATTGACCTTCTTCCTTCTCTCTTACTCGCCCGGACGGCCGCCCTGCCGCCCCCAGGCTCCCGGCAAAAAATCACCACATTTTTGCCGAACACTTTAATTATAACGCGTCCCATTAGCGAACGCAAGTAGTTTTCGATTTCACGATTTGACTATCTAAACAAAAGGCCGCCTCCCGATTTGGGGAGGCGGCCGGATCTACTGTGTTATTACCGGTGCATGGGCACCTGGTCCGCGCCCAGGGCACGGAGGTTCTCCCACACGCCACGCTTGTCGGCCTTGCCGATCAGGGCGTCCCGGGACTTTTTCGACTCCATCACGGTCATGTTCTTGCTGGGGCCGCCCACGCAGCCACCCTCGCAGACCATGCCCTCGACGAAGTCTGCCGGGAGCTTTCCGGCCTTCATGAGCAGCAGCGCCTTTTTGCACTCCGCCGCGCCGGAGCACTTCATGACCTCGGGGTGGATGTCCTCCCCCATCTCCTCAAAGCAGCGCAGCACCGCGGCGGTGACGCCGCCGCCGTCGCCGAAGCGCTTGCCGTAGACGGAGCTCTGCTGCACCGTGTCCGGCGCCGGCTCCAGCTCGATGCCCTTGCCGTAAAGGAGGGAGCGGATCTCGCCGTAGGTCAGCACATAGTCGGCGTTGCCCTCGATGTCGTAGAGGTTGATCTCGCTCTTCTTGGCGATGCAGGGGCCCACGAACACGGTGACGGTCTCGGGGTCCTGCCCCTTCAGATAGCGGCTGACGCCGCACATGGGGCTCACGGTGGAGGACATGTTCTCCGCCAGAGACGGATAGTGGATGTTGATCATATTCACGAAGGCAGGGCAGCAGGAGGTGGTCATCTTCTTTCCCTCCTTGTAGGCTTCGGCCCACTCCTTCGCCTCGGAGGCCGCGGTCAGGTCGCCGCCCAGGCCCACCTCCACCATGTCGGCGAATCCCGCCTTTTTCAGAGCCATGCGCCAGCTCTCCATGGTGATGTCGGGGCCGAACATGCCCTCGGTGGCGGGGGCCAGCATGGCCACCACCCGCTTGCCAGTCCTGACGGCGTTGATGACCTGGACCACAGAGGCCTTGGTGCCGATGGCGCCGAAGGGGCAGTTGTGGATGCAGATGCCGCAGCGGATGCACTTTTCCTCGTCGATACGGCAGATACCGTACTCGTCGTAAGTGATGGCGTCCACGGGGCACACCCGCTTGCAGGGCCGCTCCAGGTGGGCGATGGCGTTATAGGGGCAGGCGGCGGCGCACTTGCCGCACTCCCGGCACTTGTTGGGGTCTATGTAGGACCGGGTTGGGCCCATGGAGATGGCCCCGAACTGGCAGGAGTTCTGGCAGGCCTTGCCCATGCACTTGCGGCAGTTGTCCGTGACGATATAGGACGCGATGGGGCACTCCTCGCAGGCCGCGTTGATGACCTGGACCATGTTGTTGGAGTGGACGCCCGTGGGGCTCTTCCCCTCCGCCAGGCGCACCCGCTGGCGGACGATCTCCCGCTCTTTATATACGCAGCAGCGGAAGGTGGCCTGGGGGCCCGGGAACATACGATAGGGTATCTGTTCCCGTTCCTGGTCCAGCTTGCCCTCCCAGGCCAGCCGGCAGACCTCCTTCATGACCTCGTGTTTTACCCGTGCGATGGCCTCGTCATTGGTTACCATAGCGTTCTCTCCTTGCGTCGCGTTCGTTCTCGTCCACTATTATAGTGTGGGACACGAAAAAATGCAAAAAATCTTTGTTCCAAATCTGGCAGGCTCACTTGATGAGCTTTTCCACCGCCTGGCACAGGTCGTCCACAGCGGCCTGGTCCCCGGCGTTGATGGCGTCCACCATGCAGTGGCGCATGTGGTCCTGGAGGATCACCTTGCCGGTGCTGCCCAGGGCGGAGCGCACGGCAGCCAGCTGCACCAGCACCTCGGAGCAGTCCGCACCCTCCTCCACCATCCGCTTCACCTTCTCCAGGTGGCCGATGGCCCGGGCAAGCCGGTTCACCACCGCCTTCTGGTTCTCGTGGACATGGCCGTGGCTGTGGGCGATGCCGTGTTCGTGCATATACTCGTGGCTGTGCTCTTCGCTCATAGCGGCTCCTTTTTCTATCCCCCCACCCGGCTTGCGGGCCGCGCCGGGGGTCTGGTATGATTGATCCGATCCTATTCCGTTCCTGTTCATTATACCGGACAGGGGCAAAAAAGGAAAGGAAAATCAAGAAAATGCTGAAAAAACTCGTCTGTCTCATCCTGGCGGCGGCGCTGCTGTCCAGCCTGGGCATATGCGCCTTTGGTGGGGAGGAGACCACCCTGGTCTACGCGAGCGGAGACTATACACGGATAAACCCCGCCATGGACGAGCACGGGGAGATCAATAGCCTCCTGTTCGACGGTCTCACCGCCCACGACGGGGACAACGCCGTCGTCCCCGGTCTCGCCGAGAGCTGGGAGTTCGACGAGGCGTCCTGCGCCTATACCTTCCATCTGCGCCAGGGCGTTACCTGGCACGACGGGGAGCCGGTCGCCGCGGAGGACGTGAAGTTCACCATCGAGGCCATCATGGACCCGGCGAACATGTCCGAGAACGCCCCTGACTTCGAGGACGTGACGGCCATCGACGTGGTGGACGGGCACACCATCCGCTTCACCCTGGCCGCACCCAATGCGGCGTTCCTGGACTATATGGCCATGGCGGTGCTGCCAAAGCACCTTCTGGAGGGCGAGGACTTCCAGACCTCGGAGTTCTTCCGTCATCCAGTCGGCACCGGCCCTTATAAGCTGGAGCGCTGGGACGAGGGCCAGTCCATCACCCTTGTGAAGAACGGGGACTATTTCAAGGGCCCCGCCCATATCGACCGCATCGTCTTCAAGATCGTCCCCGACGACAGCGCCCGGGCCATGCAGATGCGCGCCGGCGAGCTGGACCTGGCCCAACTCACCCCCCGGGACGCGGAGACCTTCAACCGACTGGACGGCTTTGACGTATACGACATGAAGACCTCCGACTACCGGGGCATCCTGTTCAATTTCTGGAACGATTACTGGACGGAGAACCGGGACATCATTCCCGCCGTATGCTGCGCCATCGACCGGGAGGCCATTGTGGGAAGCGTGCTTCTGGGCCACGGAGAGACCGCCTACGGCCCCCTGCAGCGGAACGTCTACAACTGCCCCGACGTGGACCATTATGACTATGACCCCGCCCGGGCCGAGAGCATCCTGACCGCCGCCGGGGCGGAGAAGCATGGCGACGGCTTCTGGTACCGGAACGGCGAAAAGCTGGGCTTCGTCATCCACGTGCCCGCCGGAGACCAGGTGCGCCTGGACATGGCCCAGGCCGCGGCCCAGCAGCTGCGGGAAGTGGGCCTGGACGTGACTGTGGAGATCCCGGCGGTTGTGGACTGGGGCAGCCAGATGGCCTATCTCATCGGCTGGGGCAGCCCCTTCGACGCGGACGACCACACCTACAAGGTCTTCGGCACGGACAAGGGCGCCAACTACAGCGGCTACTCCAACGCCGACGTGGACAGATACCTCACCGAAGCCCGACGGTCCGACGACCCGGCCGTTCGGGCCGAGGCATACGCGGGCTTCCAGAAGGCACTGGCGGCCGACCCCGCCTTCGCCTTCATATGCTACATCGACGCGGATTACGTGGCAAAAGCCAATATAGATGGCATCGACCCGGACAAAGTCCTGGGCCACCACGGCGTGGGCATATTCTGGAACATCATTGATTGGACGATAGGATGAACAAGCTGCTGGAGATCGAACATCTGTCCGTCGCCTTCCACGGCCCCGCCGGGACCGTGGAGGCCGTGCGGGACGTGTCCTTCGACCTGGCCCCCGGGGAGATACTGGCCCTGGTGGGCGAGTCGGGGTGCGGCAAGAGCGTACTGTGCCGGGCCCTCATGGGCCTGCTGCCCGCCCACGCCCAGGTGGAGGCGGCCCGCCTTGCGGTGGACGGTCAGGATATCCGCGCCCTCCGGGAGAAAGATATGCGCGCCCTGCGGGGGCGGGTGTCCTCCATGGTCTTTCAGGACCCCATGACCGCCCTGGACCCCACCTATACCGTGGGGGCGCAGATCGCCGAAGCGGTTCTGGCCCACCGGCCGAAACTGCCCCGGGAGGCGGTCCGTGCCCGGGTCCTGGAGCTCATGGCCCTGGTGGGGCTGGACGACGCCGGGGCCCGGCAAAAACTCTATCCCTATGAGCTGTCCGGCGGCCAGCGCCAGCGGGTCGTGATGGCTATCGCCCTGGCGTCGGAGCCCAGGCTCCTCTTCGCCGACGAGCCCACCACCGCCCTGGACGTGACCGTCCAGGCCCAGATACTGGACCTTCTCCGGGACATCCAGCAAAAACTGGGCACCGCCACGGTGCTGGTGACCCACGACCTGGGCGTGGCGGCCCGGGCGGCGGACCGGGTAGCGGTGATGTACGCGGGGAAGCTGGTGGAACTGGGCACCGCGGAAGATATCTTCTACGACCCCCGCCACCCCTATACCTGGGCGCTGCTTCGGAGCCTCCCTTCACTCTCGGATCCCGGCGAGCCTCTCTACGCCCTGCCCGGCATGCCTCCTACTCTCGCGCCGCCGCCCAAGGGGGACGCCTTCGCCGGCAGGAACGAATACGCTCTGGCCATCGACTATGACGAGGCGCCGCCCATGTTTCCGGTGAGCGACGCCCATTTCGCCGCCACCTGGCTTTTGGACCCCCGGGCGCCGAAGGTCGTGCCGCCCATAGGAGGTGGTCACCATGGATGACGTCATTCTGGACGTGCGCCATCTGAGCCACAGCTTCCCCCTGGCGAAGGGCGTGACCGTCCGGGCGCTGGACGGCGTGTCCTTCCAGATACGGCGCGGCGAGATATTCGGCCTGGTGGGCGAGTCCGGCTCCGGCAAGTCCACCCTGGCCCGGTGCGTCATGGGCCTGCTCCGCCCCCAGGCGGGGACCATCCTCTACAAGGGCATAGACGTCACCGACCCGGCCCAGGTCCGGGCCCACAGGCGGCTTTTGCAGACCGACCGGCAGATCATCTTCCAGGACTCCACCTCCAGCCTGGACCCGCGGATGAAGGCGGCGGACATCATCGCCGAGCCCATGGCGGTGAACCACGTAAAACCGCCCCGGGGCTCCCTCCGGGCGGAGGCTGAATTCCAGCTCAAATACGTGGGCATGGACCCCGCCTATCTGGACCGGTATCCCCCGGAGCTGTCCGGCGGCCAGCGCCAGCGGGTGGCCATCGCCCGGGCGCTGGCCATGGAGCCGTCCCTGCTGGTGGCGGACGAGCCCATCTCCGCCCTGGACGTGTCTATCCAGGCCCAAATCCTCAACCTCTTCAAACACCTGCAGGCGGAGCACGGCTTCACCTTCCTGTTCATCGCCCACGACCTGGCCGTGGTGCGCTATCTCTGCGACCGGGTGGGGGTCCTCCGTAAGGGGAAGCTCACGGAGCTGGCTCCCACGGAGGAGCTTTTTAGAGACCCCCGGCACCCCTACACCAAAGCGCTCCTGTCCGCCATCCCCATCCCCGATCCCCGGCGGGAGCGGGCCCGGCCTCTCTATGCCTTCGACGAGGCGGCATTTGACCGGGGCGCGCCTTTTACGGAGGTCACGCCGGGACACTTCGTTCTGGGCGGAGAGGAGGGGTCAAGATGAAGCTTTTCAAAAAGCTGCTGATCCTCATCGTCAGTCTGCTCATTTTGTCCCTGGCGGTGTTCTACGCCGCCCGTCTGGCCCCCGGCGACCCGCTGGCGTCCTGGTACGGAGAGCGGGCGGAGCGGCTGACGCCCGAAGAGCGCGCGCAAGCCGAGGTGTCCCTGGGACTGGACCAGCCCATCCATGTCCAGTACGTCCGCTGGCTCAAAAACGCCCTCCGGGGGGACTTCGGCCTGTCCTTCAAATACAAGACCGGCGTGCTGGAGGTCATCCGGGGCCGGGTGGGCAATACCCTGCTTCTGGGCGGTCTCGGCTTCCTCCTCATCTTCTCCCTGGCCCTGGGGCTGGGTCTTCTCTGCGCCTGGCAGGAGGACAAGCCTCTGGATAAAGTATTATGTAAACTCGGAACCGTCACCAGCTGCATCCCGGAGTTCTGGCTGAGCCTGCTTCTCATCCTTATCTTCGCGGTATATCTGCGCGTGCTGCCCAGCTCCGGGGCCTGGTCCGTGGGCGGCGGGGGAACGGCGGATCGGGCGCGGCACCTCATCCTGCCCCTGGCCGTGGTGGTGACGGGCCATCTCTGGTACTACGCCTACATGCTCCGCAACCGGCTTTTGGAGGAGGTCCGCTCGGACTATGTGCTGCTGGCACGGTCCGAGGGGCTCACCCGGCGGCGGGTCATGCTCCATCACTGCCTGCGAAACGCTCTTCCCTCCTACCTCAGCCTCATGGCCATATCCGTGCCCCACATCATGGGCGGGACGTACATCGTAGAGACGGTGTTCTCCTACCCCGGCATCGGGACGCTGGCCTACGAGAGCGCCCGGTATCAGGACTATGACCTGCTCATGGTCCTGTGCCTTCTCTCCGGCGGGGTGGTCATCCTGTCCAACATGCTGGCCCAGGCCGTCAGCGAGCGCGTCGACCCCCGGGTGCGAGCCCGGGAGGCCATGGGCGGAAAGGGGGCGGACCGCCATGGATGAGCGCTTCTCTCTCGTGGGCGTCCGTCCCCTCCCGGCGGAAACCACACTCACCAAACGGCCCTGGTATAAGGGAAAGCCCCTTCTCGCGGCCGCCTTTCTGGCGCTGGTAACGCTGGGGTGCCTCTTCTGCCCCCTCATCACGACCCGTGACCCCGCTTATATGGACCTTTTAAACTCCGCCCGCCGCCCCGATGGGACCTTCCTCTTCGGCACGGACACCATGGGCCGGGACATCTTCTCCATGATCTGGTACGGCGGACGGGTCTCTCTCGCCGTCGGCCTTCTGGCCGCAGCACTGTCCGCCCTCATCGCCGTGGTCATCGGCACGGCCAGCGGTCTGGCCCCCCGTTGGCTGGACACATGCATCATGCGCCTCACGGAGATATTTATGAGCGTCCCCAGCCTGCTTCTGGTGATGCTCCTCCAGGCCGCGCTGGGAAAGGCCACCGTATGGAGCCTCGCGCTGGTGCTGGGCCTCACCGGCTGGGCTGGCGTCGCGAAGGTGGTGCGCACGGAGGTGCTGGCCCTTCGCCGGAGCGAGTATATCCTGGCGGCCCGGGCCGCGGGCGGCGGGTTTTTCCACATCCTGCGCCGCCACCTGGCCCCCAACTTCTTCCCCTCCATCATGTTCATGGTGGTGATGAACGTGCGCGGGGCCATCGCGGCCGAGGCCACTTTGAGCTTCCTGGGCGTGGGTCTTCCCCTGGAGGTGATCTCCTGGGGCAGCATGCTGAGCCTTTCCCAGACCGCCCTCGCCTCCGGTGCCTGGTGGATCATCCTGATACCGGGCCTGTTTCTGGTGGCCACGCTTCTCGCCATCACGGAGATCGGCAACTGGCTCCGGGGCAGCTCCAACAAAAAGCACAGCAACCTGTAAATTCGACGAAAAGGGCGCGTTTTGCAACGCGCTCTTATTTTTCCGGGGCCCCATGAAAGCCCAACGAAGTGGGTTTCATGGGAGATATGATGTAAAGGGTGAGATTGACCTCACCTAATACATCATAGCTGGACGGCTCATTTGTGGCGAATGTAAGTGCAGCTATGGGAAAGGAGCGAAACACGCGATCCCCGGAAGCCGCAAACACCGCCGTAATGAAAGGAGCCGACCATGGAATCATTACTTGAACGTATGGGTGTCACCTACCATTGGGAGGGCGATGTTCGTATCCCCAACCTGGTTTTGTCAGACACCACTGACTATCATGTAGGCAAGTATGGACGCATGCGCCACCGCTACCTGAAGGAACACCGCAGAGTGCTGTTTAACATCATGCTCACGAACGAGACGCTCGCAAAGCACGTCGCGGACATCGACGCCGCCTGCCGTGAGCAGCTGGACATCCTGACCCCCGCCATGGCCAAACAAGAGGGCGTCACAGAGCAGCTCAAAGCGGCAGACCAAATGGAATGGGTCCGCAGAATGAACAGCATCAAGGACCGAGCAGAAGAGATCGTCCTTCAGGAACTGGTCTACGGCTGACAAACAGTATAACCCGAACCCCCGCCTTTGGCAAGGAGCCAGAGGCGGAGTTTATCTTGCTTAATATTTGTGGTATTATACTATTATCATTGAAAAGTATCTGAAAGTCACAAAACCTAAATTTCTTTTTAAAACAGTTCCGCAAACGTACCCTCAGTTCTCCTTTTAGTGCAGGGGAGTAATCTAACTTTCCAGATTTGGATTACAATATTCCCCTGCCGAGGAGGGCGGAGACATTCACACATCAAGACAGAAAGCCGTTGCCGCCGCGCCATGTGCCAAATGGGTTACATGGCGCGGAACCATTTTACACGTTTTGAGCGTGAGAATCAATCGTTAAGGAGGAGTATGTATTGAGCAAGGAACTGACCTGCAGGACCTATAACCCCATCACCCGGCGCATCGGCAACACTACCTTTAAGGTAAAGGTGCATTTCAGCAGTGATGCCACGGAGACCATGGAGGACAAAATTTTGCGGATGATCCGCAATGAAGCTGACACAAACGAGTCAAAGTGTGGTACAACAGACGCTGCGCGCTGTTGTACCAGTAAGATACCAGTCGCGCTCCCGCTTGCGCGAAACCGCGCGACATGGTACAATGGATACGCCACAGATGAGCCGTCCGGCCTGAAAGGAGTTCAGCAATGAACAACAGGCAGACGGACCAAACCATTACCGCCCTGTATGAGCGGCTGTCCCGTGACGATGAGCTGTTGGGCGACAGCAACTCCATCATAGGGCAAAAACAGATGCTGGAGGACTACGCCGCCCAGCACGGCTTCACCAACTGCGCCCACTACACGGACGACGGCTACTCCGGCGGCACCTTTGAGCGCCCCAGCTGGAAGCGGCTGCTGGCGGACATCGAGACCGGGAAAGTGGGTACGGTGCTGGCAAAGGACATGTCCCATTAGCTGACGGGAGGCGAACGCACGCCGCTCCACAGGGGCTCTTTTCGGCGCTTTTCGTTTCGTCGTCGTCGGCTTGCGTCAGCAAGCCTTCCTCCTTCTCGGCGAAAATCCCTCGAAAACTGCTCCCTGTGGAGTGCGAAGCAGTTTCTGGCGAGCGGGTCCGTGTTCAGGCAAGGAAAAGCCTGCAGGGAATACTCTCGTATTTTCAAGGGATTTGACGCCGCATGGGCGCGGACCCGCCGCCAGAAACCGACGCGGGTTCGCCTCCCGTCAGCTATAGGCCGTGACTATTTGCAGACCGGCTTTTATGGCGAGATCGCCCGCATCCTCCGGGATGACAAGGTGGAGCGGCCCTCCTACTATCTGGCAAGGCGTGGCAGCGGTACACATCAGAAGAATGTGGACGCCGCCCGTCCATACGATTGGGCGGGCAACACGGTCGCGGAGATCATCGCCAATCCGGAGTATATGAGCCACACGGTCAACTTCCGTTCCTATAAGGAATCCTACAAGGACAAGCACGCGCGAAAGCGCCCGCCGGAGGAATGGCTGATCTTTGAAAATGCCCACGAGGCCATCGTGGACCCGGAGACCTGGAAGCTGGCCCAACAGATACGCAGAACGGTGAAGCGCACGGATAACGTGGACGCAGCTAACCCTTTGACCGGACTTGTGTACTGCGCGGAGTGCGGCGGGAAGATGTATAATCACCGCAGCCGGTCGAGGGCGGACCGGGAGCGCCGGGGCCTTGACCCCGTGACC
The DNA here is from genome assembly GCA_947631865.1 of uncultured Oscillospiraceae bacterium. Taxonomy (GTDB): domain Bacteria; phylum Bacillota; class Clostridia; order Oscillospirales; family Oscillospiraceae; genus CAJOIG01. The sequence goes on along the minus strand of CANRNF010000062.1, from coordinate 1,117 downwards.
GGGCTTTATCCCTATGACCACTATGACTGCTCCACCTATTCCCGGACCATCACCCACACGGAAAAGAAGTGTACCAGCCACTATATCACGACCCGTGCGCTCCGGGCGCTGGTGCTGGACGCCATCCGTGAGGCGAGCGCCTATGCCCTCTCTGACCGGGAAGCGTTCACCCGCCAGGTGCGGGAGGCTTCCGAGATACGGCAGAAGGAGGCGGCCCGCGATCTGAAGCGGCAGGTGTCCCAGGACAAGCGGCGCTGTGCCGAATTGGACATCATCAAGAAGCTGTATGAGGCATATGCCACCGGGAAGATGCCTGAGAAGCGGTATGATATGCTGTCCGCCGATTATGAACGGGAACAGGCGGAGCTGGAGGCGTCTATCGAGGAGGGCGAAAATAAGCTGGCCGTCTATGACAGCGACACCGACCGGGCGGAGCAGTTTTTGGCGCTGGCGTGGAAGTACACGGATTTCACCGAACTGACGACGCCTATGATCTACGAATTTGTGGACAAGATCGTCGTCCATGCGCCGGACCGCTCTACCGGGGAGCGGGTCCAGGAAGTGGACATCTATCTGAAATTCATCGGTAAATTTGACATTCCCCGGCCCGAACCCACGGCGGAGGAGCTGGAGAAGCTGGAAAAGGACAGGTAGCGCAGGGCATATAACCGGGAGAAGTCCCGCCGCTGTGCCCTGCGGAAAAAGCAGAGACAGGAGGCTACGGCAGTATGACGAACCATGAATTGCTGGATCGGATCGACCGGAATGCCGCTTATATCCGGGAACACCGCCCGCTTTCTGAGGCGGAGATCAAGCAGCTGGACGCCTACTATAAGATAGGAACGACGTACAGTTCAAACGCCCTAGAGGGAAACTCTCTTACTCTCTCTGAGACGAAAGTGCTCCTGGAGGACGGCATTACCGTAGGCGGAAAGCCTCTGCGCGACTGCTACGAGGCGGCGGGCCACGGGAGAGCGTATGATCACATGGTCTCGCTGGCCAGAAGCAGGGATTTTCAGCTTACTGAGGACATTATAAAGCGGCTGCACTTTCTGTTCTACAGCGGCATAGACGCCGAGGAAGCCGGAAAGTACCGCAAAGGGCAGGTGTTCATTTC
>CANRNF010000061.1 GCA_947631865.1 uncultured Oscillospiraceae bacterium | reverse complement strand
CCCTGGAGCATCTTGAAGCCGCTCATGGCGATGAAGCCGTACAGCGCCACGCACACGCCGCCCATGACGCAGGAGGGAATGGTCTGCAAAAAGGCCATCAGCGGGGAGATGAAGCTCACGATGATGCACAGCACCGCCGCGCCCCAGATGCTCACGGTGGAGGCGTTGCGGGTGATGGCCACGCAGGCGATGGACTCGCCGTAGGTTGTGTTGGGGCAGCCGCCGAAGACAGCGCCCGCGATAGAGCCGATGCCGTCGCCCAGCAGGGTCCGGGTCAGACCCGGGGTCTCCAGCAGATCGGTGCCGATGATGGAGGAGAGGTTCTTGTGGTCGGCCAGGTGCTCGGCGAAGACCACGAAAGCCACGGGCACATAGGCGGTGAACAGGGTCAGCAGATAGGTGGGGGTGATATCGCTGAGGCTACCGCCCAGCAGGAAGGTGAAGTCGGGCACAGCGACGAAGCCCACGTTGGCCAGAGCGCTGTAGTTGATGACTGTGAAGGCGGGGTTGCCGGTGACGTAGCTCAGCAGGGCGAACAGGCTGGCGCAGGCATAGCCGGCCAGGATGCCAATGATGAAGGGCACCAGCTTGAGCATCTTCTTGCCGTAGGTGGAGGCCAGGATGGTCACCGCCAGGGTCACCAGCCCGCAGATGATGGCCACATACATGCTGCCGCCCTCCACGCTGGAGGAGGTCAGGTCGCCCACAGCGTTGCCCGCCAGGGACAGGCCGATGATGGCCACGGTGGGCCCGATGATGACAGGGGGCATCAGCTTGTTGATCCAGCCCACGCCGCATGCCTTGATGACAATGGCCAGCACCACGTACACCGCGCCGGCCATGGCCGCGCCGATGATCAGACCCCAGTATCCCGCCGCCATGCTGGCCGCGCCGGAGAAGGCGCTCATCATGGAGCCGATGAAGGCGAAGGAGGAGCCCAGGAACACGGGGCTGGAGTTCTTGGTGAAGATGAGGTACACGAACGTGCCCACACCGGCACCGAAGATGGCGGCGGAGGCGGGCAGCGCCGTGCCGCAGGCGGAGTTGACCACGGCGGGCACTGCGATGGTGGCGGCCATGATGGCCAGCAGCTGCTGGATGGCGAAGAGGACGACCTCGCCGAACTTGGGTTTGTCCTTGATCCCGTAGATCAGATCCATAGCGTTTTTCTCTCCCTTTGTTGTGTTTTTATGTATGCTGTTTTTCGACTGTGAAGGGGGCTCGCGCGAAAAAATACCCTCTCGCCGCGGCAAGAGGGCATGGTTCCATACCATATCGCGCTTTGCCGACGGCGTCCCATCGGGGAAAGACACTATATACCGTATTCATATTTCCGCGTTTGATGATACGCCCCGGAGGGCGGGTCTGTCAATCAGTGGTTTTACCAAACTTCCCCCTTTTTCCAGGGCGCAGTTTTGAAATACATATCAAAGAAAACAGTAAGTTTACATAACGCATGCAAAATAACGGGCCGGACACTTGTATTTTTCCAAGACCTGTTGCGTCCGGCGGTGGTTTGCGGTACAATGGGACGCAATCAATACTGAAAAGGAGCGCTTATTTATGAAGAAACTCGGATTTGGCCTGATGCGGCTGCCCCAGCTGGACCCCAACGACGCGGCGAAGGTGGACGTGGAGCAGGTGAAGAAGATGGTGGACCTGTTCCTGGCCAAGGGCTTTACATACTTCGACACCGCCTGGATGTACAACGACTTCGCCAGCGAGAGCGTGGCCAAGACCGCCCTGGTGGAGCGCCATCCCCGGGACAGCTTCACCCTGGCCACCAAACTCCACGCCGGGTTCTTCGACGACCTGGAGGGCCGGGACAAGGTGTTCAACGCCCAGCTGGAGAAGACCGGCGCGGGGTATTTCGACTACTACCTCATCCACGGCGTCGAGGCGGACATGTATCCCAAGTACGAGAAGTTCGACTGTTTCAACTGGCTGCTGGACAAGAAGGCCAAAGGCCTGGTAAAGCACGCGGGCTTTTCCTTCCACGACACCCCGGAGCTGCTGGACGAGATCCTCACCAAGCACCCGGAGATGGAGTTCGTCCAGCTGCAGGTGAACTACCTGGACTGGGAGAGTCCCTGGGTCCACGCCCGGGCCTGCTATGAGATGGCCCAAAAGCACGGCAAGCCCGTCATCGTCATGGAGCCGGTGAAGGGCGGGACTCTGGCGAAGGTGCCCCCCGAGGCGGAAAAGCTCTTCAAGGACCACGACAGCGCCATGAGCGTGCCCAGCTGGGCCATCCGCTTCGCGGCCAGCCTGCCCGGGGTGATGATGGTGCTGTCCGGCATGTCCAACGTGGCCCAGATGGAGGACAACCTGAGCTTCATGGAGGATTTCAAGCCCCTGACCGAAGCGGAGAGGGACATGTGCTTTAAGGCGGCGGACATCATCAATTCCCAGATCGCCGTGCCCTGCACGGGCTGCTCCTACTGCACGGCGGGCTGTCCCATGCACATCGCCATCCCCCAGTATTTCTCCCTGTACAACGAGGACATGCGGGAGAACATGGCGGAAAAGGGCTGGACCATCAACTTCAGCAATTACGACATCCTGAACGGCAAGTTCGGCAAGGCCTCCGACTGCATCGCCTGCGGCCAGTGCGAGGGCGTGTGCCCCCAGCATCTGCCCATCATCGAGAACCTGAAAAAGGTGGCCGCCCACTACGGGAAGTGAGCCATGAGACGGAAGGACAGAGAGGTCACGGACTTCGACAGACTGGTAGACATCATCGGCCAGTGCCATGTGCTGCGGCTGGGCCTGGCCGACGGGGATTTTCCCTATATCGTGCCGGTGAACTTCGGCTATACGGTGCAAGGGCAGGAGGTGCGCTTTTACATCCACGGGGCCATGGCGGGACGGAAGTATGAGCTGCTTTTGAAAAACCCGTACTGCTCCTTTGAGATGGACGTGCCCCTGAAGCTGGACTGCGTGAAGGAGAGCCGAAGCGTGACCATGCGGTACCGCTCCCTCATGGGCCGGGCGAAAGCCCGGCTCCTGGAGGGGGAGGAGAAGACCCGTGCCATCGATGAGTTCATCATGGCCCGGTACGAGGAGACCCGTTCTTTCGACTACAACCGGGCGGCAGTGGCCCACACCGCCGTGTGGGAGCTGACCGTGCTGGAGATGACCGGGAAGGAAAATCCGATCCGATAAATATTTTTCACAGCCGCGCAATAAAATACGGCCCCCGTGCATTTCTTCCACGAGGACAAAAAATAATGAAACGGAGGGCATCAACATGATAAAGAACACGAACAAGCGTTTTGGCAAGGCGGGCCTGGCCCTGGTTTTGGCCCTGGCGCTGCTGGCAGGCGGCGCCGTCACGGCCCTGGCCGCGCCGGCGGGCGGCCTCTTCCAGGGCGATACTTCCGCCCTGGTGGAGCGGGTGCTGGCCATCAACGGCTCTCTGGACGCGGACGCCCTGTCCCAGCTCACCAGCGAGGAGCTGCGGGACCTGATCCGCACGGGGGCACCCGATATGCCCATCGGCCAGCAGGCGGCCTATGACGCGGCGCTGGCCTGGGCGGGGCTCGACGAGAGCGACGTGACTGTCATCGACGTGGACCCGGAGCTGGATGAGTACACACCCTATTACGATGTGGAGCTCAGCGTGAACGGCCGGGAGTATGACTACACCGTGGCCGCCTACACCGGCGAGGTGCTCTACGGCGAGCAGCCAGTGGCCAACAAGGCCGCCCTGGTCACCGGCATCACCGGTCCCGTGTTCGACGCTGCCGGCGACATCGGCGAGGATGCGGCCGTGGCCGCCGCCCTGGGGTGGGACGGCCTGCCCGTGGACATCGGTGACGCTGTGCCCCGGGTGCGGGCGGACTATGACGACGGCCGGTACCACTATGACGTGACTTTTGAGGCGGGCGGCTACGGCTACGAGTACGAGATCGACCCCGCCACCGGCGAGCTCCTCTCCCTGCAGATCGAAAAGCTGTACACCGCGCCCGCGGGCAGCGGCGGCGACATTGGCCGGGACGCGGCCATCGCGGCGGCCCTGGACCACGCGGGCGTGGCCGCGGGGGACGTGACCTGGTCCGAGTGCAAACAGGACACGGACGACGGGCGGCTGGAGTACGAGGTGGATTTCCGGGCCGGCGGCATGGAGTATGAGTACACCATCGACGCCGCCTCCGGCGCGGTGCTGGACTTCGACAAGGAGACCGCCGACTGAAAACAGAACAGTATATGCCGCCGGGGCGTCGCCCCGGCGGCTTTTTTTGTCCGCAGGTGGGTATACTGCTCTTGCGGGGGCGGGCCCGGTGTGATACAATACCATCTTAGCAAATTATGGTATGGAGGACGCCATGGCGGAAACTTACGACATCCTCATATTGGGCGCGGGGCCCGCGGGCATCTCCGCGGCTTTGACGGCGAAGGCGAGAGGCCGGACCACGGCCATATTGTCCGCCGATCCCCTGAACACGCCCTTGGCCAAGGCGCCCCGGATCGAGAACTATCCCGGCGTGGCCGCCATGAACGGCCGGCAGCTTCTGGCCGCCCTTCTCAGCTCCGCCATCGAGCAGGGCGTGGAGATCAGGACCGGCCGGGTCACCAGCGCGGCGGCCCTGGGCGGAAAGTTCATGGTGGGCCAGGAGCAGGAGATATACGAGGCGAAGAGCCTCGTCCTGTGCCTGGGCTCCCAGCAGGGGACAAAGCCCTTCCCCGGCGAGATGGAATATCTGGGCAAGGGCGTGAGCTGGTGCGCCACCTGCGACGGGATGCTGTACAGAGGCAAACGGGTGGCTGTACTGGGCCTGGGCAGCGGGGCCGAGAGGGACGCCGCGTTCCTGAAGAGCATCGGATGCGACGTCACCTATCTCGCCGCGGCTCAGGCGAAGGATGTGGAGATCATAGGCGCGGAGACCGTGACGGCCCTCCGCTGCGGCGGCGAGGAATACGCGGTGGACGGGGTGTTCATCCTCCGGGACACGGTGGCGGCCGACGGGCTGCTGCCCGGCCTTCGGATGGAGGAGGGGCACATCGCCGTGGGAGCGGATATGGACACCAGTATCCCCGGCGTATACGCCGCCGGGGACTGCACCGGCCGGCCCTACCAGATCGCCCGCGCCGTGGGACAGGGAAACGTGGCGGCCCTGGCCGCCGACAGATATGTGAAGGAGAGGGAAGCATGAGCGTACTGGAACTTACGGAATCCAATTTTGACGAGACCATCGCCGAGGGGACCACGCTGGTGGACTTCTGGGCCGTGTGGTGCATGCCCTGCAAGATGCAGGCTCCCATCGTGGAGTCCTTCGCGGACGGGCAGAGCGAGGTAAAGGTGGGCAAGGTGAACGTGGACGAGGAGATGGCCCTGGCCACCAAATACGGCATCATGAGCATCCCCACCCTGATGGTGTTCAGGGACGGGGCCGTGATCAACAAGACCGTTGGGCTTTCCAGCCTGGAGGAGATAGAGGAGCTGTGCAAATGAGAGAGCTGCCGAAACAGTACGACCCCAAACAGGTCGAGAAGAAGATATACCAGCAGTGGCTGGACGGGAACTACTTCCATGCGGAGCGGGACCCGGAAAAGAAGCCCTTTACCATCGTCATCCCGCCTCCCAACGTGACGGGCCAGCTCCACCTGGGCCACGCCGTGGACGAGACCATCCAGGACGTGCTCACCCGCTACAAGCGGATGAAGGGCTACGCCGCCCTGTGGCTGCCGGGCTACGACCACGCGGGCATCGCCACCCAGATCAAGGTGGAGGAGAACCTGCGGGTGAACGAGGGCCTGACCCGCTTCGACCTGGGCCGGGAGAAGTTCCTGGAACGGGTGTGGGACTGGAAGAACAAGTACGGCGACCGGATCGTGGAGCAGCTGCGGACTTTGGGCTCCTCCTGCGACTGGGAGCGCCAGCGCTTCACCATGGACGAGGGCTGCTCCAAGGCGGTGCGGGAGGTGTTCTGCTCCCTCTACGAGAAAGGGCTCATCTACAAGGGCAAGCGCATCATCAACTGGTGCCCCCACTGCACTACCGCCCTCTCCGACGCGGAGGTGGAATATGAGGAAAAGCCCGGCCACCTGTGGCATCTGCGCTATCCTCTCTCCGACGGCTCCGGGGACGTGATCGTGGCCACCACCCGGCCGGAGACCATGCTGGGCGACACCGGCGTGGCGGTGAATCCCGAAGACGAGCGGTATAAGGACATCGTGGGCAAGACCTGCATCCTCCCCCTGGTGGGCAGGGAGATCCCCATCGTGGCCGACGAGTACGTGGACATGGCCTTCGGCACCGGCTGCGTGAAGATGACCCCCTGCCACGACCCCAACGACTTCGAGGTGGGCCTGCGGCATGATTTGGAGCAGATCCTGGTCATCGACGACAACGGCTGCATCATCAACGGCGGCAAGTACGACGGCCTGGACCGGTATGAGGCCCGGAAGGTCATACTGAAGGACCTGGAGGAGCAGGGCTATCTCGTGAAGGTGGAGGAGCACGTACATAACGTGGGCACCTGCTACCGCTGCCACAGCGACGTGGAGCCTCTGGCCAGCGACCAGTGGTTCGTGAAGATGGAGCCGCTGAGCAAGGAGGCCATCCGGGTGGTGGAGGACGGCACCATCAAGTTCGTCCCCGACCGCTTCGCCAAGACGTACCTCAATTGGATGCACAACGTCCGGGACTGGTGCATTTCCCGCCAGCTCTGGTGGGGCCACCAGATCCCCGCCTGGTACTGCGCGGACTGCGGCCACGTCACCGTGAGCCGGACCGACGCCTGCCAGTGCGAGAAGTGCGGGTCCAAGAACATCCAGCAGGACCCGGACGTGCTGGACACCTGGTTCAGTTCCGCCCTCTGGCCCTTCTCCACCCTGGGCTGGCCGGACAAGACGGAGGACCTGGAATACTTCTATCCCACGGACGTGCTGGTCACGGGCTACGACATCATCTTCTTCTGGGTGGCGAGAATGATCTTCTCCGGCATGGAGCACATGAAGAAGGAGCCCTTCAAGACCGTGCTCATCCACGGCCTCGTCCGGGACCCCCACGGCAAGAAGATGTCCAAATCCGCCGGCAACGGCGTGGACCCCATCGAGGTCATCGACCAGTACGGCGCGGATGCCCTGCGCTTCAACCTCATCACCGGCAACTCCCCCGGCAACGACATGCGCTTCTATGTGGAGCGGTGCGAGGCCATGCGCAACTTCGCCAACAAGCTGTGGAATGCCGCCCGGTACGTGATGATGAACCTGACCGTGGAGGAGAACAAGCTCCCCGCGGAGCTGAAGCTGGAGGACAAGTGGATACTGTCCAAGCTCCAGACCCTCATCGCCGAGGTCAACGAGAACTTTGACAAGTACGAGCTGGGCATGGCCGCCACCAAGATATATGACTTCATCTGGGACAGCTTCTGCGACTGGTTCATCGAGATCACCAAGCCCCGCCTGCGGGAGGGGGACGAGAGCGCCCAGCGGGTGCTGCTGTACGTGCTGACCGACATTTTGCGGTTGCTGCACCCCTTCATGCCATTCATCACAGAAGAGATATACGGCGCCATCCCCCACAGCGGCAAGGCCCTCATCGTGGAGAGCTACCCCGAGGTCGACGAGGCCCTGTGCTTCAAGACCGAGGAGGAGGACTTCGAGCGCATCATGGAGGCCGTGAAGGCCGTGCGCAGCCGCCGGGCGGAGATGAACGTGCCGCCCTCCAAGCGCCCCCATATCACCCTTGTGACGGACAAGCCTCAGGTCTACGAGGCCGGGACGGTGTACATGGCGAACCTGGCCTACGCCGGGGCGGTGAACGTGACGACCCAGGCCCCGGCGGACGTGTCCGGCATGGTGACCGTGGTCACCGGCGACGCGGCCGTCTATATGCCCATGGCGGAGCTGGTGGACCTGGACAAGGAGCGGGAGCGCATCACCAAGGAGCTGGCGAAGGCCCGGCAGGACATCGCCAACCAGGAGAAGAAGCTGGCCAATGAGAGCTTCGTCTCCCGGGCCCCGGAGCGGGTGGTGGCCATCGAGCGGGACAAGCTGGCGAAAGCCCAGGCCCTGGCCGCCAACCTGGAGGAGAGCCTGAAGAATCTGGGGTAAACCGATATGCGAAATGGCGCGGCATCATGCCGCGCCATTTTTGTTTTGTCGTATCTTTTATTTCCCACCCAGTTCTATTTTGCCGTGCTCCTGTTCATACTGCTCAATGCAGCGGCGGATGAGGACCAATATCTGGCTGTTGGCGGACCGTCCTTCATAATCCGCTACCACGTGGAGCTTGTCCAAAAGCTCCGGCTCTATACGAATGGAAAGGCTCTTTGTGACCACAAAACCACCCCAAAACAAATATATTATGTGTTTATTTTAGAGTCGGCATGTGCTATAATGTGGGAAATGGATATGTAATATATCCAAAATATGTTTACAAGGAGCTGCTATCATGGCGGACTATCAGAAGATGTATTACATTCTGTGCCGGGCGGCGGACAAGGCGCTGGACGCCCTGCCGGAGGACGGGGAAAAGGCGCGGCAGATATTGCAAAAGGCGCTGAACGAAGCGGAAGAGAAGTACTTAGACACGGCGGGGGAACAAAAGGACTGATGTTTTCATCCCAGTCGCTATGGGGCCCCATGAAAGCCCAATGAAACGGGTTTCATGGGGAAAAGGAAGAAGAGCTTTGACCGATGAATGGACCTGGCTCGCCAGGGCTATGAATCTTCAAAGCTCTTCTGACGCCGACTGGGGGAGGGAAATAGTCTGTCTCTCCCTCCGTCTCGCCCTCACGGGCGAGCCACCTCCCTCGTCAGAGGGAGGCGACAACAAGGAAGGGCCTGTTGAAAAACAGGCCCTGTTATTTTACATCGTCGCCTTTCAACTGAAATCGACAAGGGCAATAGCGTAAAATCACACTGTACGAATGTACGGTGTGATTTTTTCAGAAAGAAAAGGGGGACAAGCCGGCATGAAAGTGCTGTCAAGCTATCAGGAGGGGCGGCTCACGCTGTACTTGAAGGGGGAGCTGGACCACCACGAGGCGGCGGCGGCTCTGGGGAAGATCAGCCGCACCATGGACGATTACCTGCCCCGGGACTGCGTGGTGGATATGGAGGGACTCACCTTCATGGACTCCTCCGGTATCGCCCTCATATTGAAGATCGCCCGGCTCATGGCCGAGACCGGGGGCCGTGCCTGGGTGGAGAACGCCAGAAATCAGCCTTTAAAAGTCATTGACGCGTCGGGGATCGACAGGGTCATCAATGTCAGCACAAAAGCCTCCCTCTGACGAGGGACTTTGCGAAAGGCCCCCTTGTCAAAGGGGGCTGGCAGCGCGAAGCGCTGACTGGGGGATTGTACTTAGTCTAACAACAATCCCCCCGGCCCTTCGGGCCACCCCCCTTTCACAAGGGGGGCTTCAATACGGTATTTGGAGGTCTACATATGAAGCAACTGAACTACATAAAGGTGGAATTCCCCGCACGGAGCGTGAACGAGGGGTTCGCCCGGGCTGCTGCTGCGGCCTTCGCCGCCCAGATGGACCCCACGCTGGAGGAACTGGGGGACATCCGCACAGCCGTGAGCGAGGCGGTGACCAACGCCATCGTCCACGCCTACCCGGACCGGGTGGGGCTGGTGCAGCTGCGGCTGCGCATCCTGGAGGGGAACGTGCTGGAGATCATGGTGCGGGACCGGGGCCGGGGCATCCCGGACGTGAAGAAGGCCATGGAGCCCATGTACACCACCGGCGGCGAGGAGCGAAGCGGCATGGGCTTCACCATCATGGGCTCGTTCATGGATGGGCTGCGGGTCCGCTCCACCGTGGACAAGGGCACCACCGTGACCATGTCGAAGCATATACAGGTGAAGGCGAACGGATAATTGGACGAGACCATCACCCTTTTGCGGGCCGCCCAGTCGGGCGACCGGGACGCGGCCGGCCGGATGATCGAGGCCAACGCCGGCCTTATCTGGAGCGTGGCCCGGCGGTACTTCGGCAGGGGCGTGGAGCCGGACGACCTCTACCAGCTGGGGTGTCTCGGCTTTCTCAAGGCCATCGACGGCTTCGACGAGAGCTACGGCACCCGGTTCTCCACCTACGCCGTGCCCAAGATCTCCGGGGAGATACGGCGCTTTCTCCGGGACGATGGGGCCGTGAAGGTGAGCCGGGGCATCAAGGAGCGTGCCATGGCCCTGCGCACGGCGCGAAAGGCCCTGGAACAGGACCTGGGCCGGGACCCCACCGTGTCGGAGCTGTCCGCGGCCACGGGGCTGAGCCCGGAGGACATCGCCGTGGCGGAGACGGCCACGGTGCCCATGGAGTCACTGCAGCAGCCCGCCGGGGAGGACGGCTTTTCCCTGGAACAGGTGCTGGGGGACTGGACCGTGGAGGAGCGGCTGGTGGAGCACGTGGCCCTGCGCCAGGCCATCGAACAGCTGCCGGAGAAGGAGCGGCAGGTGGTATTCCTGCGCTTCTACCACGGCATGACCCAGGACCGGGCCAGCCGGGTGCTGGGGGTGAGCCAGGTGCAGGTGTCCCGGCTGGAGCGCCGGGCGGTGCGCCAGCTCCGGGCGCTGTTGGAGTGATATATGTGGGAGCGTCAAAGAATCAATAAAGAGGAGGCGAAGGCCGGTCAGGCCGAGCCGCGCGGCATTCCCGCGCGTGAAGTCAAAAGCCGCTGCATGACAGGCTTTTGACTTCACGCCGGCGGGATCCACTCTCGCCGGGCAGTTTCAATCTGAGCGGTCAAAAACTCATTTTTTGACTGCTCATGTTCCCCGCCTTGCAATCAGGCGGGGAACATGCTATCATCATATCCAATAGCGTGACACGGACCGGAGAGGGGGGACTGCCATGAAAAAGCATATCCTGCGCCTGACACTCCTGCTGGCGCTGGCGGCGAGCCTGTGCATTTTTGGCGCGGGTGCCCTGGCGGCGGAGGAGACGGTGCTGTTTTCCGGCGAGGGCGTGACGGTGACGGTGACGGGGTATACCGACGAGGGTACCTGGGGCCCGGCGTTCACCCTCCTGCTGGACAACAATGCCGGCCGGAGCATGGACTTCTCCCTGGACCTGGTGTCCGTGAACGGGGTCATGTGCGACCCCCATTGGAGCGAGACGGTCCCCTCCGTGAAGAAGGCGGAGAGCACGGTCCAGTGGTTCGACGAGGACCTGCGGGCCGCGGGCATAAATCATATTGAAGAGGTGCAGGCAAGGCTCACGATCCGGCCCGGCGGGGAGCGGGGCGCGGAGCCCATATGCGGCCAGACCGTGACCTGGTCTGCTCCCGCAGAGGGGCGGGAAGGCCCTGCCGTGACGGAGCCGGCTTTTGACGGCGGCTTTGAGCCCGTGGCCGTGGTCAAGGGCGAGCTGACCGTGACGGCAGTAGATTATGACCCGGAGGGGGCCATCCTGTTCCGGGCGGACAACGGCACGGGGGACGACCTGTGGCTGCACATGGAGGACGTGACGGTGAACGGCGAACCCTGCCAGCCCTATTGGAGCGTGCCGGTATCCGCCGGGGCGACTGCCTACGGCTGGTGCCAATGGGACGCCGACGACCTGGCTGGAAGCGATATAGAGGCCATATCCACGGTGGGGTTCACCCTGGAGGCCGTGGGATGGGACAGCCTGCAGACCGTGAGCGAGACGGCCGTTACCCTCACCTTGCCCGCGGACGGGGCTCCGGCGGCGGTATCCTCCCCGGAGGAGACCCCGGCCCCCAAAGCCGACGCCCTGGCCGTCATGGGCAGGGTGAGGCTGGACCGGTACGAGAACTCCTATTTCGGCCTGGCCTTCGCGCCGGATGAGGACTGGGAGTTCCTGACCGAGGAGGAGCTGCGCTCCGTCCAGAGCATGAGCGCCGCCATGCTCCAGGGCACCGAGGCCGAGGGGTATATGGACACCATCGACGGGGGCTACGCCATGGCCGCCAATTCCAAGGACGGGCGGCAGAACGTGACTGTCGTGATCCAGCACGTGGAGGGACTGTCCGCCGCGACGGACCAGGACAGCTTCCTGGACCTTGTCCTGGGGGACGTGGAGACCACCGGGGACGGAAGTCTTGTCCTGGAGGGCATGGAGGGCGCCGATATCCGGCGCAATACCGTGGACTTGGCAGGAATGGAGGCGCCCGGCCTGCGCATCGAAGCGAGCGGCTCGGCCCTGGGGCTGGGCGTGCACCAGCAGCAGGCGTATCTGGTCCGGGGAGACTGGTTCATGCAGATCAGCTTCACCAGCCTCTCAGACGGGGAAGAGCTGGAGGAAATGGAGACGTTTTTCATCCCGCTTGATACGTAAAATCGGTTTTTCGGAGGACATCCGCCCGCCTTTTGGCGGGCGGGTTTTACATAATGTATAAATTTCCAAAAAAAGCGCACTAGGGCGGTGGATTCTACTTGATTAATGGGGGGACTTCATTTATAATTATCGTGGCGTGAAAGGGTATTTGCGCCCGGACATTGTTACATAAATAACGAACGAGGTTGAAAATTATGGCTTTTGTAGAACTGGAAGTGAAGGGGCAGATCGGCGTTCTGACCATCAACCGCCCGGAGGCCCTCAACGCGCTGAACGACCAGGTCATCAGCGACCTGGACAAGGTCCTTGACAGCATCGATACCAACGCGGTGCGCTGCCTGGTGGTCACCGGCGCGGGCCAGAAGGCCTTCGTGGCCGGCGCGGATATCGCCCAGATGAGCGGCCTCACCAAGGCCGAGGGCGAGGCCTTCGGAAAGCTGGGCAACGACGTGTTCCGCAAGCTGGAGACCCTCCCCATCCCCACCATCGCCGCGGTGAACGGCTTCGCTCTGGGCGGCGGCTGCGAGCTCTCCATGAGCTGCGACATCCGCCTGGCCTCTGAGACCGCCGTGTTCGGCCAGCCCGAGGTGGGCCTGGGCATCACCCCCGGTTTCGGCGGCACCCAGCGCCTGGCCCGTCTCGTGGGCATGGGCAAGGCCAAGGAGCTCATCTACACCGCCCGCAATATCAAGGCCCCCGAGGCACTGGCCTGCGGCCTGGTCCAGGCAGTCTATCCCGCCGAGGAGCTGATGGCCGAGGCCGAGAAGATGGCTGCGCGCATCGCGGGCAACGCCCCCATCGCCGTGCGGGCCTGCAAGAAGGCCATCAACGACGGCCTGCAGGTGGACATCGACAAGGCCCTCGTGGTGGAGGAGAAGCTGTTCGGCTCCTGCTTCGAGACCAAGGACCAGAAAAACGCCATGGCCGCTTTCGTGGAAAAGCGCAAGCACGACCCGTTTGAAAACTGCTGAGGGCAGATTTCATATACCACTTGAAATAAAAAATCATTTTTAGGAGGACACATAATAATGAAAGTCGCAGTATTTGGCGCCGGCACCATGGGCAGCGGTATCGCCCAGGTCTTCGCCGCGAAGGGCCACACCGTCATGATGTTCGCCAGCTCCGTCGCTTCCGCTCAGAAGCATAAGGACAAGCTGGCCGCGTCTCTTGCCAAGCGCGTGGCCAAGGGCAAGATGACCCAGGAGGCCGTGGACGCCCTGCTGGCCAACATCGTCACCGAGGAGCGCCCCGCCGCCGCTGACGCCGATCTGGTCATCGAGTGCGTCAAGGAGGATATGGAGACCAAGAAGACCCTGCTCAAGGAGCTGGACACCCTGTGCAAGCCCGAGACCGTCTTCGCCTCCAACACCTCTTCTCTGTCCGTCACCGAGATGGGCAACGGCCTGGCCCACCCCGTCATCGGCATGCACTTCTTCAACCCCGTCCCCAGCATGAAGCTGGTGGAGGTCATCCGGGGCGCCAACACCACCCAGGAGACCTTTGAGTTCATCTACAAGCTGGCTCAGGAGATCGGCAAGGACCCCGTGGAGGTCGCCGAGGCCCCCGGCTTTGTGGTGAATAAGATCCTCATCCCCATGATCAACGAGGCCATCGGCCTGGTGGAGACCGGCGTCGCCTCCGTCGAGGAC
The DNA here is from genome assembly GCA_947631865.1 of uncultured Oscillospiraceae bacterium. Taxonomy (GTDB): domain Bacteria; phylum Bacillota; class Clostridia; order Oscillospirales; family Oscillospiraceae; genus CAJOIG01. Next base: position 2,687 of record CANRNF010000061.1, on the reverse strand, counting down.
ATCGACAAGGCCATGCAGCTGGGCGCCAACCACCCCATGGGCCCCCTGACCCTGGGCGACTTCATCGGCCTGGATGTGTGCCTGGCCATCATGGAGACCCTGTTCAACGAGACCGGCGACCCCAAGTATCGTCCCGCGCTGCTCCTGAAGAAGATGGTCCGCGGCGGCCTGCTGGGTCGGAAGACCGGCAAGGGCTTTTACGATTACAGCAAATAACTTTTTGAAGGAGAAAAAAGTATGGACTTTCATCTGAGTAAAGAGCAGCAGATGCTCCGCAAGATGTACCGGGAGTTCGCCGAGAACGAGGTCAAGCCCCTGGCCCAGGAGATCGACGAGGAAGAGCGCTTCCCCATGGAGACCGTGGAGAAAATGGCCAAGCTCGGTATGATGGGCATCTACTTCCCCAAGGAGTACGGCGGCGCCGGCGGCGACGTCCTCAGCTATGCCATGTGCGTGGAAGAGCTGGCCAAGGTCTGCGGCACCACCGCGGTCATCGTGTCCGCTCATACCTCCCTGTGCTGCGCCCCCATTTTTGAGTTCGGCACCGAGGAGCAGAAGAAAAAGTACCTGCCCGACCTGTGCTCCGGCAAGAAGATCGGCGCCTTCGGCCTGACCGAGCCCGGCGCCGGCACCGACGCCCAGGGCCAGCAGACCACCGCCGTCCTGGAGGGCGACCACTACGTCCTCAACGGCTCCAAGTGCTTCATCACCAACGGCAACGTGGCCGACACCTTCGTGATCATCGCCGTCACCGGCAAGACCACCGACAAGCGCGGCCGTCCCATGAAGGAGATCAGCGCCTTCATCGTGGAGAAGGACTTCCCCGGCTTCAGCCAGGGCAAGCATGAGAAGAAGATGGGCATCCGCGGCAGCTCCACCTGCGACCTGATCTTCGAGGACTGCATCGTGCCCAAGGAGAACCTGCTGGGCAAGATCGGCCAGGGCTTCAAGATCGCCATGATGACCCTGGACGGCGGCCGTATCGGCATCGCCGCGCAGGCCCTGGGCCTGGGCGAGGGCGCCGTTCTCGAGGCCATCAAGTACACCAAGGAGCGCGTCCAGTTCGGCCGCCGCATCAGCCAGTTCCAGAACACCCAGTTCCAGCTGGCCGACATGCACACCCGCATGCAGGCCGCCCAGTTCCTGGTATACTCCGCCGCCTGCAAGAAGCAGCTGCATGAGGACTATTCCATGGACGCCGCCATGGCCAAGCTGTTCGCGGCCGAGGCCGCCAGCGACGTGACCCGCCGGGCTGTTCAGCTCTTCGGCGGCTACGGCTACACCCGTGAGTATCCGGTGGAGCGCATGATGCGCGACGCCAAGATCACCGAGATCTACGAGGGCACCAGCGAAGTCCAGCGTATGGTCATCTCCAGCCATCTGGGCGTGAAATAAGCAGGAGGTAAAGGATAGAAATGAAAGTTATCGTTTGTGTGAAGCAGGTCCCCGACACCTCCGGCAAGGTGGCGGTGAATCCGGACGGCACCCTGAACCGTGCCTCCATGGAGACCATCACGAACCCCGACGACATGAACGCCGTCGAGGCCGCTCTGAAGCTGAAGGACGAGACCGGCTGCAAGGTCATCGTCGTGACCATGGGTCCTCCCCCCGCGGAGGGCATGCTGCGTGAGCTGCTGGCCATGGGCGCGGACGAGGGCTACCTCATCTCCGGCCGTGAGTTCGGCGGTTCTGATACTTATGCCACGAGCCAGATCGTCGCCGCCGGCGTCAACAAGATCGGCGTGGAGAAGGGCGACATCGTCATGTGCGGCCGTCAGGCCATCGACGGCGACACCGCTCAGGTGGGCCCCCAGATCGCCGAGAAGCTGCATCTGCCCCAGGTGACCTACGCCGCCGACATCCACAAGGATGGCGACGACATCACCGTCAAGCGCATGCTGGAGGACGGCTACATGACCATCAAGGTCAAGACCCCCTGCCTGCTGACCTGCATCAAGGAACTGAACCAGCCCCGTTACATGAGCGTGGGCGGCATCTTCGAGGCCTACAGCAAGCCCGTTACCGTGCTTGACTACGAGGCGCTGAAGGACGATCCCCTGATCGACCCGACCACCATCGGCCTGAAGGGCTCCCCCACCAACATCCTGGTCTCCTTCACGCCCCCCCAGAAGGGCGCCGGCATGATGCTGGAGGGCGCCGACATGGGCACCTGCGAGAAGCTGGCCGGCATGCTGGCCGCCAAGCACATCATCTGAGAGAGGAGTTAAGAAAATGGCTTTTAACAATACTGATCTGGCTGCTTTCAAGGATGTATGGGTATTCTGTGAGCAGCGCGAGGGCAAGCTGATGCCCACCGATTTCGAGCTGATCAGCGAAGGCCGCCGTCTGGCGGACGAGCTGGGCGTGGACCTGTGCGGCCTGCTGCTGGGCGACAACGTAGAGGGCATCGCAAAGGAGCTGGGCGGCTACGGCGCCGACAAGGTCTATGTCTGCGACCACCCCCTGCTGAAGGTCTACACCACCGACGCCTATGCCAAGGTCATCTGCGACGTCATCGAGGAGCTGAAGCCCGAGGCGTTCCTCATCGGCGCCACCAACATCGGCCGTGACCTGGGCCCCCGCTGCGCGGCCCGGCTGCACACCGGCCTTTGCGCCGACTGCACCCACCTGGACGTGGACATGGGCATCTACAAGGACTTCCTGCACGAGGCCTCCACGCTGGAGGA
>CANRNF010000060.1 GCA_947631865.1 uncultured Oscillospiraceae bacterium | reverse complement strand
CCTCGGTGAGGGCGTAGGCGTTCATCTCGTTGATGTTGCCCTGGACCCGCAGGCGGGTCACGTCGGTGACGGTGATGTAGCCGATGCTGCTGTTGCCGGAGGTGTCGCCCCCGCCGTAATAGTTATAGGGATCGGAGTAGCTGCTGCCCGACTCGTCCACGGTCATGACCCGGCCGGAGATGGGGGCGTAGACCACCGCGTCCTCCATGGACGCCTCCATAGAGGCGATCTCCCGCTCCTTGGTGGAGATGTTATACTGGGCCTCCCGTATCTCGTTGCGGCGGGAGTCTATCTCCAGGGTATAGCTGAGCTTGTCGCCCTCCTTGGCCTTGTCCCGCTCCTTTTCCAGCTCCGCGATGGTGCTGTTGGCCGCGGCGATGGTGTTCTCGTAGCCCTCCTTGTCCAGGTTGAGCTTCTCCAGATCCAGCTCCATCTTCTCCATGTCATAGGCGAACAGGGGGTCGCCCTCCTGGACCATGTCCCCCACCTTCACGTAGGTCTCCTGGACGGTCTTGTTGCTGTCCCGCTGCACGTCCGCCGTCTGGCCGGCCACCACCTTGCCCGCGTACCGGTCGGCCAGGCCCACGGCCCCCGTGCCGGCGATCTGGGCCACCTGCTGCACGCTCACGGCGTCGCCGCTGGCCTTGGAGCCGCCCAGCTCGCAGCCCGTCAGGGCCGATATAAGAAGGCAGCCCGCCAAGGCCGCCGCTGTCGCTCGCTTCATAGATCCCTCCTGAGATGTTCCGCCGCCTGCTGCTTTCCCGTGCCGGTCCCCTTTGGGGACCGGCACGCCTATCATATAACTTTTCCGGGGGATTGTAAACGGTAGATTTCTTAAGATTTGGTTAAAGACGACTCCATTCCCTCGTTGACAACGGAGGCCCTTTGGGGATATACTTTTCCCCAAACGCGCAAGCGGCTCTCCGCCGCCGGAAAGAGGTATCCCGTGAAGCTCCGTGACCTGAAAAATCCCGCTCTCCTTTTCGTGACCGCCTTTGTATGGGGCGTAGCCTTCGTGGCCCAGAAGGACGGCATGAAGTATATCGGCCCGTTCACCTATGACGCCGTCCGTTTCACCCTGGGCGGGCTGTTCCTGGCGGCGCTGCTGCCCCTGCTGGACAAGGTGCGCAGTCGGGATGGGACCTTTGAAAAGGGCAGCCGCCGGGACATCCTCCTGGGCGGGCTGTGCTGTGGGCTGGCCCTGTGGTTCTCCGCCAACGTCCAGCAGATCGGCGTCGCCCTCCAGGACGAGACCACCAACGTGGGCAAGGCGGGCTTCATCACCACTACCTACTGCGCTCTGGTGCCCGTGGCGGGCCTTTTCTTCAAGCGCAAGTCCCCGCCCCTGGTGTGGCTGGGGGTGGCCGGCGCGGTGGCGGGGCTGTTCTGCCTGTGCATGATGGACGGCCTGGTCTCCGGCCAGGGCATCCATTTTGATAAGAGCGACCCGTGGCTGCTGCTCTCCGCCCTGGGCTTCACCGCCCACATCCTCATCATCGACCACTGGTCACCCAAAGCGGACGGAGTGCGCCTCAGCTGCATCCAATTCCTCGTTACGGGCATTCTCAGCGCGCCGTTCATGTTCCTGGTGGAAAAGCCCCAGGCGGACGCCATTTTGGACTGCTGGCTCCCCATCTGCTACGCCGCGTTCATAAGCTCCGGCGTGGGCTACACCCTGCAGGTGGTGGCCCAGAAGGGCGTCCACCCGGCGGTGGCGTCCCTGATCTTGAGCCTGGAGAGCGTGTTCTCCGTGCTGGCGGGGGCCCTGTTCATGCCCGGCTCCACCCTCACCGGCTGGGAGATCACGGGCTGCGCGCTGGTGTTCGCCGCCGTGGTGATGGTCCAGCTGGCTCCCCACAGCCGGGTGAAGGAACACTGACATTGACATTCAAAACAAGATCAGGCCCCGGAGCGGTTCGCTCCGGGGCCTCATTATATGCGGTCTCTGTCAGTCGGTATACACGAAGTCGGAAGCGGTGATGTCCGAGATGCTGGTGCCGCTGTACTCGCCGTTGTAGTTCCAGGTGACCGTCATGGTGCCGGAGGTGCCGCTGGATACGTCCATGGAGGTAGAGAACAGCGTGGAGGAGTGCAGCCCGCTGCCCACGTCGATGCCGTTGCCGGTGAGGGAGGCGGAGTAGCCGCTGAAACTGATGGACACGGGCAGCCGCATCACGTGCAGCTCATAGGAGTTGACGGTGCCTGTGATGGTGAGGCGGGTGGTGCCGTTTCCAAGGTCCGTGGCCGTCCAGCTTACGTTCATGTTGAGGCCCACGCCTGTGGAGGAGCTGAAGCTGTTGGAGGCCGTCACCTGTCCCGCGGGAGGCGGCTCGGTGGGAGGCGCCGTAGGAGGCGCGGTGGGCTCCGGCGCTTGGGTCCGGGCGGGCGGCTCCGTGGCCGAGGGCGCGCGGGTGGGGCTGGTGTTGTTGCTGCTCCCGCCGCCGGCGCTGTTGGGCGGGCTGGTAAAGCCGGGCAGGGGCGTACCCACGTTCATGGGAGAGGGCAGGGGCGTGGCGTTGGCTGCATCATCGCCTGTCGCCTCGGGCGAGGGCTCCGGCGTGGCCGTGGCCCGCGGGGCAGAGGAAGGCGTCCCCGTGCAGCGGGTCATCATCACCGCCTCCAGGCCCACGATCAGAGCCAGCACGAGCAGAAGGATCGCTATCCGCTGGGTCTTCATATATCTTCATCCCTCCCTGATCTTCCGTAAGGCGTCAAGGCCAGATAATCTATACTCAGCATTATTATACGACGGTTTTCCCGCAAACGCAACCGTCTTTCTTCATCAGCCCACCGCCCGGAAGTGGTCAGTCTCCAGCACCCGCCGGGCGAAGACGTACCGGTCGTACACCTCCGCCCGTACCCGGGCCGCGTACCGGGCCCGCTCCGAGGCCCCCAGGTCCGTCCCCGCCGCCGGGGTGAATGCGTCCCCGGCTGCGTCATAGGTCCCCATATCCGTCACCCAGTCGGAAAAGGCGCTGCCGGTAAGGCTCACCAGGGGGCCCGCCTCCCCTTCCGCCGGGGCGAATATATCCCGTCCGAAGAAGTACCGGGAGTCCATCTCCACCCCCAGCAGATTCAGCAGCGTGGGCGCCAGGTCCAGCTCCGAGCAGGGCCCGTCTGCCCGCCGGCCGGCCAGGCCCTCCCCCCATAGAAAGATGTGTCCCCGCAGGGGGTCGGAGGCGCCCGTCACCAGGCACACCGCCGTGTCCCGGTCCAAGCCCAGTCCGTCCAGGGCCCCCATCAGCGCCTCCAAAGCCGTCTCCCCGTCCCCGGCCGGCAGGACCCAGTAGGCGAAATAAGGTCTTTTCGACCCCAGCTCCTCCAGCCGGGCGGCCAGGCTCTGCCCCGGGGTCTCCACCTGCGCGAAGCCCAGGGCCTCATAGGCCGCCTCGTTCCCCGCCCGGTCGGGGAAGGCCCGGCAGTCGTATCCCGCCCCGGTCAGGGCCCACGCCAGGGCAAAGGGCAGGCTTGTCCCCTCCCGTCCCATCCATGCCAGCGCGGTCTCCGCCTGGACGGTGGTGGGGGTCATGCCCGCCAGGAGGGCGAACTCCCGGCCGTCCCGGCCCTGATACCAGTCCGGGGCGTATACCCTTGTGAGCTGCGCCCCCTCCGACCAGAGGCGGTACAGCGCGGGCTGATCCGGCCCCGCCTGGGCCGGCAGGGCCCAGTCCTCTGCCAGGACGAGGACAAGATCTTTCCCCGCCAACAGGCCGGTGCAGTCGTTTTTCGCCGTGGGGGGCCGGGACAGGAACCAATTTTCGATCTCCGCGAGAGCCCCGCTGCCCGCGGTCTCACCCCCGGACAGGGGCCTGTCCACCACGTTATATCCGCTCTCGCTCCACGCCGCGGCCGCCGGGCCTGCCGGCGCCGACGGGCCCTCTGCCCGCAGGGATATGATACACGCCAGCACCGCCGCCAGCGCCGCCAACACCGCCCGTTTCACCCCGATGCGCCCCCTCTCCCGTTCATCCCCTATAGCATGGCCCAAAGGGCCTGTCGAAGGGGGGCGAGGACCGTCGCGAAAGCAAAAAATTCCCTGACCGGACTGGCCTGGGAATTGATTTTCTTTTCTGGGAATGATAATATTACCTCTACATGAGTATTTGACAGGCAGGTAACATCATGGCAGACCTACAAAACGAGATCCGCCGCCGGCGGACCTTCGCCATCATCTCCCACCCGGACGCGGGCAAGACCACACTCACGGAAAAGCTCCTCCTCTACGGAGGCGCCATACAGCTGGCCGGCGCGGTGAAGGGAAAGGCGTCGGCGCGCCACGCGGTGTCCGACTGGATGGAGCTGGAGAAGCAGAGAGGCATCTCCATCACCTCCTCCGTCATGCAGTTCGAGTACGACGGCTGCTGCATCAACATCCTGGACACCCCGGGCCACCAGGACTTTTCCGAGGACACCTACCGCACCCTCATGGCGGCGGACAGCGCCGTCATGGTCATCGACGCGGCCAAGGGCATCGAGCCCCAGACCCGGAAGCTGTTCAAAGTCTGCGCCATGCGCCACATCCCCATCTTCACCTTCATCAACAAGCTGGACCGGGAGGCCCGCAGCCCCTACGACCTGATGGAGGAACTGGAGCAGGAGTTCGGCATCGGGACCTACCCCATGAACTGGCCCATCGGCTGCGGCCGGGACTTCAAAGGGGTCTATGACCGCGCCTCCGGCAAGGTCCTGGCCTTCGGGGACCTGCACCGGGGCTCCAGCCGCATCCAGGCGGAGGAGGTGGGTCTGGAGGACACCGCCGAGCTGGACGCCCTTCTGGGGACCACCCTGCGCCAGACGCTGGAGGCAGACGTGGAGCTTTTGGACGGGGCGGGCTATGAGTTTGACCTGGACCAGGTCCACAAGGGGCAGCTGAGCCCGGTGTTCTTCGGCTCGGCGCTCACCAACTTCGGCGTAGAGCCCTTCCTCAAAAGCTTCCTGGAGCTGACGCCCCCACCCCTGCCACGGCAGGCCGCCGAGGGCCTTGTGGACCCCTTCGACGACCGGTTCTCCGCCTTCGTCTTTAAGATCCAGGCCAACATGAACAAGGCCCACCGGGACCGTATCGCCTTCATGCGGGTGGTGTCCGGCAAGTTCCAGCGGGACAGGGAATACCTCCACGTGCAGGGGAACAAGGTCCTGCGCCTGGCCCAGCCCCAGCAGATGATGGCCGACAGCCGCCAGGTCATCGACGAGGCCTACGCCGGGGACATCATCGGCATCTTCGACCCCGGCATCTTCGCCATCGGCGACACGGTCTGCGACAAGGGCCAAAAGGTCACCTTCGAGGGCATCCCCACCTTCGCCCCGGAGATATTCGCCGCCGTGGAGCGCATCGACACCATGAAGCGCAAGCAGTTTGAAAAGGGCATGATGGAGATCGCCCAGGAGGGCGCCATCCAGATATTCCACGCCCCCGGCGCCGGCCTGGAGGAGGTCATCGTGGGCGTGGTGGGCGTGCTGCAATTGGAAGTATTGGAGTACCGGCTGAAGACCGAGTACGGCGTGGAGGTGCGCCGCCGGGGCCTGCCCTATCAGTTCGTCCGCTGGGTGGACAACAAGGACATGGACCTGAGCCGCCTCAATCTGGGCACCGACAGCCGCTGGGTCCAGGACTTCAAGGGCAACGACCTGCTGGTCTTCGGCGGTCAGTGGTCCATCCGCTGGGCAGAGGAGAAAAACCCGGGGCTTGTGCTGCGGGAGTTCAAACAAAATTAAAGCACTGGCAGCCACTCCAAAAAAGCCCCCTTGTCAAAGGGGGTCCCTGCCATCATCAACCCCAAAGCCCCCCTTGTCAAAGGGGGGTGGCCCGAAGGGCCGGGGGGATTGAAGAAAATGCTGCAAAGGAGGTCGACCATGCAATACAAGCATAATAAAGACCTCGTCCCAGCAGCAAAGGCCCTGCGCAGAAATATGACAAAAGAAGAACGCCATCTCTGGTATGACTTTCTCCGGGATTATCCCATTCGTTTTATGCGCCAAAAACCGCTGGGGCAATATGTGGTGGACTTTTACTGCGCCGCCGCGCACTTGGTGATAGATTGGATGGCTCCCAGCACTATGATGCTCCCGGCATAGCTCACGACGCAGAGCGGACCGCGTACTTGGAACAGCTTGGCGTGTCTGTAGTCCGCATTCCCAACAATGAAGTAAATGAGAACTTTCAAGGCGTCTGTGAGTATATCGATCGGCTTGTAAAGCAATCCCCCAGTCATGCTAACGCATGACAGCCCCCTTTCACAAGGGGGCCTTCCATATGGTAGCGCCCCGGGAGGTGCACTGGCCCATAAAAAGAGGACAGTAGACAAAAGCCCCCCTGTTGTAGGAGAATAACTACGACAGGGGGTATTGTTATGGGAAAACGGAAATTCACACATGTAGAGAGATTTGCGTCTGAGATTCTGCGAATGCGTGAGGAAGGACAGACACGCCGGGAGATAGCAGAACACCTGGGGCTGACAAAGGAGCAAATCAAAAACTGGATCAATCGTTATAACCGCAGGAAAAGGAACCTGGCCGCAGGGATACTGCCCAAACCAAAGGGGCGGCCCAAACAGCGGCCGCTGGACGGTGAGGAAGACTACAAGAAAGAAATCGCCAGGCTGCAGATGGAGAACCAGCTGCTGCGGGATTTTCTGCGGTTCACAGAAAGGAAGTGAGGCCAAAAGCGAAATATCATGTGATCTATGTCCACAGGGACCAATACCCGGTACAGATGATGTGCCAGTTCTTTGGCGTCTCCCGCAGCGGCTATTATTCCTTTGTGAAGCGATTAGGTAAGCCGGAGACAGATGCAGACCTTGCAAAAGCCATCCAAAAATGTCAAGATAGCTGCGACAGGACATATGGTTACCGCCGTGTATGGCGCTGGCTGGAATCACAAGGTTTCCACAGGAACAAGAAAACTGTTCTCAGGGTCATGAAGAAGTATGGGTTGCTGTCTGAGATCCGCCGCCGCAGGAAGTGGGTACAGATGGGCCAGCAGGTACACAAGTATGAAAACCTTCTGAACCGACAGTTCCATGCGGACAGGCCCAACAGCAAGTGGGTGACAGACATCTCATATATCCATACCGGCCAGGGCGTGCTGTTCCTGTCCATGATTCGGGACCTCTATGACAACAGCATAGTAGCCTACAAAACAGCGACACAACAGACTGTGAACCTTGTCCTGGACACCATACGGCTGGCGATGAAGAAGGAGAAAAAGAAGGTCGCCGCGGAACTCCACCTCCACAGCGACCAGGGATTTCAGTACACCACACAAGCATACTTTAACCTGACACAAGAATACGGCATAACGCCGTCTATGTCAAGGCGCGGGAACTGCTATGATAATGCTGTGGCTGAAAACTTCTTCTCCATCCTCAAAACAGAGTGCATTTACAGGCACAAGCCGAAAACCTTCCGAGAGGCCAATGAACGCATTGACAGCTTCATCCACTTCTACAACCATGAGCGCATCCAGTTAAAGACTGGAGTGGCGCCGCTCTCGCTGCGCCACTCCGCTTAAATCTTATTTCCTACTCAGGGGCGTTTCTTTTCTCTGTCCACTTTTTATGGGGCGGTACAAGGACCCCGGGGCGCTCGGTTTATTCTTCGACAAACGGGAGGTCACTATTATTCTTTCGGCCTCCGACAAATAATATAAATAGCAAAAAAGACAGCGGCGAAAAACAAATACGTAAGCCAGATCGGACTGAGTACCCACAACCAAGACCACGAGATCAACCCCATTACTTTCAGTACAACAAAAACCATCGCTAAAGCAACTACTGGGTCCATTCCATGCCGTTTGGCTTTCTTCTCTATATGCATAAGCACCTCTCGATCCCAATCTGCCGCGTCGTCCACTCCTTTGTTTTTTATTATGTCACAGCGCGCTGAAAAGTTCAAGAGCGAGGAGCAGGTTTTATCGCCCGTCCACCGCTATACCCGCTTGACATATACACGTTAAGCGGGTATAATACTGTCATGATAAAGAGCTTTGCGGACCGGGAGACGGAGAAGGTATACCGCCAGGTCTTTTCCTCCAAGCTCCCCCAGGCCATGCAGCGAACGGCGCTTCGCAAGCTGATCATGATCGACGATGCAGGATGTTTGGAGGATCTGCGCGTTCCGCCCGGGAACCGCTTGGAGCGGCTTTCCGGTGACAGGGCGGGACAATACAGCATCCGGATCAATGACCAGTACCGCATATGTTTCGCTGTGGATGGCAATGATTTTTGCAATGTTGAGATCGTCGATTATCACTGACCGCGCAGAGGCATATTATGACCAGAATGGAGGATACCAATGCCTGACACGATACCTACCCCCAAGATGAGCGAGATACTATGGGAGGAATTTATGGAGCCGCTGGGCGTGTCGGCCTATAAGCTGGCCCAGGCCATCCATGTCCCCACATCCCGGATACAGGACATTCTTCACGACCGGCGGAAGATCACGGCGGACACCTCTCTGCGCCTGGCGAAGTATTTCGGCGTCTCGGACCGCTATTTCCTGGATATGCAGAACGACATCGACCTCCGGGAGCTGAAGGCCAGCATGGCAAAGGAGATACGGGACATCCGCCCGTTCCAGTCCGCGTCCGTATAAGTACAAATCTCAAAAACTGCGCCCCGGGGAATCCCCCGGGGCACACGTTTTATATGAACAATTCGTCGTAGCTTACGGAGAGAATTTCCCGCAAAAGTTTTATCTCATCGGCGTATATATGCCGCTGTCCCACCTCTATCTTTGCCAGGCCGCTTCTTGTAATATCGCATCCCCGGACCTGAAGCCGGGCAGACAGCTGCTCCTGGGACATACCGCGCTCCATCCGCAAACGCCGGATATTCTGCCCCATTCTCTTATCATACACAGCGTCCATATCCTCAACACCTTTCGCACTCATATTGGTGCACTATGTGTTGATTCTATGGGAAAAGCGTGCTATAATTGCACCTATACAGGAGCAACCAGGGGGTACAGCATGGAAAATGATGTGAATAATGCGGATTATGCCGGGATGTACCAGCGAATGATGAAGGCGACAGAAAAGGCGATCCGCACCCTGATCGAAGCCCAACAGGAATGCGAGGAGATATATATCCGAACCACTGGGAATAATACTGTGATCAAACTGGATGACCATCGCGGCGAAAAATAAATAGCTGCGCCACGGGGAATCCCCCGGGGCGCTCATTCTATTCCCGACATTTTTTCAATCCATCCGCTTGATCGGAACGTATATATACCCCTTTCCTGTGCGGGGATCCGTAAAATCGTGTACGGCCCCCGCGACGGAAAAGCCGTTTTCCTTCACATAGTCTATCGCCTGGGAAAACGTGAACTCCTCGCAGGCAAAGCGAAGATACTCAAAAGAGGGCACTACCCATTTCGTCCACCCATCCGGGGGCTCCGCATCGTCCTCACACTCCGCGCCGGCGAGATAGAGCCCTTTGGAGAACCCCTCCCAGGGCTGAAAGCTCCGGGAAAAGTCCGTCATCACCCCCCAGAACCCCGCGAAGGTCCCGTCGCTGTCCCGCTTGCAAAGGGCCTCTATCTCCGAAAAGCGGGCATTGGCCTCGCTCCACAGTTTTTGGATGAATCCGCCGCCGTCGTCCGTACTGCCCTCTATCCCTATCACCGTGAAGCTGGGCTTCATGACACGCAAAACTGCCATATTTATCCCTCTGTCTCCCCGTCGTACCAGCCGGATACGCCGTCTTTTTTGCACATGATCCCCCGTGGCGTTCGGCGCACCACGCTGATCTCGTCCCCCGCGCGGAGCGGCAGGCGGTAGTCGGTGATGTCGTTGACGGTGGCCCGGTCCCCCTCCCGGGTCAGGATGTGGTCCATGGGCACGTTCTCCATGACATAGCCCGTGCGGATATGCCGGACCCGGCAGAACCCCTCCGCCTCGTCCAATATCTCCACGGCGTTGTCCCCGTAGCGGATATAATAGTGCTTTTCGTTCACCCGCTGGGCCGTCTTCACCCGGGCGGTGGGAAAGCCGTCGTAGCTCGTCCAGGTCATGTCCGGCAGGAAGAAGGCGTTCAGCTGCCCGTCGTCCTTCAGAACGCACCCGCCGTCGATGCTGATAAGCTTCAGATCCTCGTCCACGATGGGGCGGGCGTCCACCACGTTCTCGTGGTACAGCACCAGGGGCCAGTGGCCCACCACGGTCCACTTTTCATGGGGCTTCGCCGTGGCCCGGTAGGCGTCCAGCTTCATGCAGGCGAAGGCGCCCTTTTCCGGCACCAGCCCGCCGTGGACGAAGGTATAGTCCTCCGTCTCGATGATGTGAGGAAGGCGGCGGAGAAAATCCAGCTCCGGCTCGTAGTTCTCCCGGACGGCGGCCTTGGCCGCGGCCAGGTCCATGTCCCAGCCGATGGGTATCCCCTGTTCATGGAGCATCTGGGCAATGAGCCCGTCGCCCCAGCCCCGGTTCCGGCCCACCAGGTATTGCAGATAAAAGGCGTTCTGGCCCGGGTCCTCCGGGTAGTCGCAGAAGTTCTGCCAGAAGTCGCAGTTGCCGCACACGGCGTACAGCTCCCGCTCCTTGGCAAGCCCCATCACGTACCGCAATGTGCCCAGGGAATCGGGCCCCTTTTCCAGGATGTCTCCCACCAGCATGAGCACGTCCCGGTCCGTGAGGGCGCACTTCGCCAGCAGCCCTTTGAGATAATCCAAGTTCCCGTGGATGTCGGACACGCACACGATGCGCCTGTCTTTCCCGATATGGACACGCTCCACCTTCGGCGGGGCGTCCAGATACAGCGGCGCGGCCCTCATGGCAGCCGCCACACCTTCGGGGCGATGTCCATCTCCATGAGGTACAGGGGCCCGCCCACGCCCTGGGCCACACCGGTCCTGCGAAAGCCCATGGCCTCGTAAAAGCGCAGCGCCGTGTCGTTTGTCTGGGACACGTGCAGCCGCAGCTTATCCCGTCCCCGGTGGCGGAAATAGCTCACCGCGTGGCCCAGCAATTGCGCGCCGAAGCGGCGGCCCCGCATGGGCTCTTCCACCCAGATGAGGCTGATCCAGCCCGCGCCATCCCCGGCGCCCCGGTCCGGGTCCAGCTCGATGATGCCCGCTAAGTTCCCGCCGTAGAGCAGCTTTACGAGACACCAGGGGTCCTGTTGTACCCGCCGCTCCGCCTCGTTCAGATACAGCGCCGCGGCAAAGCCCTTCAGGTCCCCGTGGCTGGCCATCCAGGTCTCACTATAGGCGCGGGTGTAGAGCGTCCCCTCCCGGGGCAGCTCCATGGGCACGGGAAGGCCGTCCGCCTTCCCCCCCTTGTGGTTCCCTGCCAGGCCCTGGTGGGCGAAGGTGCTGAGGGCCCCCAGATGGGACCCGTCGCCGTAGGAGATGAGCTTCAAACGCCCGTCCTCCGCCTCGATGGTGGTGACGGCGGTGTTGTCCCCGAAAGGCATCTCCCCGAAGGGGGTGCCGGACAGGTCCGAGGCCACCGCCCGGATAGCGAAGGCGTGGCTCACCACCGCCACGGTCTTGCCGGGATAGGCGTCTGCCAGACCCAGCAGGGCCCCCTCTACCCGCTTAAGGAGCGTCCGGTAGTCCTCCGAGCCGGGGACGTGCCACTTCTCCGGGTCGTGGGTGAAGCGCCAGTGCTCATCGCCAAAGTCCTGGCTGATCTCCGCCCAAGTCCTGTCCTCCCAGCAGCCCACGTCCACCTCCCGCAGGGCGGTATCCGTGTGCAGGGTCAGGTCCGGGTGATACTTCAATATGGCGCTGGCGGTGGACTGGGTGCGGATGAGGTCGCTGGCCCACAGGGCGTCAATGGGCACGTCCCTGAACCGCTCCGCGAGAGCGGCCACCTGCCGGCGGCCCAGCATGGTGATGTTGGAGTTATACTGTCCCTGGGGCCGGCGGTAGAGGTTGCCCTCCGCCTCCGCGTGGCGTATGAGATAGAACCTGGTCATCCGCTTCTCTTCTCCCGATGATAGTATTATGTAAATAAAATTATGTTAACTTACAAAGTCCTCCCGCATGGGCGCGAACACGTCCAGCAGGACACCCTCCTCCAGACACACGCACCCGTGCTCCACCCCGTCCTCCTTGAGGAGGGTGTCGCCGGTGCGCACGACGCGCTTTTCGCCGCCGATGGTGAACTCAAAAGCGCCGCTGACCACGTAGGTGATCTGGGTGTGGGGGTGGCTGTGCAGGGAGCCCACGGCGCCCTTTTCAAACCGGTTCTCCACGCACATGACATTGTCGGTGAAGGCCAGGACCCGGCGGGTCACGCCCTCGCCCCCGGGGCCGGGGACGGTCCTGGCGTATTCCACCCACCGCTGTTTTTTCTCGGGATAGCTCAGCATGATATTATACTCCTTTCCGCGCGAGGAGGCAAATACCCCTTAGGGTACTTGCCTCCTTGAATGTTCTTTGCTCGTCGCGTCACATCCTGTACCTCCGGTCGCACCGACGATATACTTCCGTCATTGTGCTCCCTGCGGCACAGTCTGCTGCCGCTCCTCTCGAATCTCAGCTGCCCAGCAGGTTGGGGATGAGCAGGCTGATCTGGGGCACGAAGGTGATGAGAAGCAGGGCGATCAGCATGCACAGATAGAAGGGCAGGGTGGCTTTGACCACCTTTTCCATAGGCGTCTTGCCCACGGCGGAGCCGATGAACAGCACCGCGCCCACGGGCGGCGTCAGCAGGCCGATGCCGCAGTTGAGGATGACCATGATGCCGAACTGGATGGGGTCGATGCCGATACTGGTGGCGATTGGGAGCAGGATGGGCGTGGCGATCAGGATGATGGGGGCCATGTCCATGATGCAGCCCAGCACCAGCAGGATCACGTTCAGCAGCAGGGCGATGACGATGGGGTTGTCGGACACGCCGGTGATGAGCCGGGCGGCCGTGTCGGGCACGTGCAGCAGCGTCAGGCAGAAGCCGAAGGCGGAGGACGTGGCGATGAGGATGAGCACGATGGCCAGGGTGTCGATGCACTGCTCCAGGCTCTGCCACACGCCCTTCCAGTTCAGGCCCTTGTAGATGAACACGCTGACGATCAGCGAGTAGATGACCGCGATAGCGGCGGACTCGGTGGCGGTGAACACGCCGCCGACCACGCCCACCACCACGATGATGATGGCGGCCAGGGCCCAGAAGGAGGTGCCCAGCTGCTTGAGGAAGCGCTTGATGCTGAACTTGTCGCCCTTCGGGTAGTTACGCTTGACGGAGATGATGTAAGAGCCGATCATCAGGCTCACGGCCAGCAGCGCGCCGGGCAGGTAGCCGGCCAAAAACAGGCTGCCCACGGAGATGCCGCCGGCGGTGGTGGCGTAGATGACCATGTTATGGCTGGGCGGCACCAGAAGGCCCTCGCAGGAGGAGGTGATGGTGACCGCTGTGGAGAAGTCCGCGTCATAGCCCTCGTTGACCATCATGGGGATGAGCAGGGAGCCCAGGGAGGCGGTGTCGGCGGAGGCGGAGCCGGAGATGCCGCCGAAGAAATAGGAGGCCACGATGTTCACCATGGCCAGGCCGCCGCGCATCCAGCCCACCAGAGAGTTTGCCAACGCTATGAGCTTTTCCGATATGCCGCCGGTGCCCATGAGCACGCCCATGGTGATGAAGAAGGGCACGGCCATAAGGCTGTAGCTCCACACGCCACGGACCATCTGCTGGGGCAGGGTGACAAGCTGCTGGCCCTGGCTCAAAAGGCAGAACACGGCGGACAGGCCCACCGCGTAGGCGATAGGGAAGCGGAGGAAGATCATGACCAGGAAGCTTCCCAGAAGAATGACAGTACCTAAAGTCTCAGGACTCATGCTTTATCCCCCTCCTTTTCCGCCGGCACGAAGAATGCCTTGATGTGGTTATAGACGGCTTCCAGCTCGAAGATGATCATGCCCACGCCCGCCACAGGGATGGGGAAGTACATCCAGAACCGGCTCAGCCAGGGCATGGACTCGTACTTGCCGAACTTGGCCAGAGGGGACTGGCACACCTGCCAGCCATAGTACAGGAAGATGATGCCCAGGGCCATCACGGCGATGTCCGCCAGCACGTCCAGGACCATGATCAGCTTGTCGGGCAGATAGCGGTCCAGGGCCGTCATGCGGATATGGGCCCCCTTGCGGATGGCAAGGGTGGCGGAGAGCACGGCCATATAGACCATGCAGGTGAGCACGACCTGCTCCGTCCAGGCCGGGTCGGGGATGAATGGCACATACCGGCCCAGCACGGCGAAAGACGTGACCAGGATGTCGATGGTCAGCAGCAGCTTGCAGATGACCATGATCACCTTGTAGGCCACGTCATAGACCGGACGGATCTTGTCGAGCGTAACGAAGAATTTCGGCATATGTAACGCCCGCTCCTTTCCTCTTTCTGAAACGAACGGCGGGAGCACAGGAGAACCCTGCGCTCCCGCCGCGGAGTTATGTTTTAGCTTTCAGAAGCAATGACTCAGGGAGCCATGTCCAAAATCTGCTGATAGAGCTCGTCGTTGCCGTTCATGTTGGCAGTGATGACGTCGGCGCAGGCGTCGGCCCAAACGCTCTTGTCCTCGACCTCGACAACATTGATGCCCTCGTCCTTCAGCTCCTGCAGGACCTCGTCCTCAGCAGCCTGGGAGTTCTCAGCGTTCTTGTTGGAAGCGTAGTCGGCAGCCTCCATGATCCAGCCCTGCTGCTCCTCGGTCAGCTTGTTCCAGGCGGTGTCGGTGATGACCAGCTGGACAGCGCCCAGAGTGTGGCCGTCGAGGATCAGGTTGGGGGCCACTTCCTGGAAGGCGTTGGACTTGTAGTTGGCAATGGGCTGCTCAGCGCCGTCGCAGACGCCGGTCTGCAGGGCGGAGTACAGCTCATTGAAGTTCACCACGGTGGGGCTGGCGCCCAGGCCCTTGACCAGACCGGTCATAACGGGGTCCTCGGACACGCGCAGCTTCATGCCGGCCAGATCCTCGATCTTCTCAACGGGGTCCTTGGTGAAGAAGTGACGGAAGCCCTCCTCGCCGTAGCAGATGCCACGCAGGGGCAGGCCGATCTCCTGGGGCTCCATCAGGAACTCGTCAGCCAGATCGCTGTTGGCGAAGGCCCAGAAGTGGTCGCGGGAGACGAAAGTGTAGGGCAGGCTCAGCAGGGTGGCCTTGGTGCAGCCGTAAGCGTTCAGCGCGAAGGCGGAGATACGGCAGATATCAACGGACGTGCTGCCGCCCAGGATGCCGTCCAGGATCTGGGCCTCGTTGCCCAGAACGCCGTTGGGCTGCAGATCGATGGCGATCTGGCCGCCGGAGATCTCTTCCACCTTGTCCTTGAAGTCCTGGGCCAGGGTGCCCACGATGGAATCCAGGGGGTTCAGCTCAGCGTAGACCAGGGTCACCTCGGGCTCGGCCGCGAAGGCGGTGGCACTCAGGCTGGCGATCATCAGCACAGCCAGGAGCATGCAGAGAAGTTTCTTCATTTCAGGTCCTCCTAAAAAATTTTAGACTGTATGTATCCGCCCGGAGACATGCTCCGAACACAAAAAATATAGCACAAATTCACAATATGGTCCATTCGCAGATTGAAGAAATTTTGGCAGTTTTTTTGTTTAAAGCGACAAAAATGGCTGGGGAGACTTGCAAAAAACTGTTGGGTGTGCAAATATGACCATGGATGATTATATGGGGGGATAGGCCCATGGACAAGCGCGAATACCATATCGAGGGCCGGATCACCCCGGCCGTGTTCCGGGAATTCTCCGTCTACGATGTGCTGGTCCGCCGCCGCCGGTGGAAGGGCCCGGCGCTGTTTGCCCTCATCATGTGCGCTTTCGCGGTACTGTGCTACCTGATGCGCACCATCCGCCAGGGGGCGGTCCTCCTGGGCACGGTACTGCTGGTCATCGGCCTCGTCCTGCCCATATGGTACATCCTGGCCTTCTTCCTCTCCATCCGGGCCCAGTCCAAGCAGCTGAAGCTGTCCACGGCTCCCCTGGCTTACACCATCGACCTGAGCGACGAAAAGGTGACGGTCACCATCCGGGAGGAGCGGCTGGACTACGGCTGGGACAGCCTCTATCTGGCCGTGCGGCTGAAACGGTGCGCGGCTCTGTACGTGGGCGAGAACCAGGCCTATCTTCTCCCCTCCCCGGCGGAGGGCAGCGGCCCTATGTGGGCTTTCATATGCAGTCACGTCCCCGAGGCCAAGCGCAAGGACCGGCGGGGCGATAATACATGAAAAGGAGTTAAGCATCATGGCAAAAGCATTTATGGACAAGGACTTCCTTCTGGAGACCGAGACGGCAAAGCATCTGTTCCACGACTACGCCGAGCCCCTGCCCCTGGTGGACTACCACTGCCATATCCCGCCCCAGGAGATCTACGAGGACCGGAAGTTCGAGGACCTGACCCAGGTGTGGCTGGGCGGCGAGAACCCGGACGGTTCCTTCTTCGGCGACCATTACAAGTGGCGCCTGATGCGCTCCAACGGCGTGAACGAGGACTATGTCTCCGGCCACAAGCCCAACAAGGAGCGGCTGGAGAAGTTCGCCGAGACCCTGGTCATGGCCATCGGCAACCCCATGTACCACTGGTGCAACCTGGAGCTGCACAAGTTCTTCGGCTATGAGAAATACCTCTGCCCCGAGACCGTGGACGAGGTCTGGGACATGACGAAGGATAAGCTCCAGCACGACCCGAAGATGACCGTCCGGGGCCTCATCGAGCAGTCCAACGTGGCCTTCATCGGCACCACCGACGACCCCATCGACACCCTGGAGTGGCATGAGAAGATCGCCGCGGACCCCACCATCAAGTTCAAGGTCTGCCCCTCCTTCCGCCCCGACAAGGCCATCAACATCAACAAGCCCGGCTTCGCCGAGTACATCGGCAAGCTGGCCGCCAGCGTGGGCAAGAAGTCCCTGAACTCTGTGGAGGAGGTCTGCCAGGCCCTGACGGAGCGGCTGGAGTTCTTCAAGAAGATGGGCTGCCGGGCCAGCGACCACGGCCTGGACTACATCCCCTTCCGGCCCGTGAGCGCCACGGCGGCGGACATGGTCTTTAAGAAGGTCATGGACGGCGGCGAGGTCACCGTTGAGCAGGCGGAGGGCTACCAGACCGCCATCCTCATGCACCTGGGCCGGGAATATCACCGCCTGGGCATCGCCATGCAGCTGCACTACTCCTGCCTGCGGAACATGAACGAGCGGATGTACGCCAAGATGGGCCCGGACACCGGCTTTGACATGATCGCCCAGAATACCTGCGGCGGCGACATCGCCCGGTTCCTGTCCGCCCTGGACATGGAGGGCAAGTGCCCCAAGACCATCCTCTACTCCCTGAACCCCGCCGACAACGAGCAGCTGGGCACCATGCTGGGCTGCTTCCAGTCCGACGAGATCCCCGGCAAGATCCAGCACGGCTCCGCCTGGTGGTTCAACGACACCAAGAGCGGCATGGAGGC
>CANRNF010000059.1 GCA_947631865.1 uncultured Oscillospiraceae bacterium | reverse complement strand
CTCTCCCGTAACAAGGAAGGCTAGGGAAAAGAGTACACAGACGAGACAGAATTTTATCGCTTTCATTCGCTTTCACCGTCACCGTTAAATAGAAATTTTAGATTTCCTAGAATATATAATACTTACCTTTAGAGATAGGCATAGCCCATCCCTAAAGGTAAGTTGCTCTAATTAATTACCCCCACATACAGTAATACGAAACATATGTTCCTTCATGTGTTACTTCGCACTTAGAGACATTCCCAGCAGTGGCCATAGGGCCGTTATGCCAGTCAGTGTTTTTGAGTTCTGCCCAGTGGAGAAGACTAGTGTGGTATGCCCAGGCATAGTCCTCATTTATGAACAACGTATTGTACCCATACACAAGCGAGGCACTTCCTTTAGATCTGCTCAACTTCCACGGGGAAGAAAAACTTCCAGAGTAGCTGGCAGAGATACTCCTGTCTGTATCAGTAGTAACTGCCTCATTCGCCATAGCATGAATGGGTACCATGCCAAGCACCACAGCCAGCATTATAACCACAGATGCTACTTGGACCCACTTTTTGATTGCCTTTGTCATATTCATTCCTCCATAAGTTTTCTTTCTAAATTCCTTTCGTTCATGTTGCCGGTTCCTTACACCATAAGCATCGGGAATTGTAGACAATATAAAAAGGCATCGCTCATGTGGGCATTGTAGGCACTCTTTTGACTTCTTACAACGATTTATGCACGAATAGTAATTTTCCCAGCATAAACTAGTACAGGCAACCTTGATAATAGCAAAGCCGAGCCATCCAGCTGTCTTCTGGTATGGCTCGGCCTCATGTATCATTTGATCTGCCCTTAATGCTTTGTAAAAAGCCGTAACACGGCATCGATGATCTCACATTGCCTTTGCGAAAGATGGTCGCAGTCACCACTTGGATTGTGGAACTCATCAAGCAGCAAGAGGACTGTGTCCTTCTCCTTCTGGCTCAGTCCTCTGGTTGTGATCGTATCATCGTGAGACAATCCCAACAACCCATCTATGGAGACATGGTATAAGTCCGCTAGGCATATCAAAACATCTGCCGGCGGTGTCTGATTGTTCCGTTCATAGCTGCTAATCGCAGAAGTGCTCTTATACAGATATTGAGCAAGCTGCTTCTGGGTCCAGCCTTTCTGCTTCCTCAACGCAGCCAGCCGCGCTCCTAAGTTATACATGCGAATGACCTCTTTCAGCATCCCTTTCCGGCCAAAATTACAATATAATTGTCATTTGGGGCAGATATGGTATAATTATATTGGTGTTTGGTGATTTCAATTGCATTCTGGAGGATTTTGTGTACCATGAATACGAACAAGTTTGAGGTGTTTGGAGAAGTAGACACTTTCCAGAAAGCAAAGGTATTGACAGGTATGTATACCGTACTTCTGTGTGATGATGACGCCGCTTTCCTTAAGGAACTGCAGACACATGTCGCCAACATCTTTTCAAAGCGGAATGATCGGGCCAAGATTCATACCTTCACAGAGATGGAGGGCATCGGTGAGTCCACCCTCGCCCAATGCGACATTGCCATACTGGACATCGACTTTACTGGCAAACGATATAACGGCATCGATATAGCCAGACGGCTTCGGGCAGCCCGAAACGATGCCGTCATTATCTTCCTTACAAATTACATTGAGTACGCCCCGGAGGGATATGAAGTCCGCGCCTTTCGCTATCTTCTGAAGAGCGAAATGGGGCAGAAGATAGATCGCTACCTAGATCAGGCCATTGAGCACCTCGCTGCGGAAGGCGAATCCATCCGGTTCCAAATCAGCGGTGAGATCATCGACATACCGATAAAAGACATTCTCTACATGGAGTCACAGCTGCACAAGGTCAAGGTCTTTGTTCAACTCCCTAACTCCAAAAAGATTGGCGCCTACACGTTCAACAGCCCTATCGGAAAAGTAGAAGAGGATCTTTCCGGTAAAGGCTTTCTGCGCATCCACAAAAGCTATTTGGTGAACATGGCCCATATCCAGAAGTACACATGCCATCAGGCGGAGCTGGATAACGGGATGATCCTCAAGGCGAGCGCGGCCAAGTATGCAGAACAGAAGGCACAGTACCTCCTTTGGAAAGGGGAACTCATTAATGGCTGAAGTGATAAGCTTTTGCTGGATTGCCATGGAGTTGGTCAGTGAATTCCTTTTTTGTGAGTGCTTCCTACAGCGCCGAAAATGGAACTATATCACATATATAGCTATCAGTTTGACGTTGATCTTTGTTTTCTTGTATTCAAATAGTAGCAATAAGATAGTTCCATCGGCATATATAACTCCTCTATTCTATTTTGTTTTGTTTTTCTTCTGTTATAAAGGCCTATGGCAACGGCGGATCTTATCAGTAATAATGTGTTCTCTTCTTCTCATTATTGTGGACGCTCTGATTATGTATGTGTGGAGTGCAATATTCCATATAAGTATAGAAGAAATACGTGAACGAAAATACACCTATTTCTCTGTTGGGACAATATGCAAGTCTACGTCTCTTCTTCTTGCTTGGCTTTTTTACCGTTCTATATCACGCTCGCACAAAGAGCAGTTGAGAATCCGATGGTTATTTTTAACGCTTTTATTTCCTGCGATCAGCTATTTTACATTAATAATAATCTATCGAGAGTACCGTTTTGAAGGTGATTTGACAACAAGGGCGCTCGGAATAACATTGATCATCGCTATAGCAAACATTGCCACCATGTACACAATTAATCAGCTTGAAAAAAGCGAAAAGAATTCACAGCGTGTAGCTCTCCTTAATCAACAGATGGACATTCAAACAGAAAGCATCTTAGGATTGGAGAAAAGCTATCGCTCTCAACGGGCCGTTTCTCATGAATTTACCCATCATTTGAATACGATAAGCGCTCTTCTGGAAAAGCAACAATATGTGGCTGCAGAGCAGTATGTTCATAAATTACAGGAGCAGCAAACAACCAGGGTATTTGTTGTCAACTCCCATCATCCTGTCGTAGATGCCGTACTAAACCAGAAGTATCAAACGGCAAAGGAACAAGGCGTTGATATGCAGATCACGGTGAGTGACCTGTCAGAGTTGAGCTTACCTACAGAAATGCTTGTTGTCATACTGTCTAATCTTTTAGACAACGCTATAGAGGCCAGCTCGCAGTACGCGGGTGAAAAAGTGGTCCAATTCTCTATGATCTTGACCGATAAATTGACTTTGAGCATCCGCAATTCAACGAAACCCGTTCAAATCGTGAATGGAACGCCGATAACAACAAAGTTGGACAAAGATAATCATGGTTACGGGCTCCAGAACGTCGAGCGGCTCCTGGATGGCCTAGCAGCAGAACATGCATGGAGCTATCAGGACAATTGGTTCAGTTTTGTAGCAGAAATCCCGGCAGCGTGATAACATGGCATATCAAGGCGGCTATGCTGGCAAGCATGGCCGTTTTTTATGATTTCATGCCAGTTCGTGCAATAAAAATCTCATTTCGTGCAAAAAAAGATGCGCTACTCATTGTTTGTGGTAATATCTATTTTAACCGTTAGCTTTTGTGGAGTCCCGGATATGCTTGTTGATAAGTTGTTGCTATATTGTATTTCTCATGGCATGGTTGTAGATGATGACATCCCTATGCTTCGGTACTGTATTGAAAAGAACCTCTATACAATTGTAACATTCATACCTCTAGTCGCAGTTGGGATACTGATTGCCGGTTCTCTAATTACAGTCTCATTCCTTGTGACTTTTATGTATCTGCGTCAGATGACCAACGGCTATCACGCAAAAACGCCGGGAAGATGTTTCGCTTGGTCACTTCTCTTGGAAACGCTTATCTTAGATTGTGCACAACACGACTATCCCTTTTGGGCTATATTGATAATGACAGCTATCAGCGCATTGATAATATGGAACAGCGCTCCATATGCCCACCCAAATATGAATTATTCGGCCAACGAAATACTTGCATGCCGAGTTCTTTCAAGAAAGCGCGTCCTTATTGTTATTTCCATCATGACGGCATTTTACCTAATTCACCAGCAACGTATCATTGTCGGAATGTGCTTCGGCTTGAACCTAGCTGCTGGACTGCTGGGCTTTGCAATAATAATGAAACAAAGGAGCTAAACTATGGGTTGTGAGACAAAAAAAGCAGAGCGGTTGATACACGGTGTCGTAGATCGGATGGTTAAAAAAGAGTATTACGGCTGGCCGCCTGAGTGCGGTTTCCTGGTATATCAGCCAAAGCGTCCGGCCAAGGCGACATCGATGAGGCCCAGATCGGCATATACCAAGAAGTATGAATAGGGCCTTTCAGTGAGCTAGCTTAATTATCTGACCCAAAGGATCGTGCATGGCAAATGTGCTGTGCGCGGTCCTTCTCTCTTTCTTGGGTATCAGTATCATTTCGTGTAAGCAAAATCGCTGTGTGTGCATAAAGAGTGGCAACAGTAGGTTCCTGCCTCCTATAATCCGGGCATAAGCGTTGCAGGTATGCATACAGCGCTTGTGGCACAGTGGACAGCATTCCGTATGAGCCCACCGGAAAGCTGTTACGCCGGGTCAGGCGCGCCAAAAGCATACAGCCCTTGGAGAGGGGCTCAAATAACTACTACGATTATCTTTATATGGAGGACAAAACATGAAAAAGCGTGTCATCAGCTTTATCCTGTGCCTAGCCATGTGCTGTGCGATCTTCCCTGCGTCCGCTCTCGCAGCAGCCCCCGAACTCAAGCATGAGGAAAACCTGACGCCGGCTCTCGTTGCGGCTTTTGGGACACAAATCACTTCTGTTGCTTCAGGCCGTTACAAAGACGGCCCCTACTGTGACAAGTTGAATGATTGTTTCGTAGGTGGATTCAATCCTGGAGATGGTACTTCGCAGCGGCTCGTCAGCGGAAACCAGGCGGCGGACATCGTTCTGATCGCCAAGTCCCAGCGTGGCTACCATGAGGGCAGCAATGCCAACGACCTCACGGGCTCGTCTACCGGCAGCGGCAACTACACAGAGTATGGCCGTTTCTACGGATACAACGGCGTGGCCTGGGGTGGCTATTTCATCTACTGGCTGGGCCGTATGGTGAAGTGCAGCCAGAATCTCTTCACCTTGGCTACCAAAACTTATAACAGCAGCGATGTGCGGGTCGGTGACATCGTTACCATGCGAAATGGCGAAAACCGGGGCATCGTATCCAGGATTTCTGGCAGCACGATTTGGATCATCGAGGGGAACTACTCCGACAAAGTGACCGAGACCTCGTACAGCATCACCTCGTCCAATATCACGGGCTACGCCCATCCCGCCTATGGCAATTGGGACATGCAGGTATACGCTGATTATAAGTGATCTTCAATGTTGACAGCATGATCTAAGCTAAAACTTAATCCCGCGAGCCTTACCCAAGGTCTTACCTTGGGTAAGGCTTATATCTCTCAACTCCTGTTAAAAAGGTGTTGGGGATCTTATCTTTTTCGATGAAATATAGAAAACTTACATCAACAGGCAATTGTAATACAGGTAGAAGGTATAGGTGATGTTCTGTATGACGACAAACATGTTTTCCGTTCGCCTGCGTGAACTAAGGGAACGAAAGAATCTTGATAAAAAGACTTTGGCGGAGCTGTGCGGATTATCCAAAAATCAGATTGGGCGATATGAGACCGGAGAAATAGAGCCCTCCGCAAAATCCTTGATGGCTCTGGCAGATTATTTTGGTGTGTCTATCGATTATCTGCTGGGACGTGAAAATTATTTTTAGCCGTCCCCATATTCGGGGACAGAATGGGAAAACCTGTGCTATAGTTACAATAAGTTACATGAAGCCGTGTAATCATTTGAACTCTTGCGAATTGGAGGTATCAGCTTATGAGCAAGAAATGGATCAGTATGCTTTTGGCCATAATGATGCTGCTCTGCCTGTCTGTTCCCGTCTTTGCAGCGGGAGAACTAGAGGCCCCACCCCAGGCAGAAGTCATGGAGGAGGCCCCCCAAGCGGAGGAAGCGCCTCCGGTCGCCGTTGAGATCGAGCCCGCTGAAGATACGGTAACAGAGGACGCTACCGGAGAGGAAACCGTCGTTGAGGAAGCTCCCGTAGAGGAAGTAAGCAACGACAATCCTATGCCCATTTCTGCGGGCGGTGTGACAGTGAGTATCACCGGAGCACTAGAAGGAATCAAATATGCAGTAATGTATGTCAGCCCGGATGGAAGCAAAACCTATTTTGCAGAAGATGGCGGCATTTATTACTGCGACGATAACCTTAATAAGCATTGGGTCGAATATACAAACGGCAGACCTACGCAGTTCGCCATGTATCCTGGCGGAGACATTCAACTGAAACTGTGGCCGGGATTTAATGCAACCTTCAACAATGCAACGGTCAAAGAGGACTATATAGATTCCTGGTACGGCGGCGGAGATGCATTCGCTGCTACACACTATGTCACCGCAACAGCCCCCGTAGCTGGAACGATAACCGTCAACATTACGTCGGACCGAAGTACGACGGATATGCCCAAACTCGTCAATTTTACGTTCTACAATGATACCCCTGATGTGGTCGTAGGCGGCGAGGACTGGGGCTCTTCCTCTCCCGATATGAAAACGCTGGACGATGGAAGCGTACAGTGGAAGGTCAATACTGGCGGCGAATTTTCCAAGTGGGTAGCCCCAGGTTATGCTATTGAAGTGCTGAAGGGCGGCTACGTCGCGAAGACCGAGGCACCGTCTGGCCCCGCTGCGGCCAGTGTTCCCGCTGGTTCCACAAGCTATGTCCTCCATGTGGATCTGGAGGCGGACGAGTTTGTGATCGCCGCTGTGAAACAGGGCGAATCTTTCCAGGCCCCCGACGCAAATGCGTCCCAGGGCGAGACGCCCCCGGCGGCAGATACCACCACGCAGACGGACGGCACGTTCACCGATGTAGACTCCGACCTGTGGTATGCCGCCCCCATTGAGAAGGCATACTCCAGCGGCATCGTCAAGGGTATTACGGACACGACCTTTTCCCCCAACGGCGCCACCACCCGAGGCCAGACCGTGACCATGCTCTACCGAGCCGCAGGCTCTCCCTCTGCCGGCGCGGTGTTCTCCGACACCAGCGGCGAGGTGGCCAGCGCCGCGGGCTGGGCTTCCGCCAACGGTGTGACCACCGGCGTCAGCGCCACAGCCTTTGCTCCCAACATCTCCATCACCCGGGAGCAGCTCGTCACCATGCTGTACCGCATGGCGGGAAGCCCTGCGGTGAGTTCCACAGATGACCTCTATATGTATACGGACGGTAACCTTGTCCAGAGTTATGCCCGTAACGCGGTAGCTTGGGCGCTGTCCAACGGCCTTCTCAACGGCTACGGGGACGGTAGCCTCAAACCCACTGGCGCGGCCACCCGCGCCGAGGTTTGTACCCTCATTATGCGCTTCCTGGGGGTTGCCTGAACCACTCCCTGAAAAGTATGTCTTATCCGCCTGCGGCGATAGCCGCAGGCGGTTCTGTTTTGTCATGAAATGATCGGGTAGGCCACCTGTTCTGAAATGGCCTTCCCTCAAGGCTTTACTGCCCGTCAGTGAGTATGTTCATTTAGAGAGTTTCGTCATTCTCGTCCGATGTGCCGTCCTCAATATTCGAGGGATAGCTCTTTCCATCGTCATTCAGAGTATCGATCACGCCGCTGCTTGTATAGATCTTCCCGTTATCTTCTTTGTACGGCGATTCAAAGCCGATAATCGGCATATCCAGCGGCACTCCTTTTTTCTTCATAATACTGAACTGCCTATAAACGCCAAACCCCGTCAGGCCGAGCATGACCCAAAATGTCCGGGCATCTGTTAGCTCAACTTTGAAGAGCGCAAAGAATAAATCTATCGGATCAAATAGGTATTCTATATTCCCGGTCCCCATGAAGAAGAGTCGATTGATCCATTTGGCTATTACCGGAGCTATCTCACTGGCTCCTAAAAAACTACACGTAAGAACAAACGCGCTGACGCGGACTTTGGTCCATGCCATCAGCCCCAAACCGAGCAATGCTCCGACAGCAACTGGGATCGTGATCGCCTGCAGCACATCAATGTTGCCCTCCTTTGCCAAAAGTGTGGTCAGCATAAAGCAAAGCTTGAAACCAACAATATACCCCAGAACAAATCGATTCACGCCCGGAACTGTATATGTCAATACAGGCAGTAAGATCGTCGGCACCACAAGCCAGAATAGGATACCTTCTTCCTCTATATCGTCGACCAGGAACGACACGATGAATAAGCCTATGAAGAAACCCCAGCCAATCGCCGTAGTGGTCAGCAGTCCGCGCCTCCATTTCAGCGCCCCAAAACAAAGACCCGCGCCGATCCCAACGCCGATCAAATCTGTCACGATCTCAAATATCACCAAGTTGGAAGCCAAATAATCAATCACTTCCCAGAATTCCATAGGAGTGCCTCCTTAGACAGTTTTGTTGCTCATATATGCCTCATATCAAACTAACGGCGCCTATTATGGACGCCGTTAGTCTGATGCGTGTAATTTTTGCCGGAGTCCACCGGAGGCATAATGCCAAGATACACTGCTCGGTATATCTCGACTACCGCTCTTTTTCCTCTTGTGTCTGTTTATCAGGTTCCTTCATTGGTTCCGAAATAATAAACCCTTTAAGGAGCTGCCCAGTCTTCTTCTGATCTTCGCTGGCCCTGAGTTGACTCAAATAGAGCAAACACAGTTCAATATTGATACGGATGGAGAAGTCTGAAATGACCTCATTCTTCATATTATATCGCAGATTATCTATACCTTTAGCATCTGTAGTAAATGGCTTTGAATATGAAGTAATGGTCAAGATATATCGGATGTATGTTACATCAGCCTTCTTGACAGCTCCCTTATAGCATGCTATTGATCCCAGCAGCTTGCCCTTTGTGTCCCTCTGATCCAGATCATCCGGGATATAGTGCCCCTCATCCTTGGCCTTTTCTTTGCTGATATAGAAAATGTTGTCCCGGTTCCCTTTCAGCAAAAACTGAAAAGTAGACACTCTTTCGTTTCCGTTTTCATCTGTACCGGGGCTCCCCAAGAGCTCATCAAAGCGCAAGCCTTGTTCTTCTGTCGCCCAGTGCCAGTCGTTGCTTTCAAGAGGAAACTGGTAAGCGATACTTACATATACGTCTCCAGCGCGCCAGCGTGTCTCATCATCCCGCAGCAGAGACAGCAGGCACTGAGTAATTTGGTCAGCGATTCCCTGCAGTTGCTTTGGCGGGTTACTGATTATGACGGGAGGTGTTTCCTTGCGTTCAGTCTTTACAGCGTGGATCTTCGCCACCAGGGTGTTGTATTTGCTTTCGCAAACATTCTCCACCGACCCCCTCAGTGTGTTCAGCAATGCGTAACCTGATACTTCTGGAGGGTAAATGCGGCGCCGATCCGCATAAAGCTTTGAAAGCTCACTTAGGGCCACGACTGCAGTGATGACAACTGTGGATATCCATCCTGCAACCGTCATCATTTTATGAGTTTCAGCTGCCTTTATTAAGTTTAAGTCTTCCCCTAGATAAGCAAGAATGAGGGAGTACCAAAGAAGTGACAGGCGGACCAAAAGAAAGTTTGCGATCCAATGTTTCTCCTGAATTTTGGCACACCACATCATGAATTTGCTATCTTTTTTTTGCGGCATATGCCCTTCCTCTATGAATCTGATTGTATTTTGCTTCGCAAAGTATAGAACGTGATGAATCTCTCTCGACTCTTTGAGGGATGATTTCCTTGTACTTGTGCTGCCCCAATAAGGACGCATTGGATTCTCGAAGTCTCAAGTCTTCCACAGCCAATGCATGTTCTCCCTTCGATATGCAATTGTATTTTTTGATTTGAGTACGAAGAATGCCGCGCCGGGTATTCTTCATGCCAATTCGCCTATTCTGGATTCTCTGTTTACTGTACCGCTGCTGCCACACCTGTTGCCGTAGATGTGGTCAGGGCCGTCGCAGCGGAGATAACAGCTGCTGCATCGGCAGCAATTGCTCCCTCGCCGGCAATTATTATCACAACACACCATGCACAGGTAAGGCACGCCAAGCAGACCGTGCAAGCCGCACAAGCCGCGCAGCCAGAGCATCCGCTCCCATTCAGTTCATGCACGTCCACTTCCAAGTCCTCAATGCTCTTGTGCCCTTCGTTGAGCCGCAGCACAACCTCCTGCGCCGCCCGCTCATACTCGCCGGCAGTGAAATCAAAGTTGAACTCATGGCCAACACCTACGATGGCCTCAATAGCCTTGGCCTTATCGTTGGTCTGGATCCCTTTCAATTTCTCTTTGATGTCCTCTCTGCCGCTGCTTTTGATGAATTCTACTGCTTTTTGGATTGCCATGTTCTTTTCCTCCTTTGTATTTTTAAGGTTTTTCATTCAGATTTTCTGTTTCGGGTCATAGAAACAGGAGTCCTCGACGTCTGAAAACCGGCAGACAGAGCAGCCATATCTGAACTCACAATTCCCACACCTTTTCTCTGCCAGTCTGTGGTCGATCTGCGCACACCAATAGTCCACCGTCAATTTCCTAAACACCCCGGAAAAGCCATCAGTCAGGATGCTGCCCAACACCTCTCTTCTCCCTTGGAGGCAAGGCACAACACTGCCATCGGAGAGAATATACATTTTCCCGTTCAGGCAAGGGTCCTTTAGTTTCCTATTAAAGAAATCATCGAGCTTTGTGCCCTTCAGATGCAGCTTCCCCTTGAGCAGCTCCGCAGAACATGTTCTGCGGATGCTCCACGCTTCGGGAATGCGCAAGAAGGTGGACTGGACATCCACATCCTGGGCTATGATTGAGACTTTATCCCGCCCCTGCAGGTTCTTCAGGATCAGCTCTATATTGCTGCCCTGGCTCACCAGAACGCTAATGGCCACATCCTCCGGGATGCCTTTCAGACTAACCTCACCGTTTGTCTGTACCACTGCCTCCATGCCCGTTGAACGGACACGCTCGACCAGTTTGGTCAGGCTGCTATACAATAGGCTCTCGCCTCCTGTAAACAAGACGGACTTACAGCCAGCTTCAGCCAAATCGTCTATCACGGATAGCCACTGTTCCACCGTCAATTCATTTTGCGGTCCTTCATGTTTTTCAGAAACGCATGCCGGGCAGAACGTTTTCCCACAGTCTGGGCAATTCTTATTACATTGATTTGTCACCTGCAGAACCGCCATGATGAACAGCATCTGCAGCTGCCAGATCCGCCGTTCGCTAAACACATTCAACGGCCTGGCCTTGTCTACAAAAACAGGAGCAGAGGAATAAAAACCCCATCCCTTGCCGGCCATATATTCGTAGACCGCTGCATCATCCTCTATTGGCTTCTTACTTTCTGCAAGGGTCATCGCCTTGGTCTGTTCCTCATCAAGGGCAACGATGGCGCCAGTGTCCAAGTTGTAGACCGCAGAGCGGCCATCTCCTATGATCAGGTAGCATTCAGGCGTCAGATTGAAATATCTACTCAACAATGTATCCCGCCTTTCTGATCACCTCCTGATAGTAATCGACCGTCACCTGTTCCATCAGGCCGGGATTGCTTTCAAGCATTTGTGTCAGTTCACTCATTTTTTCTTTGCATCGCCCAGTCATGGCGGCGCAGTATCCCGCCACCGGCTTGAAGGTATGCTCTGTTCTAACGCTGGAAAAGCAGATCCCACACATTCGGGATATAGGACAATCTGGGCAGTGTTCACACACGTTTTGGTTATATAACTCCAGCAACTTCACAATGGCGTCATAATCAAAGCCGTGATCTACGTCCCCGATAGGCATATCATGGGGAACACGTTCACAGATGTGGTATTTCCCATCCGAGGTAAGATATATCTTGTCGCCGGGGATACATGCGGCTGTGTACGGCAGAAAAGAGGGCCGAGTCTCTCTTGACATAGAGTGGAATGACAGTTCTGCATACTCTGTTCCAAACACCGAGAAAAGAAAACTGTCATCAGCTAAGGTTCCATTCTTCATGCTGACCATGAACTCTCTCCGCAAAGTGGCCAGCTGCTCCCGGAAACGCTGCTCATCCTCCACCGTGAACTGGTCGTAATAATCTGTGTAGGAGCCGGAGATCTGCGAGAACTTTACGATGAACAGCCCTTCGTTACGAATGAACTCCCGCATTTTGAACAGATTCGTTTTATAGTCAAAACAGACACTCAGCCCGATCCGTTCATAGTCGGGATGCCTTTCCCGCAGCCGACGGATGTTTCCAAGTACGATATCGAAAGTTCCCTTTTGGTCCGCTGTCACCCGGTTGCGGTCGTGATTCTCTTTGTGGCCGTCAAGACTGACAATGATCGAGAAGTTATGCTCTGTCATAAAATCCCCAATCTCATCGCTCAGCAGATAGCCATTGGTCGTAATCGTGTAGAGTATCTCGGGAAAGACCGTGTACTCGCGGTCAATGTACTCCACGATCTGACGGATGACCGGGAACCGAAGCAGGGGCTCTCCGCCGTAGAATCCGATGGTCGGGTAGGTGTTCGGGTTTTTTCGATACTTACCCAAGACGCCGGCCATATAATAGTCCACAGCCTTTTTTGCTGTGTCAAAGCCCAATACTTCATTGGCCCATTTCCGCGTCTCAGGGTAATGCTCGCCATAGATGCAGTATTTACAGCGGAAGTTACAGTCGGCAGTCATCTCCAGCGTCAACTGGGTATAGCCATGCTCGGCAATATACGTCTTGACCTCTTCTGCTGTCACCCTCTCGGGCACCTGGACAGGACTGCGCTTCACACCCAGATAGCCCTCTTCCCTGCCAGAGAGCTTGTCCACAACGGAAGGATCATCCGGCAGCATGAGGCCTGTGCAGTTGTCATATATGTATTTATTGCCGCTCGAGGTTGCAAATGGGAGCAATTCCTTTACATATTGAGTTTTTTCACAAATGACCTCATTTACTATCATCTCATATTCTTCCTATATACCCCTATATTGATTATGCTCGCTCGCTGTCAAATTGACATATCAAAAAGAGACTAGTACTGGAGCCTCATTATTCATCTCTATATTTTGCACACGAAATACTATTTCTTCCTTTGACATCACATTATTCTTCCCAACCCACCGATAGCTGTTCCTCTTCCACCTGACGCTCAAGCGTCTGTTCTACAAGAAGAGCAATATTATCTTCAATAGCCTTACGCCTGGCCAAGTATAGCCGCCGAAGGCATCTGGGATTTCCCTTCTCAACCGGTACTTTCGCCACAGCACATAGTTCCCGGATCGCGCTGGTTACAGATGTGCGGTCCATAGGCGTCCTACTACCTTTGGTCAAAAATAGCGGTCCCTCCTGAATCCTATTTCTTTCAGCATAGGACAGAAGCTCTTGAGTGATGCAACGAGGTATGCGAATACTTCTCCGACCCTTTCCCTCGCCGATGATTATCTGGCCTGATCTCACTGCTTGAACAGTGATATCATCGAGTTCCTGGACCGGAAGATCAGCATTTGCAAAAACCTTGACTAAAAGGTAGACCTTCTCCCTCTGCAGCAGCTTAGCGGTCTGCAGAAGATGGATGTATTCATTTCTTGAGAGTTCTGGGGGCAGTGTGTTTTTCGCCGCCAAGGCATTCAGCAACTGGAATTCTCGGTGGCCCATGAAGGCCACAAACGAGTTCGCAGCTGATATATCGACATTTACTGTTCTGGGTGCATAGCCGGCATCCAGAAGCCTCTCACGGCTTTTTTCAAGTGTGCCGCGTCGGATACAACCGTCATCAAGGGTTCCCGCCAGCCGATCAAGGTTTCGCCGGTATCGCTCAATTGTTTCCGGTGTCCGACCTTTTTGGGCTAACTCTCTGAGGAATTCCTCAATGTTCTCAGTAGACATGGATATACTTGTATCCTGAATCGTAGGCTGCTGTACAGCACCCTGTTCCAGTTTGTTTCTTTTCATAAACGTATAACAAAAGGGGGCAGGGCATTTGCCCTGCCCCTTTTGGGTTTTGCTAAGTTTTCGCTAAGTACTTGCTTCTCAGGCAGTAGGGTCGCCCTTCACGAAATGGCCATTCTTAAAGTCGCCGCCGGCCTGCGTCCAGGTGATCTCACCGAAGTGGCCGGTGTTCCGCTTGTTGATCGCGTAAGCGCAGCCGCCGGGAATCGCGTCGTCATAGATCCATCCGTCAGCGCTGGTCACGATCGTGCCGCGCGTGCCGCCATTGTCATTGTTCTGCAGGAAGTACCACTTGCCTTCGATCTTCTGGAAGCCTTCCAGCATCTTGCCGTCCTTGTCCACGTAGTACCACAGGCCGCCCTTGCTGTAGATCCAGGTGCTCTTCTGCAGCTCCTTATCGATGTAGCAGTACCAGGTACCGTCCTCGGCCTTTTCCCAGACACGGCCGTTCTTCTCGGGTACGGGAGGAACGGTAGGCTCCTCGGTCTTCTCGACCAGCTTACTCTCAGCGTCCTTCAGAGCATCCAGAGCACCCTTAATCTCAGCCTCGGAGGCATCCTCCTTGTCCGCGATGGCCTGGGCAGCTTCGATAGCAGTCTGCAGAGCCTCGTAGGAATCGGCGGTGTAGTCCTCTTCCTTGTAGGCCTTGGCCGCGGTGATCTCCGCGTTCAGAGCCGTCTTGTCAGCGGGGGTAGTTCCGCCGGTCAGCGCGTCCAGAGCGGCCTGGATCTCAGCCACAGCCTTGTCGACCTCGGACTGGGTACGCTCGGTTATATTGGTATCCCAATCGTCGCCCGTCGTGTATTTACCATCCGTGTCATTGACCAGGGCGTTCAGAACGCCATAAGCCTTGTAATCGTAATCAATGTCATCCGTGCCGTCCTTCTCAAGAGCCTCCAGGGCCGCAGCAACGACCTCATCGTACTCATCGAAGTCGGTAGGCTTCTGCGTGAGCTGACCGCAGGCAGCCATCAGGTCCTTCAGGACCGCGACGGCTTCCGTACGCTCAGTTGCGCTGTTGGCCAGCTTGCTGTCGGTGATGATCGCCTTCAGCTCAGCGATACGGTCCGCGATGTCCTCAAAGGCCTCCGTCACGTTGGTGACGCCGGGACGGGCGGTACCCAGATCATAATCACCAGGGATCAGATCCTCAGCGGCGTCGATGATCTCCTCAATGTCGTCAATTTCGCTCCACTTGGTAATGGGGTCGACCGTGACAGTCACGTCGGGCTTACGATGAAGCTTCTCGCCACTAGCCTCAGCGGAGGCCCACAGTTCGACGGTGATGACCGTACCGGCTTTCAGATCGGCCTGGTCGGCGGCGGCGATAATGATTGCCTTTTCCGTGCTGTCGGTAGCCGCAAGAGCCGTCGCGGTGCCAAAGGCCTTGCCATTCACCTTCAGCCGCAGTTCGGAGGTATTATCCTCCACCGCATCGCTTAGCGTGACAGTGAGCGTCGCGTTGTTTTCAGTGTGAGAGCTCAGGTCCGGGCTCACAGAGCTCCAGAAGCTCACGCCAGAGCCTAGGTCAATGTCAGCCTCACCAGCGGTGAGTTCAGCCTCTTCCAGGGTCGGGCCGGAGTAAACGGTGGGCTGGGTTTTGCCGGTATCGATGGTGATCGTCTTCACGCGGCCATCGCTTTCGGTCCTGGGAGTCTCTTTGTTGTACAGGTAAAGGGTGATAACCTCATTGCTGAAGTCCGCCACGCTCGTTTCAGCCTCGCCGAAGTTCTTCAGGACCAGGGGAGAATCTATCGTCACAACTCCGTCATCCGCGGTCCAGCCGGAACTAATAGCGGTGAGCGGCTTCACCATGGTGCTGGCGAACTTGGCGGCACCATCCTTGTCGTAAGTAGTAGGATCCGTGAACCACTTGGTGCCGATTTTGTAAGCGTAATAGTAAACAGTGCCGTCACCGGTCTCCTCGCTCTCGCCCTCAATCAGGTCTTCCACGCTCAGCGTGACCTTGACAGAAGCTTTATTGTTGGTACCAGAACCGATCTTGTCGAACGCATAGCTCTTCATATCGATGGTGGCCTTGTTGGCCAGCGAGACGTTCGCCAGGTCGTCGATCATCTTCAGCACGCCGTAATAATACGTGGTGCTCGCAAAACCAGTTTTGGTGTTCCCGCGCAGCGCCTCTGCGTTTCCAATCAATTCCTGCGCGCTCTCGAGAGACATGACGTGGTTCGACTCATAGTTGCTCTTCTTACTCTCGGTATCGGCCTTGGAGATCGCGTTGTTCAGGGGAGTCAAGTCAGCCCTGACGGGCATCGCGGAACTCTCCTCAACAGCAAGGGCCTCATAAATCTTGTAGACCGCTGCCTTATAATCGGCATAGGTGGAGGTATCCTCATCGAAAGCTACCACAGCGTTGATGGCCGTCTGCAGCTTCGTCAGATAATCGGAGTGATAGACCTTCGTCCAGTCGCCAGTGGTGACCTTTGTGTCCTTATCAAGCGTGCTCAGGGCCACTTTATCAAGCGCGTCCGCGCCCGCCGTACTCTTAGTTGCGGTCGCACCGGTGGTGAGCGCGGTCACCAGGCTGCTCTTCGTTAGATAAGAGCCGCCGACCTCATCGGACAGGCCATCATCACCCACGAACGGTTCCAGAGCGGCAAGGGCCACATTTTCGATAGTTTCATCCGTAACATCATAGTCGACCTCTTTACCCTCGACAGCAGCCAGGTAGTCCTTCGCATTGGCAATAGCCTCCTCAAGGGCGTCGATGTCGACCTCATTCTCGAACGGGTCGCTGTCCTCTTCTTTGGCAACATAAGCCTTAGCTGTGTCTGCGTCAATAGTGATCGCGCCGGAAGGGAAATCATTCGCATGCAGTTTGCCGGCCTTCGCGTCAGCCAGCAGGGCCTCCGCGTCCTGGATAGCCTTGTACAGCTTGTAATGAACATCCTTGGCGATATCGCCCACATCGATCGGCATGGGCACATCCTCAAGATCCTCTTCAACCACGGGCAGAGCAGCCGCGATCTCGGGAGCAGCAACAGGCTCCTCCTCGACGACGGGCTCCTCGATAACCTCAGCCTCGGGAGCCTCGGGCTCCGCGGGGGCCTCGGGTGCCTGCTCCTCGACTTCAGCCACGGTCTCTGCTTCAAACTCGTCAGCCGCAAGGGCCGGGACGCACAGAGACAGAGTCATGACCAGCGCCAGAAGCAGGCTCAGCATGCGTTTTGTCATTTTGTTGTCCTCCTACTGATATTGATGTTTGATTAGGGTTTGCCGGACTTCACGCCAGACTACAGACTCTACATTCTGTAGTATTTAACTTCTATAGACGACAGGAACGGCAGTTGAAGGACATAATATTACATCTAGTAACAAATAATAATAAAAACTATATAACATCATAGCAG
This sequence comes from uncultured Oscillospiraceae bacterium, assembly GCA_947631865.1. GTDB lineage: Bacteria > Bacillota > Clostridia > Oscillospirales > Oscillospiraceae > CAJOIG01. The sequence continues at coordinate 1,299 of CANRNF010000059.1, read as the reverse complement.
AGGCTTCGAATTTCCTTTATGGACCACAATTTGTGCTATAATCACATTTTTTCGCAAAATTCTCTTGCTTTTTGAAGATGGGGCGCGTATAATAGCGAACGTAAAGTTGGGCTCGGAGGTTTTTAATGCGCCATGGCCACAGAATGTAGATTCTGTGGTATTTTTATATTATCCTGTAGTTGTGACGAGGCTCAGGCGGTTCATTTGCTTACGCTGTTCCTCACTGCTGTGCATCGTATAGATGCGTGTCGTTTCAATACTGCTATGTCCCAGAATGTCAGCCAGTCGCACAATGTCCTTGTTCTCTTTGTAATATGTTGCTGCGAATAGATGCCGGAAGTTGTGCGGAAAAACTTTTGCCGGGTCAACACCAGCTTTCTCCGCCAGCCGCTTATACATCTTCCAGATGTTGCTCCGATTCAGCGGTTTCCCGCTGCGCGTGACGAAAACCGGCCCGGATGTGATATTCCTCTTGTTGCAGTATTCTTTCAGTTTCTCGCACAGTACATCTGGAATCAGCACCTCACGGGTCTTTCCTTTGCATACGATCACGCTCTTTCCGGCCTCTACTCCTTCTGCCGTGATAAACGCATACTCGCTGACTCGTATACCTGTCCCTCCACCGGTCTCAAGCATCATTGCCATGCGCTCATCACCGTTCTTCTGCGCAGTTTTCACTAGCAACCGAAACTCCTTTTCTGTAAGTTCTTGGCTGGAATCTCGAAAACTACGGCGTTGTATCCTTTGTGTACGGAGATGCCATTCACTATATCCGCAGAAATCCAGAAACATATTCACTGCAACTATGGAGCCGTTTACCGTGCTGGGCGCAAGACCCTGCTCCTTCAAGTGAGATTTGAAGCCGATCAAGGTTTCTTTTCCCTTCACTTTTCCACCAGCATACTCAAGTAGCAACTCCAGAGTGTGGGTGTACTTCCTCTTTGTGGCCGGAGAATACTCGCGCTCATCCATTTCTCGCAGAAACCGTTTCAGAGCGCGCTCATCCAGTGCCGTTTTCATTACGATGACCTCCTACTATTCATAGAATAAAGAAGTCGCAGGCCGTGAGGAAGGAATCACGCCCTGCGACTTATGCAATTATATCACATAATCATTTATGTCTCGTTGTCAGGCGTAGGGTCAATACGCCGGGATGCCGTAGCCACAGATCTGGTAGTAGCCCACGGAGTATTGCACCTGCCGGCAACTGTCGCCAGAGTTACCCTCTATGGTGTAGACGATGCCATTCTCGCACTTCTCCACGATGCCGACGTGATCGCCCCATCCGTCCAGGCCATC
>CANRNF010000058.1 GCA_947631865.1 uncultured Oscillospiraceae bacterium | reverse complement strand
TGATAGAAGCATTGCCGCCACGAGCATCATCGTCAACATACGTTTGAATCGTTTTTTCATCGTCTTCTCCTTTCTTTTTTCGCACGCATGCTTTACTGCTTCCCGTTTTCCAGGGGAACAGCGTTTATTCTTCCACCGGCACGCAGAAAAGTTCGACCACCAGCTCCTGGAGCTTTTCTTCATCCGGATAGAATTCGATCAATTCCTTTTTCACGTTTTCCCCTTCAATGGACACAAACCCCTCCAGGGTATATGCATCCAAGTCGCCGCTGAGCTTAGATAATTCGTCAATCGCACAGTCTGTGACCAGATAGTCCGCCACCGCGCTGAAAAGTGTCAGCGCAAAACCATCGTCCGCATCCATCTTCTCCCGGATCGCCTCTGCCAGAGCAGCCACATAGACAGATTGGCGGCGCATACGGGATGTATTGCTATCATCCCCCGGCATCCGCATCCGTTCGTGGACAAAGTTGTATGCGTGTTCGCCCATCAGGTGAACGGTCTCTCCTTGCACCAAGGTATCATCAATTCCGGTGAAGTCATCCTCAACGGTGACCATAACGCCTGCCACTGTGTCGTTAAGGATCGGAATGGCTCCCATGGTCAGGGACAGATAATTGTCAATGGGCACACCGCAGAGCAACTGGCTCACTGCATTCACCGTGTTTTCACAGCCTTGCTTCACCCCTTCGCCATAGGAGTGGGCATAGCAGATTTGATGGGTGGTGGTGCCGATGGATTTCCCATTGCTGCCCAGAACGGGGACCTCCGCCATGGTGTTTCGATCGATCTGAAGGATGGTGCAAGTCTTTTCCCGGCTGTTGAGAATCGCCAGAGCCAGATAATCCGCCATGGCCTGGCTCCGATGACCCTCATGCTGCTCCCGCTCCATGTCATCTGTGCCGATCAGCAACAGAGCAGAAATATCAAGGTCCAGTCGGTATTCCTCGCCGCCGACAGTCACATACTTTGCCGCCCTGCTCTCTCTTGAAATAGGGGTAGAGACCGTTCCTGCCCCCTCCGGAGTTTTTTCACTCATGTGCTCCAACGTATTCAACAAGATGACGACCAACACAAATAACGCGATGGTTGAAGCCGCGGCAAGAACACCCTTCAGCCTGGACTTTCTCATCCCCGCCATTCCCTTCACTACATAATCCACATTACGTGGTGAACGGACGCTTCCAGAAATGCAAAAACGCCGGTCGCTCATCCTCCTTGATAGGTGAATAAGCGGCCGGCGCAGTGCCCACGACCAGGTGAAACCGCTATCGTGAGCGGCCTTTGAGCATGACAAAATGGGCGTCCCCGTTTTGGGTATGCCCCGCTCGTGACAACAAATCTATGCTTCTTCCAGCTCGCCGTGATTTTCGGCACCGGAATCATCAATTAAGGCTTGACTATTGCATCGCAAGCAGTTATAATAAACGCACTTAAGTGATAATTGATTGTTGTCACCACATAATGTGGATTATGTAGTTTTTTCTATATCAGCAGAGGCAGATGTTCGATTTGCCTCTGCTGTTCTATACTTGTACGCGTCGTATAAATGCGTGTTGTGTCAATGCTCGCATGGCCAAGAATGTCCGCCAGCCTGACAATGTCCTTATATTTCTTATAGTATGTTCTGGCAAACAGATGACGAAGATTGTGAGGAAACACCTTTTTCGCCTCTACTTTTGCCCGTACTGCCAGACGCTTCATCATACCCCAAATATTGCTCCGATCCAGCGGGCGACCGGACCTGGTCACAAACACCGGGCCATGCCGAATCCCCCGTACTCTACAGTATACCGCAAGGTCCTTGCATAGCTTCTTCGGCAGCAGGATCGTGCGGATCTTCCCTTTGTTGTGGATCATCGCCAGGCGTTTCCGCAGACTTTCCACCGTCACAGCCTGCACCTCGCTTACACGAATGCCTGTAGCAGCAATGGTCTGCACCAACAACTCCAGCCTCTCATCCTCCTCGCTCCTCGCGGCCCTGAGCAGTTTTTCATAGTCCTGCTGAGTCAACTCTCTTTCTTTTACGGAAAAGATAGTCCGCTGCACCTTCAGGCGACGTAGCTTCCACTGAGGAAATCCGGCAAAATCAAGGAAACGATTCACAGCCGCCAACATGGAATTGATGCTGGCGGCTGCATAGTTCTTTTCCTGAAGATCTTTTTTGAAAGCGATCAGCGTGCCCTTGTCTGTGATCTGGCCCCCGCAGAACGATGCCAACACACCAACATCGTGCATATACTTCGCCACCGTGGCCGCGCTGCATTCTCGTTCCTGCAGATATGCCCGGAATCCTTCCATTTCTTTTCTTTGTATCAAAAGCATTCTTCGCATCCTCCTTTCGCTCATTTTACACGATAGGAGGTTTTTTCGGATATGGAGTTTTTTTGGGAGGAATACGCCTTCCCTGCTATTCCACGCAGATCGCAATCCTCTTGTGACGGAGAAGCGCAGCTGGTATAATGAAGCTAGAGCGGATTCATTTTCAGCTTTCCGCCATGTGGAATCCCAAGCAGCAATGAGGGGGCACAATATGGATATCGATCTTACAGGGCGCACTACTCAGGTCATTACATGTTCGAAGTGTAACTGTCAGTTTCTCTTCAGGCCATCCGAGCAAACATACAGAAATGGGAAGCCATCGCTCTGTCCCAACTGCTACAGGAAGAAACGAGACGAACAGAAAAAGAAAAAAGAAAAGTTAGACGCTGAGAAGCGCAAGCGTGAAAAAGAACTGGAACGAATACAATTTGACGAGCGATTAAAGTCCTGGCAGGTCGTTGCTTTGGATGATATCCACCTCGAAAACGATAACGTATTATATATCCTTGGAAACGGATTTGACATAATGCGTTTTGAAGATAATTATAGCTGGGCCCATCCCAAAGAATGTGCAAACTTCCGCAGTAGGTGTAGAATAGAAGCACCACTAAGGAGGAAATAAACAGGGGACGCAGGAAACGCAAATTATACGAGGTATGTATCGTACAAGGACCTGAAAGCGCTCATGGCTGATTAAAACGCGGTCTACGGGGCAGTGACGAGCCGGCGGCCCTAGACGCCCTAGATACGTTCGCGGCCAATTGGGACAAGAAGTATCCCAAAATATCCCAGTCCTGGCGGGAAAACTGGCCGAATCTGAGCACTTACTTCAAGTATCCCCAGGCGGTCCGGAGGCTGATCTACACGACCAATGCCATAGAGGGGTTCAACCGGCAGCTGCGGAAGGTGACGAGATCCAAGGCTGTCTTTCCACGGACGACAGTCTGCTGAAGATGCTTTATCTGGCGATGATGGACATCACCAAAAAGTGTACGGGCCAGCGGCAGGACTGGAGCGCGATCCACGTCCATCTGGCAGTATACTTTGCGGACCGGATGCCGGACTGAGTCGCCAGCACCTTGACATACGGCGCCTTCGCCGCTAATATGACGCCAAAGGGAACGGCTTCCATCCGCTCCCTTTGAGTTTTCGCTCTATTTGCACCTTTGGGTGTTTACACAAAATTGGGGACTGACCCTCATAGATACTGTGCAATATGCTATTCATTTCTCCTAAGTAGCAACACTTACTCTACCCGCGATTCCTTCTACGGCTTGAGCAATTGCATCTGCATAATCTTCACGATTATCCCATTTATCTGTAACATCAATGATCTTATTTATATAATCCTCAGATGCAAGATGTTCTAACAAATACAAATGCAACTTGGCATCATATTTGGGATGAACAACAGATAGATGCTTGATAAACGCCTGACAAGCCGCGTTCTTACCACCATAATAATTATAATATGTCTCATCATTGTCCTTATTTTCTACAGGATCTTCTTTTACCATCAGAATAATCCTATCTATCAAGATTTCGGCTTCCTTTCTATCTATAAACTTTGCAATAACTCTACAGTACTGTCTAATTATCACACTTCTAGTCTCTTGATAGGCCCGCTTAATATATTCTTCTTTTAGTTGTTTTGTGAAATACTTTTCAATGTCTATCTCATCTAAGAGGCTCAAAACATGCAAGGTATTCCAAATTAGCACACCGTCTTTAGCATCTAACGAAGTTTGAACTATCTTGGGAATTAGATGTTTATATCTTTTATTTGAAACTAATTCTTTTGTGAATTTAGCAATCTCTCTTGGAAACCACCTGGACTTCCAAGGCGATAAATTATCCTCGCCAAGCTGGCGGACGCAATAGAGCGAATAATAGTACTCATAAAACGATTTGTGTATAAATCTATAATTATCATGTATGTCCCTACAAAAGAAAGTCGATACCTTACAATCGTAGTTGTAGTTATTAAGTTCATCTCGAGAATATAGAGAGGAAATAAAAAACTGTTCGATTTCTTTATCAAACTTCTTTGAATCAATAGTAAGCTGCTCATTAGAAAACATAAGATTTGCTATATACCCGATAAAGTTCTCCTTTTCTGAAAGTTCAATTCCGATTTTACGGCTTTCAAATTCACGCCTTAATAGTTTTTGCGTATATAGCAAATATAACGTAGCTGAATCTATAACACCAGTGTTCTTCTTCAGTTCCGGCAATGTCTGTAGAATCATTTTTAAAAGAATGGCACGCTTTGCCAAGTCCTTCAGGTCATATATCTCATTAATCTTCCCCCAAATCTTTCTGTTATCTTCATTAGGCAACAACAAGCCTATAAGCTCGAGAATTTCCGATTCAGTGAACTCCTGTAACTCCACAACATTAAATGGATATTCGTCATTAAGCAATGCAGCGGCAAAATCCGTACCTTGAGTACGTCCCATCAAGACCTCTTCCAGCTGATCTTGCTCGGAAAAGTAATGTGTTCTACAAGTAAGCACCGTTTTGCAATTAAATCGCATAAATGGTTTTAAACTCTCATAATTGTGCAGTATTGTAGCAATACTCGCATCACCACTTATTTCATCAAATCCGTCCAAAATAAAAACCATGCGATTATACTCACAAAGTGTTCTTATTATTTCGTCAGTAAACTGTGTCCCCATATAAGAACGAATTACAGAATAAATAGCTTCACTTGATCTTGTTTGTAAACGGTTACTTAGGCTATTGAGAGAGAAATATACTGGAACGTATTTATATTCCCCAATTTTATATTTATTCGCTAAATAGTAGAACAAATAGATACATGCTGAAGTCTTTCCAACACCAATATCTCCAAGCAAACCCAAATAATTATCCTTTTTTGTAAACCAATTTGCAAAAAAAGCATCTAGCTTTGCTTTTCCCTCTGAAAATTCCTTGCTTATATACTCTTTCACCGTGGGTATAACATACTCATATATTTTTGTATCTGCCTTAAATATAGTGGAACACCAATCGTGACAATCATTACATGTTCTATCGCATTTTTCAACACAATGAATAAAATCGTTTATATAGCTCCGAACAACCTCTTCGTTACGTTCATTGTCACTCACCTCATTTCTATGACCAATGATTACATTTTTTCCTAGATTGCCAAACAATGAGGGAAGCGGCATATTTGAAGATTTCTCTTGATTATACTGCATTGCATAATTCTTTACCATAGCATACAACCTATCTAAGGTAATCTTATCGTCATCATATAAAGGTTCATCTTTAGATTCTAAAGCTCGGTAAATGCAGTACGTAAAAAAGCTTGCTTGATACTCTTCTAGTTCTTCGGCTGGCTCTAACTTATCACTAGGCAAGAATAACATGTGTTTATCGGCTGCATAGCTTTTCCATGCCACTTCAGATGCCACAGCACTACAACAATCAAAAATATAAACCACACTGTCAGTTCTTGCACTAGATGCATTTATTATTAGCTCATCGACAGAAAGGTAATTTTCCACCTTTTCGCCTTGCCCTAGTTTAAATGTGATCTTACCATTTTTGAAGAGCCCATGGCCTGTATAATATATTATTAACGTATCTGTACTGCCCAATCCATCAATAATACTAGCCATGCTTTTCAGGACAGAAAATTTATCACCATCAACTGTCTTAACATCAGCCCCAATAGCCAAAAAAGGCTGCGAAAGCAGATTAACATCATTATCAAGATATTTTAAGAATTCTCGAGAACCCTTAATCATCAATACAGATATCATTTTTTCTCTCCGACACTGTCAGAAAAGCTAATTCTAATATCCTTTGTTCCAACCTCAATATCAAATTCGGTCTTTTGAGGTAATTTATGAGGTTCCAGCAATGTAAGCTCCTCTCTTAAAACGTGCCCATCTTCGTCTTTTTCGATTATACTCACTTCTCTGGGTCTTTCATTTATAGCCCTTATTATTCTTGCAACACAGAGCAGAACTGCAGAGACAGACACTCCCGCCGTCAATACGACCAAGGCAACATCTTTTTCATGTCTGTTTTCCCTGTTATGTTCATACTTGATAGTTGCATTCTCAGCAACTCTACTAATTTCACTTTCCAAATCAATACAATTAATATTTAAACTATGCATAATGTCCTCTGGCAATTCTATGTGGACCTCGCATGCCGATTCAAGCTCATCCCCTAAATACTTGAATCGCTCTACGACCGTTCCATTCACTGTAACATTTTCACAAAACATATTATACGGCCGAATCCATAAATCTCCATTATCATAGCACGCCTTGTAGACTACCATTTTTTCCAGGGTTTCACTATGCCTAGCAACACCAATTACCCTGTACTTGTTCCCCTTATAATGCTCGTAAAGACCACCTATTATGATTGACATATCTCTTCCTCCTTTATCATAATTCACCTTTATAAAATTTTCAAAGCATGATCGCCAACGCACACCACCGCAAACCTGGACATATTATTATCCGTACAGCAAACAACTCTTAAAATCACATATTACGTTAGGTAAAAAAGTCAACACCTAATAGAAAACCACATGAGGTTTTAACATAACATCTACTATTGCAGTTATAATTTAGCACCTGAATCAATTGCATACATTTCTTAATATTAAGGCATAAGTAGATTGCTATTTTAACAAGTCTTCTGATACTCTGAAAACTCATCCAGCTTGGGTGAGTAGGATCTGGTCTGCAGAAAGTCCCCATTTAGCCAGCCATTGGGCAAGCTGAATTTGTCTCCCACCCTGTTGATGGCATCCTTCATAGCAGAAGACGCCCGGATCACAGCGTCTATGTCCGCCGTCATATCCCGGAACCCGTAATTGGCCACAATAGCCGCGCCGCCTATCAGGATGATCTCCGCGGGCATATTCTTACCGTTCAACCTCCGGAATTCCTTCGCAAGTTCACGGAGGTAGAGATCAAGATTCTTCTTCGTAAATACCTTTTCGTTGTCAAAGGACATCCCGAACCTCGCTTTCCACGATGTTAAACCTCATGAATTCCGGGATCGCTTCCTTCCGCGCCCGTTCCTTTACGCTCTCATCCTTAGTTACCGCAAACGATGCCAAGACTCCTACCGGGTAGAGCGGCTCCTGCAGACTGCACCGGCGTAGGCTATCATACTCAGAACAGAGCGGCAGATCATTGACACGGCTGATATAGTCGAGCATTGCCAGCAGATACAGACTCTCGGGATACCATTCGCGCTGGTAGTAGGCGGTTATATCGTCCTTCTCCAGCGTATCCATGACGAAGCCAATGTCTCCTAAAGCCTTCAGTCTGTGGCAGACATTACTCTTGTAAAGCTCAAAGCTGCTGCGGGTGATAAGGTACGGTTCAAGGAGAGTCTCCATGGATACGCCCAGTTCTCTGGCGATCTTATAGATCGTCTCCGCCGTGCATTTCTCCAGCTTCGCTTTCCCGCTGCATATATCGTTGATCGTTGCATAAGGGATCCCGCTGTCTTTGGCCAGTCGGTATATTGTGATCTTTTTCTGCGCCATGAGTTCCTGTATCATCATCTCAAACGTCCTCTTTCCATCGCCATTATATCGGTTGACCGTTATATTGTCAATCTTATTTGCTTGCTGCCCTGTCGCTGAAAGGCACTCTATACCTCTATTTGTTCAGGGCATTGGCGACCAGGTATAACCCGGTCGTCTTCGTCTTTTTATTGTAAACCGCCGTCCCTTTATTTCTGTAGGAAATATCAATTTGCTCTTTAGCTTATTCAAACTCTTTTCTCTGAAAAATATAATCATCCCTTAGGGAGGGATGATTATATGAACAAAAACGAATTACAAAAGACCATGGGAAAGAATCTGTATCAAGCGCGGCTCAATGCGCACATGACCCAGGAACAACTTGCCGAGAAGGCAGGTATTAGTACTTCTTTCTACACAAACATAGAGCTTGGACACAAAGGTATGGGCGTATACAACCTGTACAGACTGATCAACGTGCTTCGCGTCAGTGCCGACAGCATCATCTACGGCAGCGATTGCGACGCACACATTCTCAACATCCTCGCCATTCTGAAATATCAGCCGGACAGCTTTCTTGTCTCTGTTGAGAACATGATCCGTTTCATGCTCGCCGAGAAGGAGCGTCAGGAAAAGGAGCAAAGAGAGGAAGTGCTCCAATGATAAAGACGGAGGCTCAGCGGCAAGGCGTCCATGCGCTTTACCTGCAAGAGTATCCAAAGCTCTTGGCTTACGCTCGGTCACTGCTCCGTGACGAGAGTCTTGCCAAGGAAGCAGTACAGGACACTTTTCTTGTCGCTTGTACGAAACCTGACGCCTTGCTTAATCACCCGAATCCTCCTGGCTGGCTGATGCAGACCTTGAAATACACCATACATAATATGAACCGAGGCAGGGCTAAACTGAGCGCCCTGCTTCTTTATTTTCAGGAAAACCCGCTTGCCGATGACTCGCTGCCCCTGGGAGAGTTGGAACTTGATATCACCTGCGAAGCTCTATTGGGCAAGGAGGACTGGCACATGCTCAAAAGCTTTCTGCTTCACCACATGTCCGTTCAGGATGTCGCCGATTCTATGGGCATCTCCCGTGAGGCCGCCAAGAAGCGGCTTCAACGCTCGCACAAGCGGCTTAAAGAAATGCTCAAATCAAGTTGAGCTAATTGTCCCCAAAACACCATTTTTTGACATATAGTTTATAGGAGGGTCAAAATGCAAGGTTCAGAACAAAAACGCCATCCGGATCTCTCCCAGTTTGACGCCATGACTACAGAAGAGCTGCGGGAGATCCTCAGGAACGATGCGCTTAAAAAGGAGGATGATGCCAGTCTAAATATAGATTCGACCCTATACATAGCCGGAGAGATAGCATCCCGAGAGGACAAGCCTGACGCAGATGCCGCGTGGAAAGAATTTGAGCGTTCCTACCTGCCTGACGCCGGCAAAAGGACCTTGTATGAGGAGATCCTAGCAGACTCCAATGAGCCGGCCGCCGCTTCTGTCAGGCCCAGCGCAAAGCGCCGCCTATTGCGGTTTTCTTTGATCGCCGCGGCAATAGTCCTGGCACTGTCCGCCACGGCGTTCGCCGCAGCTAAGATCGGCTGGTTCCCCACCTGGAACACAGAGGAACTGTGGTCGCGGCAGGCCCGAAGTGAGCAAACCGCGCAGATGGCTGTCCTACCCAAGCCCTCATACTATGATGAGATGGCTGAAGCCTTAAAATCCACCGATGCGCCAGAGCACATGATTCCGTTATGGATGCCGGACGGGTATGAGATGACATCATGCGAATCCAATATAACTAGTCCTTTTGTTTCATACGTTTTTTGTTTTAGCAATGCAAGGCAACACAAAATCTTGTTACAACTTTCATCATATTCTAACAGCGCGGCGTATTTGTATTCTATTGATGAAGGTTCCCCAGATATCTATACCGCCGGTGGAGTAGACCACAGTATTCTGACCAACATGGACAGCTATGGCGCTGTCTGGTGGAGGAAGAATTTTGAGTGCTTCATCTATGGCTATGAGAACAAAGAAGACTTGACCAAAACAATTGATTCATTCTATATGGAGGTGCAAAATGAGTAAACGTTTTATCCATGTCACAGCCCTGATCCTGGTGCTGATGACCGTGTTTTCCATCCCAGCCGCAGCGGCTGCGGCTTCCGTACCATCTCCTGCGCAACCACAGTCGGACGCCTATATCGCTGGATATTATGCAACAACGGAAAGCTATAGTAAGGGCACGGTGACCGTAACATTTGCCACAACAGGTACAGATATCATGGACTCCGTCGGTGCCACTTCAATTGTAGTCTACAAGTGGAACAGCACGCAGCCGGTCGGCTCCCTCTACTCCAGCAGCACACCGTCTATGCTGGCTCATGATCGCGTCAGCTACGCCAAATCCTATACGTTCACCGTGACAGCAGGCGAGAAGTATTATGCTGCTGTGAAATGCTATGCCGCAAAAGATGGCGGCAGCAGCACACGGGAATATATTACCGGCTACTGCACTGCCAAGAAATGATTTCTCCAATTCCCCGCAAAATAACCCAACAAGAGAGGATGGTTCCCTATACACACGATCCAACGCACTGTAACTGAACTGAGCGGTCGACGCAACAAATCCTGCTACTATGTACTCTGTCTGGCAGTCGAGGCAGCTCGCGGCAGTCTTCCGATGGAACCTAAGATGTGCACTATCTGTTCTATGGTCCAGGCCAAAAACGGCATGTCAGTTAAAGCCGTATCTAAGGCACTCTCCCGGGTCGCCGCCGACATCTGGGACTTCGGCAACCGGGACAAGCTCTGCCAGGTATATGGCCGGCCCGTCATAGAGCAGCCCACTCCAAAGGAATTGGTCTTCGTTCTGGCCACATACTGCCAGTCAGCAGAAAGCCGTTCACGTTCCGCGACCAACCTCTCTTCGGACCTTGTATCTTAAGCCCTCCTGCCACCGGTCACATCTGGCCGGTGGCATTTATAATAAGAGAGTTCCCTGCAGAAATGTGCTTTCAAATTCCTCTATAGGCACCCTCTCCTTCTCCAGCCTTACAATAATCGCATCTATCAGATCCTTGTCTGTCGTAAAGGGACATGCCATTGCACAAGCCAGGCTTTCTGTCTCGCGCGCAAGGATACCATATTCCCCTGTAAAGCCGCACTGCACCGGGATATACACGACCTCTGCCACTGGCTCACTCTTTCCAAAGATGCTGCGCCAGCACATTGATCAGTTCTTTTGGTGATGGGCGCTCCAGCAGTGGACGGCCATAGATCTGGCAAAGCTTGTCCCGGTTTCCGTTATCCCATATGTCATCCACCGCCCTTGATAGCGCCTTTGCCGCCGCACCAGGCGTCATGCCTTCGTCTTTCTGGATCACGGCGCACACCTCTTTCATCTGCATTCCATCGGGCTGGCGCTCCCGTACCGCCTCTATTGCCCAGCACAGTACGTAGTAGCACCCCTTGTTCCTCCTACCGCTGATCTCAGTCACCAGCTGCATGATCTCCTGCAAACGAACCATCCCTTCCAGCGTTTTGCACGCTGGAATTATAAAACTTTCTCTTGGGATTATCTCCCGTTTTGACCATATTCGACGGTTGGCGACAAAAACGGACGCCATCCTTGCTGCCATATTAATGTTTGCCGTCTCAAGGGTGTTGACAAGGTTCAATGAATCATTTAAAATATAACGCAAGGAATGTTATAAGCAAATAATTAGTTTAAAAAGTAATATATTACTTTTATCAATGGTACTGACCCGGAGGAGCACAGAACATGAAGCTTACGGCACGATCATCCAATGAAGAGTTTCTGCGGGAACTCGGTAAACGGATCCGGGAAACCAGAATCAACATGGACATGACCCAGAATGAAGCAGCAAAAAAGGCTGGCGTGACAGCAAAGACGATCAGCCGGATCGAAAACGGCGAAGACCTTGCCGTCTCTACGATGTTGAATGTGCTTCGCGCTCTGGGCATGGTACAGAACATAGATGCTCTCGTACCAGAGCCCACGGCCCGGCCGAGCGTGCTCATAGCAAATGACAAAGAGAAGCAGCGAGTTCGCAAAAAGGCAAGTCAGAAGGACTCAACCCGGCAGTGGAAATGGGGTGATGAAAAATGACCTTTGCCACTGTTTATCTCTGGGGAACAAAGGTCGGCGTCGTCGCGTTCGATGACCAGACCGGAGTCGGTTCATTCGAGTATGAACGCAACTTCTTATCCTCCGGGATAGAACTCTCCCCTATTGTAATGCCGCTGTCAACCAGAGTTTACAGCTTCCCCGAACTGCCGCGCAGGAGTTTCCATGGACTCCCCGGGTTGCTGGCAGACAGCCTCCCGGACAAGTTCGGCAACGCCGTCATCGACGCCTGGCTGCAGTCGGAGGGGAGGTCTCCGGAATCCTTCGATCCCGTAGAACGGCTTTGCTATACTGGGGAGCGAGGCATGGGGGCACTGGAATTCGTACCTGCTACAGGGACGGCCCCCTCGGAGACCGAAAAAATCAATCTCGCCAGCTTGGCTCGCTTGGCGTCGGATATCCTCCGCTCCAGGCAGGGCTTCCATGTCCTCGCAGGAAAAGGGGCTATGAATGAGATCATCCGAGTCGGGACATCCGCCGGCGGCGCCCGGGCAAAGGCTGTCGTGGCGTGGAATGAGCGCACAGGTGACTTTCGCTCTGGCCAGGTCTCCGCCGGTGAGGGTTATGACCAGTGGCTGGTCAAGTTCGATGGGGTATCTGAAAACAGAGACAAAGAGGGCTATGACCCGCCGCAGTATACGCGAATCGAATACGCCTACTACCTGATGGCTTCCGCCGCCGGGATCAATATGGAAGAGTGCCGGCTCTATGAGGACGGCGGGCTGTATCATTTCATGACGCGCCGGTTCGACCGCATCCGCGGCACAGGAGACAAGCTACACATGCAGACGCTTTCCAGCATCGCCCATTATGACTTCAACCTACCCGGCGGATACAGCTATGAACAGGCGGCCGGCGTCATGCGGCAGATGTCCATATCCCAGGACGAGATCAAGCAGTTTTACCGCCGGATGGTCTTCAATGTTTTAACCCGGAACCAGGATGACCACACGAAGAACATCTCGTTCCTGATGGATAGAAACGGCAGCTGGAGCTTGTCCCCGGCATATGATGTCACCTATGCGTACAATCCGGACGGCATGTGGACCGGACACCATCAAATGACCATAAACGGGAAGGTGGATGGCATCACCAAAGAGGACCTGATGGCCTCTGCAAAGCACATGGGACTGCGAAAAACAGCCGCAGAGCAAACGATCGCCGCAGTAATGGACAGCATCTCAAAATGGCCCGAATATGCTGAAAAAGCCAAGTTAAGTGACCAAACGCAGTTTAGGCTCAAACAGACCTTTGTCTCCATTTAGGTTCTTATTAGCCGTACTCAATTGATATGGTCGTTCATAAAAGGCCCCATCAGTGAACCAACGGTTCTGATGGGGCCTTCTTTGACTTATCAAAATCGCCTCTGTCACCCGGTCGGCGATACCATGTTCCTAGCGTTCTCCCATAGCATCCTCGCCGAAAGATCGTGTAATGATGTGAGATCCCTCACTTTACCGGATCCTCGTCCTGAGTAGCATTGTCTTTTATTTGCCGGAGCAGCATCTGCAGTTCGTATGCGGTGATCTTTCCTTTATTGTAGCTATCCCCCCCTTCTTTCAAAAACTGTTCCAGGTCATGGGTCTTCATGAACGACGCAAGGCGGTCCATTTCCTTCTGATTCTTGTATTGACTGCTGAAGGAGGTCCTGATCTGCGGAGACGGAAAATGCAGCGGTTTTGGGCACTGGATGATCTCCCGGTTCTTCCGGAGGAACTGTGCAAGGATATCCACCTCTTCCCGCAGCGTCTGGAACCGGTCCAGGTATTTCATACCCTTCAGGCGTGCCTCCAGTCTGTCCAAGGTTAAGACCACATAGTCTTTAATGCCCTCGATACCATCTTCCTCTGCGTCCCTGATTCCTTCAAGCTCATATGTCTCAATGTAGCCGAGCTCGCTCATCGCCCGCAAATAACGGATCAGGAATGTCCTGTATGATCTGAAGCCATTCATATTGCCGGTCACTTTCATCTTGTTGAAATGCGTCAGAACGGAGAGATATACGGTCTTGTGCCGCAGTGAGCAATGGGCAAGGTCATCGACGAGCCTTACCTCGATCTCATTGGACCCGATCTCCCTGAAATAGAAGTCCACAAATGCGAGCCACTGCTCCTCCCTAGCGCCGGCCGCCCAAAACGCCTTGAACAGAGATGTAAGGTCGCTCACCCACATTTTGAAGACTGTCTGGCTCCCGCTCTTTGGAAAGTCACCTTTGAAGAATTTATAACGAAGGTCGGCATAGCATTTGTGCTGCGATTCGGCTGGCTTTTGCAGGACGTCCTCCCACATTCGCGTTACGGCCAGCGAATTGTCGGTATACTCCGCCTGCCCACTACGCATCAAATTCCATATCAGCCTATCCTTGCGGTCGTTTTCCTCCAGACTCACCTCCGCGCGCAGATCGCTGTCTTCCGTTTGATACAGTTGCGCTGCGGACTCCGCGGCGGCATTGGGATCATATCCGAATAGGAGTGCGACAGAAACATTCCTGAGGTTGTCCTCCACCCCGAGCATCTTCCGGAACTCAACCTCGTCCTTTATGGGGGATTCCTCCCGGTCCAGAAACGTGACGGCGTCCGCAATGCGATATTCTTTACTGTCATAGGTGAGAAGCAGCGTATCCAGAATGGGGGTGTTCACATCCAGACGGTCATACATGTCGGGAAGAAAATGCTTCAGGCAGAAAAAAGTGGTGACCACCTGCTTGCTTTTCTCCTTCTGCAGAGCAGGTTCGTCCTTCAATATGGTATATACCTCGTGAAGGTAGTGCTCGACCTGTCGCACCGTGACGCCGCCGATATGCAGCTGCAGGTAAAATGTTTCGACCGATCTGTTGACGTGATAAAGCAGATACACGGGCCGGCCCAGATAGGAAAAGTCCTCTTCGGAAATAACTTCCTCGTATTCATTATGCTGTTCCAGAACATAGCGGAGCATATCGGAAAAGGGAATCTCCGTCAGCGTAATGGTATACGGGATATACTTTTCAAGATAGGCACGGTCCAGCTGCGGGTCCATCCGTTTCAGATTGGCCGCGTCATACTGATAAATGACCTTGATGCGAGCGCCGGAGAGCCCTTCCATGATGCTCATGAGCTTTCGCACCGTCGCGCCGTCATGGATGCGGTCCAGGTCCTCCAGAACGATCACGACCTTCTTATTCATCTGCTCTATCTCTTTGGCCAGGCCCATGAGCGCCTCGGAAAAGGAATCGTCAGGCGTATAGAATATCTCTCCCACATCCCGGAGAAAGCCGCCCTTTGTGCTCATGCGCCGCAGCCGGCGGGAGTATTTGGAGAAAATGCGGCTTTCGGCCAGGAGCTGTTCGATCTTGTTCAGAATGACGCTCTGCACGTCGTCCACGTTACAGGACAGAAGACTGAGCTGGATAAAGACATAGTCTTTTGACACCTCTTCATCATTTGTCAGTGCCCGGATCAAAAAGGATTTCCCTTCGCCCCATGGCGCGTTGACGCCAATCTGGTCCGCCTTGGGCAGATATTGCCTGATACGATCCAAGTCATACGCCCGTTCACGGAAAAGCGGCTCGGAATGATCCGACGCATCATCCCGCGGCGGCTCAATGAGCGAGATGACCAGCCCCAGGACGAGGGCCTCGCCATAGAGGATACCCACCAAGCCTGCGCAGGATTGAAAAATAACGGTGTCCCATCGGGTATACAGTACAGACGCGTAAATGACAAGGTTCAAAAAGGCCAGCCAAAACATGGCGTCAAAGAGAGCTCGGTTCCTGCGGTATCCAAAGCAGATAAAAAGAACGATCCAAACGGCAAAGACGACCGGGAAGTAAAGCTTCGGGTCGATCTGCCACAGCCAAAAGCCCACATAGGAAAGTATGCAGGCGTATAAAGTCTTCAGCGCTATACCCATTACATCCCTGTTTAGAACAAATTTAATGAACTTGCCTTTCATGCTCACGCCTCCTCATCCAGGGAATATTCATATTGCGGCCCGGGATAAGCGCGCTCCCAATCCGTGCTAACGCGCTTTCACCCATCAAATATACCGCCCTTCCAGCCCGTATGCAAGAGCGGCTGCCGGCCTGCGGAAAGCAAAGGCTCGGTCCTCCCCTCGCTTGCGTTGAAGGCATTACCCTGCTATAATGGCATCCATGCCAAAAGACCACTGAAAAGGAACCACCTACCATGGATCATGCGAAGATCATAGCGGAGGAATTCGGCCTGCGCCCCGGGCAGATACAGGCAGTCATCGACCTGCTGGACGGGGGCAACACCATCCCCTTCATCGCCCGGTACCGGAAGGAGGCCCACGGCTCCATAGACGACCAGACCCTGCGGCAGATCGCCGAGCGGCTCACCTATCTGCGGGGGCTGGAGAAGCGCCGGGAGGAGATCGAAAAGGCCCTGACGGAGCAGGGCGTCCTATCGGAGGAGCTCGCAGGAAAGTTGCGGGCCGCCAAAACGCTGGCAGAGTTGGAAGACCTCTACCGCCCCTTCCGGCCCAAGCGCCGGACCCGGGCCACGGTGGCCAAAGAGCGGGGCTTGGAGCCTCTGGCCCAGTGGTTGCTGCTGAACCAGGCCCGGTCGGACGCGGCCGCCATGGCGGAAAAATATATAAACGAGGACGTGCCGGACACGGAGAGCGCCCTTGCCGGGGCGCGGGACATCATCGCCGAGATGGTCAGCGATGACGCGGCCCTTCGGAAGGACCTGCGGGCGATGCTCTTGCGGGACGGCGTCATAAATGCCGCCGCGGCGAAGGACGAGGACAGCGTCTACCGTATGTACTACGACTACCATGAACCGGTACCCCGCATGGCCGCCCACCGGGTGCTGGCCGTCAACCGGGGCGAGCGGGAGGGATTTTTGAAGGTGACCCTCGACCTGCCGGACGACCGCATCCTGGACCGCATCCGGCGGCGCTTCGTCCGGGCCAGTGGCGAGGCCGCCCGGCAGGTGGCCATGGCCTGCGAGGACGCCTGGGC
This sequence comes from uncultured Oscillospiraceae bacterium, assembly GCA_947631865.1. Lineage (GTDB taxonomy): Bacteria > Bacillota > Clostridia > Oscillospirales > Oscillospiraceae > CAJOIG01. The sequence continues at coordinate 1,718 of CANRNF010000058.1, read as the reverse complement.
AAGGCTCCTCTTCCCCTCCCTGGAGCGGGAGCTGCGGGGCGAGCTGACGGACAGGGCCAACGAGTCCTCCATCCGGGTCTTCAGCCAAAACCTCCACCAGCTTCTCATGCAGCCGCCGGTGAAGGGGCGGGTCATACTGGGCGTGGACCCGGGGTTCCGCACCGGCTGCAAGCTGGCCGTGGTGGACGAAAACGGCAAGGTGCTGGAGACGGGCGTGGGATACTTCACTCTGCCCGGCCAGTCCTACCAGAAGGAGCAGGCGGCAAAGCTCATCGAGGGCATGGTCAGGCGGCACCACGTGACGGCCATCGCCATTGGCAACGGCACCGCCTCCCGGGAGAGCGAACAGTTCATCGTCTCCCTCCTGCCCCGGCTCCCCGGCGCCGCCTATGCCATCGTCAGCGAGGCGGGCGCGTCCGTCTATTCCGCAAGTCCCCTGGCCGCCCGGGAGTTTCCCGATTACGACGTGTCATTGCGCAGCGCCGTGTCCATCGCCCGGCGGCTCCAGGACCCCCTGGCGGAGCTGGTGAAGATCGACCCCAAGGCCATCGGCGTGGGGCAATATCAGCACGACCTGAAACAGGCGGAGCTGTCCGCCGCCCTGGACGGGGTGGTGGAGCAGTGCGTCAACGACGTGGGCGTGGAGGTGAGCACCGCCTCGGCGGAGCTTTTGAGCTACGTGGCGGGTATCGGCCCCGTGCTGGCCAGGAACATCGTGGCCTGGCGGGAAGAAAACGGGCCCATCCCCTCCCGGGCGGCCCTGAAAAAGGTGCCCAAGCTGGGGCCCAAGGCCTTTGAGCAGTGCGCCGGCTTCCTCCGGGTGGCGGACAGCCGGGAGCCCCTGGACGCCACCGCCGTCCACCCGGAGAGCTACGACAGCGCCAAAGCACTTTTGAAGACCCTGGGCTTCTCCCTGGGGGACATCCGAAACGGCGGCGTGCCCCAGATAGGCCCGCGGGCGAAGGAATATGGACTGGAAAAGCTGGCCGCGGAGCTGGATGTAGGCCTGCCCACCCTGGAGGACATGCTCGCAGAGCTTGCAAAGCCCGGGCGGGACCCCCGGGAGGAACTGCCGGCCCCGGCCCTTCGCACCGACGTGCTGGACATCAAGGACCTGAAGCCCGGCATGGAGCTGACCGGCACGGTGCGAAACGTCATCGACTTCGGCGCGTTCGTGGACATCGGCGTCCACCAGGACGGACTGGTGCATATCTCCCGCATGGCGGACAGATTCGTGAAGCACCCCTCGGACGTGGTGAAGGTAGGCGACGTGATAAAAGTCTGGGTGGTGGAGGCGGACCCGGTGAAAAAGCGCATTGCCCTGACTATGGTAAAGGACAAGGCTTAAGGAAGTAATACTGTTCTTTTCCATCAATGGTACGCCAGTAGCAGATGGAATAGCCAACATCGAGAAAGATCGGCTTGGTTACTTCTTTCTCCTTATTATGCGACACCCACACGAGGGATGTGCATTGCGATAGATTGGGTCCACTAATCTCACCGCAGGGATATTATTCACAAACCCGGGGCGGGGATGCGGGCCCCAAAAGCCGGTGATCGGCCATAGACCTGGGTGGCACCGCCGTCTGACAAAGACGTAAGTCTTTTGTGCCTATATGTGCAAAACTCACATTTGCTATTGATGAACAGCTTGAAATGTTGTATAATCATGGAAACAAGAGATAATACACAATTATCATGCGTATCGCACCATGGGG
>CANRNF010000057.1 GCA_947631865.1 uncultured Oscillospiraceae bacterium | reverse complement strand
GACACCTGCTCAGCACAGATACCAGACCCTTCAGGTCGCTTAGTTCCTTTTTCGTCTAACTTTTGGGGTTCACTTCAATCATCCGCTCCGGGATTCTTTTAACTTTGAAGGATCGATGCGCCCCAAGGTGGGAGAGTGAAAGGTTCATCTGCGGCGATGGGCTTGCCGTCGGGGAGGAATGCCCCAGCGGGGTGTGGGATATCCGCGGTCCGGCTCTTGCCGGAGAAGTTCAGATAGAACGTTATCTCCCGCCCGGCGGATATGCCCCGTTTCACCACGAGAGGGAACCGGACAGGGCCAACCGCTACGCCCAATTGAGGCAGAAGGTTCTCCAGCACCCTGTCAAGGGCGTCAGCCGTGAAGCAGGCGGCCAGGTACGCCGCCCGGCCTGCGCCATAGTCGTTCACCGTCACGGCGGGCATACCGCCCCACACGGGGTGGTCGTAGGTGCACAGGGCTTTGGCGGTGGTGAGCGTAGGCAGCTCCATCCAGTCGGTGACGGCGGTGTCCATCGGGAGGGGGATAGCGTCGGATGCAAGGGTCACACCCTCCGGCTTGGTGAACCGGTCGTAAGTGAGGCCCAGGCAGTCGGTGAGCATGTGGGGCTGGGCGTCGTGGTATATCTTGAGATGCTCGTCGGCAAATCCAGTGCGGAAGGTGGCCAGGATATGGCCGCCTTTCTCCACGTAAGCCCTGACGGCCTCCAGAAGGCCCTCCGGCGCGGCGTAAAGGCAGGGGAGGATGACCAGGTCATAGGCGGAAAGGTCCCGCTGAGCGTCAGGTATGACGTCATACTCCACGTTCAGCCGATACAGGCTGTCGCACAGCCAGCGGAGGAAGTCACTGTAATTCTTCTCCGGCTTTTCACCGGGCCGGCAGGCGGGGAACCACTGGAGCCCAGTCTGGGAGCGAGTGCTTACCATCACGGCGACCTTACTTTGCTTCCTAAGGTCCAGCAGATATGGGGACAGGGCGGCCAACTCTTTGCCCAAAGCCGCCGCCTCCCGGTATGTGTCGCCGGGGGTCAGGTCGTGGCTCAGAACGCCCTTCCAGTAGCTCTCCAGGGCGTTGTGGATGCTGTGCCAGTGCCAGTATTCCACGCCCTGTGCGCCGCTGGCCAGGTGGGCCATGGCCTGGAGCCGGAGCTGACCGGGGTAGGGCAGCCAACCAAAGTTGCCCTGGGCCTGGGTCTCCAGTACCAGGTAGGAGGCTTTCTTGAGACCATAGGCTACGGCGCCGCCGAAGGCGATCTCCGCGCCGGTGAGATGGTCCTCGCTGGGGTGATAGATGTCGCAGCCGGTGATATCCACGGCCGCCGCGGCGTCGAACTGGTCCACGTCCGGCTGCAGGCCGAAGGAATAGCCCCGCCACTCATAGTCAAAGTTGTGGGTCACGAACTGGTCCGGGCGCTTATACTCGTCCACGATGGCCCGCTGCCACAGGAGGAATTCTGTCACCAGATGGCGCTGGAAGGCCTGATACTCCGCGCCCAGGCTGCCGTTGATAGTGCCCCGCACGTCGGGCAGATCGTCCCAGTCCGAGATGGAGTTGGACCAATAGGCCAGGCCCATCTCTCGGTTCAGGTTTTCCACAGTGCAGAAACGGTCCTTGAGCCAGTCCTTGAAGAGGCTCTGGGCCCGTGGGGAGCAGGTGTCGTAGGGCTTTGTCTCGTTGTCCAGCTGGTAGCCGATGACGGCGGGGCGGCCGCTCACCGCCTCCAGGAGCTTGCGGATGACACGCTCGGTGTGGAAGCGGTAGCCGGGATGGGTGATATCGAAGTTCTGCCGGGGGCCGTAGCGGCAGGGGCCGGCGTGGGTGTCAGAGAGGACGTCTGGGTACTTCTTTGCCAGCCAGGGAGGGATGGCATAGGTGGGCGTGCCCACGATCACAGAGATGCCATGTGTGTGGGCCGCGTCCAGGACCTTTGTGAGGAGGGAGAAGTCGAATTCTCCGTCCCGGGGCTCCCAGGTGCTCCAGGCCGATTCCGCCACCCGGATGACGTTAAAGCCTGCTTCGGTGAGGAGAGCCATATCCTTCTCGATGCGCTCCTCCGGCATGTATTCGGCGTAGTAGGCCGCGCCGAACAGCAATTTGTCTTTCATATCGACACCTCCACTTGACGGGGCGGGGGAATGTTGGTATAACATGATTATACACCAGAATCTGCCGCGGGGAAAGAGCGCATTTGCCCCCGCGCGGCGCAAGGAGGAACTGCCTATGGACCAGTTCATCGTCAATATCATCCACCGGCCGGAAATGGTGCCGGAGTACGCCGAGAAGGTCACCGGCCAGGGCAAGGCCGAGGACATCGGCCGCAAGGCCCTGCTCACCGAGAGCCTGGACATCTTCAAGACCCAGCAGGAGATCGCCCACAAAAACGGCCTGAAGACCACCATCCAAATGACCTACGCCAGCCTCTTCAACGACGAGGCAGTGGCCCTGGCCAAGGAGCACCATGAAAAGTACGGCGATGAGATCGCCCTGAGCCTTCTGGGGCTTCCCTGCGAGCAGTTCCGGGAGAAGTACAAGACCAAGGACTTCTGCATCTGGATGTTCTCCATGGAAGACAAGAAGGCCATCGTCCGGGACGTATTCGGGAAGTTTTACGAGCGGTTCGGGTTCTATCCCGAGTCCACCGGCTCCTATTACATGGACGCGGACCTCATCAACTTCGTGAAGGCTGAATACCCCAGCGTGAAGTGCGCTGTGGCCACCTGCTGGGAGGAGGGGCCCAAGGCCTACCACACCTGCAACAACTCCTGGTACACGCTGATGGACGGCGGCCCCTGGGCGCCCTGGATACCCTCCAAGCAGAACACCCACGCCCCCGCCGCGAACGCCGCGGAGGACAGCGGCATCGTGGCCATACCGCACCTTTCCCGGGACCTGCTGGCCTGCTACGACGGCAACGGCTCCAACTTCGGCACCCATCCCCAGAACGTGCTCCGGGGCATGATCTACGACTCGGAGACTTGGGAGTATCCCTACCTCTATAACCTCATCGACCAGTACCGGTATCTGGCCAAGTTCAACAACGGCTATGCCTACAACATGATGTTCGTGGGCCCCGGCTGGATGAACAAGATGGGCCGCTGGGAGGCCCCCTATGAGCTCCTGAAGAAGTCCTATGAGGACGGCTGCGCCTATTACGGCAGGCTCAAGAAGGAGGGCAAGCTCCTGGATATGACCATGAGCGAGTTTGCCGACTTTTACCGGGAGAAAAAGCACTACACCGAGCCCGAGTGCGCCCTGTGGCGGGATATCCTCTATGGAAGCGACAAGCAGCTCTTCTGGTACTGCGATCCCTATATGCGCGCCTGCGTCAACATGGACCAGGGCGGCGCTATCGTGGACCTGCGGCCGTACGCGGCGAAGCTGGAGTGGCCCGTGGGCATCGGGACCAAGCATGTCCAGGACGCCAGCTACCCGTTCCTCATCCAGGAGAAGTACCGGGCGGGCTATTTCACCCACTACGCCGGAGAGGGCACCGTTCGCAGCGCCAAGATCTGCCACAATGGGGAAGAGGTGGACCTGTGCCTGTGCAGGACGAAGGCCCATTTTTCGGAGGACAACGGCGTGCGTGCCCTGACCCTGGACCCGGTGGAGATAGAGTTCGCCGACCTCACCGTGAAGCTGCAGAGCGTCATCTCCTTCCCGGAGGGGACGGGAGACATCAAGATCGAGCGGAAGGTACTGGCTATGAGCGACCCTGCCGCCGAGGTGACCATCAACGAGTATATGGTGGCCTGCTACGGTACAACCGAGTACCCGGAGGATATGACGAGCCTCAAGCTTGCCGTGGAGGCAGGGGACGAGAGCGCGTCCATCGACTACGAGTACAAGTGCCGGGAGGCGTCCGCCGCCGGCGCGGAGGCGGTATCCTGTGTGCTGCCGCCCATCAAGACAAAGGTGTCCATGGCCTGCGAGGGCCGGGACAAGGTAGGCTACGTCCGGGAGGGCTACGCGTTCAGCCCCATGTTCACCCTAGGCTATCAGGGCACACTGAAAGAGAAGGAGGTGTTCACCACATGGCTCAGGCTGGAAAAGGCAGACTGAACTACCGCTGCCCCTCCTGCTTCATGCGGGATCTGGACATCGACATGTTCTATGATAAGGATAAAGACGAGTATTTTTGCATCCGCTGCCAGTACCGGGGCAGCGAGGCGGATGTGCTGGAGAAAAACCAGCTGGCCCGATTCCGGTACGGGGCTATGATGCGCCGGTTCACGGACTTTGAGGATTTCTCTCAGGAGGGCAAAAAGACCTGATGGCGCTTATCAAGGGAATGGACCTGTCCACCCTGCGGGAGGTGGAGGCCTGCGGGGGCCGGTTCTCCGATGAGAAGGGCCCCGGCGACGCCATGGAGATCCTCCGCCGCCATGGGATGGACCTGGTGCGGCTGCGGCTGTGGAACGACCCATACGACGAGAACGGCGAGCCCTATGGCGCGGGGACATGCGACCTGGAGACGGTCATGGCCCTGGCCCGGCGTGCCAAGGCGCTGGGCTGTAAGTGGATGCTGGACTTCCACTACAGCGATTTCTGGGCCGATCCGGGCAAGCAGATCACGCCCAAGGCCTGGCAGGGCCTGGACGCGGACAGCCTGGAAAAGGCGGTATACGAGTACACCCGCGGGACGCTGGAAAAGCTCACGGCGGAGGGCCTGGCCCCGGATATGGTGTCCGTGGGCAACGAGATCACCAACGGCCTGCTCTGGCCTGTGGGAAGAGCCTCCATGGACAATATCGTCCGGTTCGTCAACGCCGGCCTGCGGGCCGCGAAGGAGGTGTGTCCCCAGGCAGAGACGGTGATCCACCTGGACAATGGCCCGGACGAGGGCCAGTACCGGGCTTGGTTCGAGGCCTATTTTGCCGCAGGCGGCATGGACTTCGACGTGGTGGGCATGAGCTATTACCCATTCTGGAACGGACCCATGAGCGGCCTTGCCGAGAGCATGGCCGACGAGGCGGCCCATTTCGGAAAGGATATCATCATCGCCGAGACCTCCATGGGCTTTTCTCTCGCGGACTATGGCGCCTATGAAAAGCTTGGCCCAGGCGAGCGCAAGGGCATGGCCGCCAAGGCGGCTCTCGCGGCGGGGATCGACTATCCCATGACGCCCCAGGGTCAGTGCGATTTCATCCGGGATTTGGCGGCGGCTATCCAGGCCGTACCCGATGGAAAGGGCAGAGGCTTCATCTGGTGGGAGGCCGCCTGGATCCCGGTGCCCGGCAGCGGCTGGGCCACGGAGGCGGCGCTTCGCTATACGGGCGAAAAGGGCCCCGGCGGCAACGAGTGGGCCAATCAGGCGCTCTTTGACTACGAGGGCCGGGCCCTGCCTGCTTTGAAGACCATCCGCGGTCTTTGAGCTGTTAAAAATAGAGAGGACGCATGGAGGGAACCATGCGTCCTCTCTATATTCGATGTGTCAATCATCTTTGCCTTTCAGAAAATCACTGAGCAGAGAGCTGTTTTTTCCGGTGACATTCCCGATGAGATTCTGTCCAGCCTGGGAGTTGAGTACGCTCTTGGCTTTTTCAATGGACTTCTTGAAGTATTGGCCGATGCTGCTGCCGCCGGTGACATCGTCCAGGATGTCATCCGCAAGCTCGCCAATGCCGTCCAGGGCTATGCCGTGCTCCTTGAAGAAAGCTTTGATATCGTCCATGCTCAGTTCACCTTTGAGCTCAACCAGCTTGTCATATGCCTCTTTCAGCTCAGGATGCTGCTCTATCAGTTTTGCTATCTCTTCCATGCTTTCTCCTCCAAATAGCAAAGGTTATTGTATTTGGCGTGTCAGCCGCCAAGATAAGCCTTTTTGATATCGTCGCTCTCGGCAAGCTCCTTGCCGGTGCCGGAAAGGGCGATCTTGCCGGTCTCCAGCACGTAGCCCCGATCTGCCACAGACAGGGCCATACGGGCGTTCTGCTCCACCAGAAGGATGGTGGTGCCGGCCTTGTGCAGGGAGGCGATGATCTCAAATATCTGCTCTACCAGAATGGGGGCCAGGCCCATGGAGGGTTCGTCCAGCATCAGCAGCTTGGGGTCCGACATGAGGCCCCGGCCCATGGCCAGCATCTGCTGCTCGCCGCCTGAGAGAGTACCCGCCACCTGACGGCGGCGCTCCTTCAGCCGGGGGAACTGCTCGTAGACCCGCTCCAGGTGGTCGGCCACGCCGCTGTTGGGCCGGGTGTAGGCGCCCATCTCCAGGTTCTCCTCCACCGTCATGGACAGGAATACCCGGCGGCCCTCCGGCACGTGGGCGATGCCCTGCTCCACGATCTTGTGGGCTGGCACACCGGCCAGGGGCTTGCCCAGAAATTCGATAGACCCGGTCTTGGACCTGAGCAGGCCGGAGACGGTGTTCAGAATGGTGGACTTGCCCGCGCCATTTGCGCCGATGAGGGTCACGATCTCGCCCTCGTTGACCTCGAAGGAGACGCCCTTGATGGCGTGGATAGCCCCGTAATAGACGTTAATGTCGTTGACTTTCAGCATCATATCCCGCGCCTCCTCACTGCTGCTTGCCCAGATAGGCCTCGATGACCGTGGGGTTCGACTGGATCTCCTCGGCGGTGCCCTTGGCGATGACCTGGCCGAAGTTCAGAACCACGATGCCCTCGCAGATGCCCATGACCAGGTTCATGTCGTGCTCGATGAGCAGGACCGCGATGTTGAAGGTGTCGCGGATCTTCACGATGTTCTCCATGAGTTCTGCCGTTTCCGAGGGGTTCATGCCCGCGGCCGGCTCGTCGAGGAGCAAAAGGCTGGGGTTGGTGGCGAGAGCCCGGAGGATCTCCAGCCGGCGCTGGGCGCCATAGGGGAGGGAACCGGCCACAGCGTCGGCGGTGTCCTCCATGCCGAAGATGCTGAGAAGCTCTATAGCCCGCTCCCGGGCGATGCGCTCGCTGCGGAAGAAAGCGGGCAGCCGCAGGATGCCGGTGAGGGCGTTATAGGTCATCTCTTTGTGCAGACCCACCAGGATGTTCTCCATCACGGTCATGTTGGAGAACAAGCGGATGTTCTGGAAGGTGCGGGCGATGCCCATGTGGTTGATCTGGGCCGTGGTCTTGCCGGCAGTGTCCATGCCGTCCAGGAGGATAGTGCCCCGGGTGGGCTGATAGACCTTGGTGAGCAGGTTGAACACCGTGGTCTTGCCCGCACCGTTGGGGCCAATGAGGCCCGCGATCTCTGTGCGGCCGATGGTCAGATTGAAGTCGTCCACTGCCCGCAGGCCGCCGAAGTCGATGCCCAGGTGGCTGCATTCAAGAATAGGGGCCTTGTCGATGTCCCGCTCGGGGATGATGGCCTTGCTGGGTACGGGGACCATTTTCGCCTTGGCCAGGCGCTTTTTCTCATTCATTGTCCGCGGCCTCCTTCTTGTGAGGGATGATGCGGGAGAACAGGCTCTTGAGCTGGGCGTTATTGGTGACCAGCATGACAAGGATCAAAATGATGGCGTAGATGAGCATCCGGTAGTCCTGGAGGGAGCGGAGCATTTCGGGGAGGATGGTCAGGGCCGCGGCGGCGATGATGGAACCCAGCATGTTGCCCAAGCCGCCCAGCACCACGAACACCAGGATCAGGATGGAGGTGTTGAAGTCGAACTTGTTGGCGATGATGGTGGAGTAGTTCATGGCGAACAGAGTGCCCGCCGCGCCCGCGAGAGCCGCGGAGGTGACGAAAGCCATGAGCCGGTACTTCACCACGTTCAGACCCACGCTCTCGGCCGCGATGCGGTTGTCACGGATGGCCATGAAGGCCCGGCCGGAGCGGCTGTTGACCAGGTTGAACACGATGATCAGCGTCACCATCACCAGCAGGAAGCCCGCCGTGAAGGTGGAAAGCTTCTCGATGGTGGTGATGCCCATGGGGCCGTTGATGATGATGCGCCCAGTCTCATCCATAGCCATCTTATTGGTCAGGATGCTGAAGTGCAGACCGCTGCCGTCCACACCCACATAGAAGTTGTTGAGCAGACTCTTGATGATCTCGCCGAAGGCCAGCGTCACGATGGCCAGGTAGTCGCCCTTCAGCCGCAGCACCGGGATGCCGATGAGCACGCCCGCGATGGCGGCGAAGACGGCGCCCACCACCATGCCGATGAGAAGGCGCAGAGGACCGGAAGCGACCACGCCCTGCAGGGCAAGGGCGGCAGTGACGCCGGTGAAGGCGCCCACGCTCATAAACCCCGCGTGACCCAGGCTCAGCTCGCCCAGTACGCCCACTGTCAGGTTCAGGCTCACAGCCATGACCACGTAGGCGCAGATGGGGACCAGCATGCCCTTCAGGGAGGAGGAGATGGAGCCGGTGGCGACCATGGTCTGCAATATGGCATACGCCGCGATGACCACGCCGTAGGTGACGAAGTTCATGCGTACGTTTTTGTTCAAAGTCAGTTTCTTTGTCTTCATGTTCCCACCTCAGACTTTCTCGCTGACCTTCTTGCCCAGCAGCCCGGTGGGCTTCACAAGAAGGACCACGATCAGCACGGCGAAGACGACGGCGTCGGAAAGCTGCGTAGAGATATAGGCCTTGGCGAATATTTCGATCACGCCCAGCAGCAGGCCGCCGACGAAAGCGCCGGGGATGGAGCCGATGCCGCCGAACACGGCGGCGGTGAAGGCCTTGATGCCCGGCATGGAGCCGGTGGTGGGCACCAGGGTGGGGTAGGCCGAGCACAGCAGCACGCCGGCTACGGCCGCCAGGGCGGAGCCGATGGCGAATGTGACAGAGATGGTAGAGTTGACATTGATGCCCATGAGCTGGGCCGCTCCCTTGTCCTCCGAGCAGGCACGCATGGCCTTGCCCATCTTCGTGTTGCCGGTGAACCAGGTCAGGGCGACCATGATGACGATGCAGGAGACGATGGTGGTAATGGTCACATAGGAGACCGTGAGCTGCCCGCCGAACAGGGCCAGACGGCCGGTGCCCACCACGGAGGAGAATACCTTGGGGTTGGGCGTCCAGAGAAGCTGGGCGCCATTCTGCAGGAAGTAGCTGACGCCGATGGCGGTGATAAGCACCGCCAGAGAGGGGGCGGCGCGCAGGGGCTTGTAGGCCAGGCGCTCCACCACGATGCCCAGCACGGTGCATACGGCCATGGCGGCCAGTACGCCTACCACGGGCGGCATGTGGTAGCGGGCCACGGCGAAGAAGCATATGTACGCGCCCACCATGATCACGTCGCCGTGGGCGAAGTTCAGCATCTTGGCGATGCCGTACACCATGGTGTAGCCCAGGGCGATGATGGCGTAGATGCTGCCCAGGCTGATGCCGCTGAGCAGATAGTTGAGGAAGGTCATGTTTTTGCCTCCTTAGAGGTCATTTGGCAGGGATAGGGAAGCGGGGAAAAATCCGGCAAGGCCGGAGCAGATGCTTAAAGCCTCTGCTCCGGCCGCGTTGGAAAAATCAGAGTAGATCAGTCAAGACCGACATACACGCCGTTCTCGATGACCATGCCCTTGGGGCTCTTGGACACCGCGCCGGTGGAGTCCCAGGTCATGCCGTCGCCGGTCAGGCCGTCGAAGGTCATGGAGGTGAACTGCTCGATCATGAGGTCGTTCAGCTCCTCGTTGGTCATGTCGGGGGTGGCGCCGGCGGCCTCCAGGGCCTGCTTCAGAGCATAGACGCAGTCATAAGCGTCAGCAGCGAACTGGTTGGGGACCTCGTTGTAGAGCTCCTGGTACTTCTCCACGAAAGCCACGGTGGCCTCGTCCTCGGAGTCGGCGTTGAAGGGGGTCAGCAGCATCACGCCCTCGGCCATGGTGGGATCAAAGCCTTCCATGGTCAGGATGCCGTCCATGCCGTCCACACCGAACCACTTGGGGGCATAGCCCATAGCGGCGGCCTGGGACAGGATGAGGGAGGCGGGCTGATAGTACATGGGCAGGAACACCAGGTCGGCGCCGGCGTTCTGGGCCTCGGTCAGCTGCACGGAGAAGTCGGTGTCGTTGCCGGCGGCGAAGGTGGTCTCAGAGACGATCTCCAGACCCAGCTCCTCGGCCTTCGTAACGAAGGAGTTGCGGATACCAGTGGAGTAGTCCTCGTCGTTCTTCCAGATGATGGCGATCTTGGAGCCCAGAGCCATGTCGCTGATGTACTGGGCGGAAGCGCCGCCCTGGTTGGGGTCGGCAAAGCACATCTGGAACACGTTGTCCTTGCCGTCGATGACGGTGGGAGCGGAGGCGGAGGGGGTCAGGGCGAAGATGCGGTCAGCAAAGTTCTCCGCAGAGGTAGCGTTGGCAGGCGCGGAGGTGACGGAGCCCAGGGAGATCTGCATGCCCCAGTCCTTCAGGGCGTTGTAGGCGTTGACGGCCTTCTCGGCGTCATGGGCGTCGTCCTCATACTTCAGCTCGAACTGGATGCCGCCCTCGGCGTTGATCTCGTCCACGGCGATCTGCGCGCCGTTGGCAGCCGCGTTGCCGTAAATGGCAGCACCGCCGGTCAGGGGGCCAGTCGCGCCCAGCTTGAAAGCCTCGCCGTCAGCCAGCGCGGAAACGGAGCACAGGGCCAGGATCATGGTCACGACCATGATAAAGGAGATGAGCTTTTTGGTGTTCTTCATTTCTTCGTACCTCTTTCCTAAGAATTTATATTCTCCCCGGCGGTGTGCCTTGAGGTGAATACAGAAGATTAATGTTAAATATAGAGTGAAAAAAAGTAAAAGTCAATGCGCCAAAACTATGTTTGTAGGATGTGTGCGTGGGAGCGGGTCGGGTGTTTTAGCTTTTTAGTAAATAAAACGAATAAAGAACGACACGGACGGCGCAAATGTCCATGCTGTGGGGAATAGAGGATATTATTGTCGCTTTGACGGCTGTGTCGGGCATAAATAAGCGGCCCTTTTCCGGAGGAAAGGGCCGCTTATTTATGCGATTGACTCAGAACAGCCGCTCTGTGATATGGGGATCCGGTGGTTTGGGCGTATCTTTGGGCTTGATGCGGGCAGTGGTGACGCTATGCACGGCCAGCTTTACCATCTTCTTGAGGGTGTATTTGCTCTCACCGGCGGCCCGAGGCGCCCTCTCGTATTCCACCGTGGCGATGGGCAGGTCCAGGCGGGTGGCAAGGGCCCGGAGAAAGGGGGTGTCCTGGTGGTAACGGGACAGCCGCTCCAGCGCTTGGCTGTCCATGAGCCGATAGTCCGCGTGGTCATAGATGAGTTTGGCGCCGAAGAGGTTCATGAGCCCGTAATACATATGAGCGGTGGTGCGCTTGAAGAAGGTGTCTGTATCCCGGCGGGAGCGCACGCCGCAGACGATAGGGAAGCCCTCTGCGTGCTTTTTCATCATCTCGTCCATGGCCTCGATATCGTCCTGGAGGTCTGCGTCGATGCTGATGGTCACGTCCGCGCGGCCGCGGGCTTCCATGAGCCCGGCCATCACCGCGTTTTGATGACCCCGGTTGGGCTGAAGACGCAGGCCGGCAAAGCAGGCGTCCTCATTGTGGAGCGAGGCTATAAGGTCCCACGTGCCGTCGGCGGAGCCGTCGTCCACCAGCAGGACACGGCTGTCCGGGGAGGCAAGACCAGCGTCCATGAGCTGGCCCAGCTTCCGGCGGAAGATGGGCGCTGTCTTAGGCAGACAGTCCGCCTCATTATAGCAGGGGACAACAATATATAATGTATCCATAAAGTCACCTCAGTGGTCTTTCTGTTATTATAGTCAGATATCGCCGCTTTTTCAACATGAAATCTGGCGGAGGAAAGTTCCCCTTGAAAAAAACGCGGGATGGTATATAATGACTACGTTATAAGATACTGGAGAAATAGGCGGTTTTGGGAGAATACCATAGTCATGAACAGCATCGTCCTGTACGCCCCGGAGATACCCCAGAACACGGGGGCCATCGCCCGGACCTGCGCCGCCACCGGCGCCAGCCTGCACCTTATAAAGCCCCTGGGCTTCGACATCTCCGACGCGGCAGTGAAGCGGGCGGGCCTGGACTACTGGCACCTGGTGGACGTACACGTGTACGAGAGCCTGGAGGAGTACCTGGCGAAGAACGGTGACGAGGACCTGTGGCTTCTCTCCACCAAGGCGCCTCGGTGCTATACGGAGGCGGATTTCGGGGAGAACACCGCCCTTATGTTTGGGCGGGAGACCTCCGGCCTTCCGGAGGAGCTCATGGACCGGTACTATGACCGGTGCGTGCGCATCCCCATGAAGCCCCGGGCCCGGAGCCTCAACCTGGCCAGCTCCGCATCCATCATCTTATATGACGTGCTCCGCCGCCAGGGGTTCCCCGGGCTGCTGGAGACGGGGATCATGGCCGTGGGCCGGGAATCAGTTGTAAAACCATTTTGAAAATTTTAAATGGAGGATATACACATGAACTACAACAAGAAAAATGTGACCCAGGTCGATGTGAAGGGCAAGAAGGTCCTTCTGCGCTGCGACTTCAACGTCCCCCGTGACAAGAAGACCAACGCCATCACGGACGACAAGCGCATCCGCGCCGCCCTGCCCACCATCCAGTACCTGCTGGACAACGGCGCCGCCGTCATCGCCTGTTCCCATCTGGGCAAGCCCGAGCCCAACTTTGAAAAGTGGGTGAAAAAGCAGACCGAGAAGGGCAAGGACCCCGCCACCCTCACCGAGGAGAAATGGAAGAAGTCCCTGGATGAGCTGCGCATGGAGCCCGTGGCCGCCCGTCTGGGCGAGCTGCTGGGTAAACCCGTCATCCTGGCTGACGACGTGGTGGGCCCCGACGCCAAGGCAAAGGCCGCCGCGCTGAAGCCCGGCGAGATCATGCTCCTGCAGAACACCCGTTTTGAGAAGGGCGAGACCAAGAACGACCCCGCCCTGGCCAAGGAGCTTGCCAGCATGGCCGAGCTGTTCGTGTCCGACGCTTTCGGCACCGTTCACCGCGCTCACGCTACCACCGCCGGCGTGGCCGAGTATCTGCCCGCCGTCAGCGGTTTCCTGATCGGCAAGGAGCTGTCCGTCATGGGCAAGGCTCTGGACGATCCCGCCCGCCCCTTCGTGGCTATCCTGGGCGGCGCCAAGGTCTCCGACAAGATCGGCGTCATCGAGAACCTGCTGAACAAGGCCGACAAGATCATCATCGGCGGCGGCATGGCCTACACCTTCATCAAGGCCCAGGGCTATGAGGTGGGCGACAGCCTCCTGGAGGAGGACAAGGTGGACTTCGCCAAGCAGATGATCGACACCGCCAAGGCCAAGGGCGTGGAGCTGCTCCTGCCCGAGGACACCGTCATCGCCAAGGAGTTCGCCGCGGACGCGGAGAGCAAGATCGTTCCCTCCAGCGCCATCCCCGCCGGCTGGCAGGGCCTGGATATCGGCGTGAAGACCCGGGAGAAGTTCGCCGCCGCCGTCAAGGGCGCCGGCACCGTGGTCTGGAACGGTCCCATGGGCGTGTTCGAGTTCGATAAGTTCGCCGAGGGCACCAGGGCTGTGGCCCGCGCCGTGGCCGAGTCCGGCGCTGTGAGCATCATCGGCGGCGGCGACTCCGCGGCGGCTGTGGAGCAGCTGGGCTTCGCCGACAAGATCACCCACATCTCCACCGGCGGCGGCGCCTCCCTGGAGTTCCTGGAAGGCAAGGCCCTTCCCGGCGTGGTGGCCCTGCAGGACGCGTAAGGAGCGAAGAACATGGATAAGAAATATCGCAATGCCCTCATCGCGGGCAACTGGAAGATGAACAAGCTGGCCAGCGAGGTGCCCGATTTCGTGGAGGAGCTGGCGTCCCTGGCTGATCTGGGCAAGGGCGTGGAGAGCGCGCTGTGCGTGCCGTTCCCCCTGATCCCGGCCATGAAGGACGCCGCCGACGGCACCCGGATCAAGGTTGGCGCGCAGGACGTGTCCGCACACGACAAGGGCGCGTACACCGGTGAGGTGTCCGCCGCCATGCTGGCGGACCTGGGTGTGGACTACTGCATCATCGGCCACTCCGAGCGCCGGGCCTATCACGCCGAGAGCGACGAGTTGGTGAACGCCAAGCTGAAGGCCCTTCTGGGCGCGGGCATCACCCCCATTATGTGCTGCGGCGAGAGCCTGGAGCAGCGGGACGCAGGCGTGACCCTCTCCTTCGTGGAGAGCCAGATCAAGGGCGGCCTGGCCGGCGTCTCCCCCGAGGAGATGAAGAAGGTGGTCATCGCCTATGAGCCTATCTGGGCCATCGGTACCGGCCGCACTGCCACCGCGGAGCAGGCCCAGGAGGTCTGCGGCTATATCCGCCAGGTCCTGGCGGGCCTCTACGGCGAGGAGCTGGCCAAGGGCGTGCAGGTCCTGTACGGCGGCAGCATGAATGGCAAGAACGCCGCCGAGCTGCTGGCTCAGCCCGACATCGACGGCGGCCTTATCGGCGGCGCCAGCCTGAAGATGGAGTTCGCGGACATCATTGGTGCTGCCAATGAGTAAGAAGCCCGTTGTTTTACTGATCATGGACGGGTTCGGCCTGGCCGAACCCGGTCCCTGGAACGCCGTCTATGTGGCAAAGACTCCCGTCCTGGACGGCATGTTCGCCCAGTTCCCCAATACCCAGCTGCAAGCCAGCGGCGAGGACGTGGGCCTGCCCGCCGGCCAGATCGGCAACTCCGAGGTGGGGCATACCAACATCGGCGCGGGCCGGGTGGTGTTCCAGCCCTTGCCCCGCATCAGCCGGGCGGTGGATGACGGCAGCTTCTTTGAAAATCCTGCCTACGCCCACGCCATGGACGAGGCCGCGAAAACGGACCATCCCGTCCATGTGATGGGCCTTTTGTCCGACGGCGGCGTCCACAGCCACATCAAGCATATCTTCGCCCTGGTGGATATGGCGAAGAAGCGGGGCGTGAAGCAGTGCTATGTCCACTGCTTCCTGGACGGCCGCGACGTGCCGCCCTCCTCCGGGCAGGGCTATGTGCAGCAGCTTGCCGACCACTGCAAGGATATCGGCTACGGCAAGATCGCCACGATCCAGGGCCGCTTCTGGGGCATGGACCGTGACAAGCGCTGGGAGCGCGTGGAGAAAGGCTACAAGGCCATCGTCTGCGGCGAAGGCGTGCAGGAGCCCGACCCGGTGAAGGCCGTGGGCGACAGCTATGCGGGCGGCGTCACCGACGAGTTCGTGGAGCCCATCGTCTGCGTCCCCGAGGGGACCATCAAGGACGGCGACAGCGTGATCTTCGCCAACTTCCGGCCTGACCGGGCCCGTGAGATGACCTGGGCGCTGATGAAGCCCGACTTTGACGGCTTCCCCCTGCCCAAGGGCCACTTCCCACTGAACTACGTGTGCACGGCCCAGTACGACGAGGCCATGACCGAGCTGCCCATCGCGTTCCCGCCGGTGATTTTGGAGGACACCTTCGGTGAGATCGTGTCCAACCACGATATGACCCAGCTCCGCATCGCGGAGACCGAGAAGTACGCCCATGTGACGTTCTTCTTCAACGGCGGCGTGGAGCGTACCTACCCCGGCGAGGACCGGGTGCTGGTCCCGTCCCCCAAGGAGTACCCCACCTACGACCTCATCCCTCAGATGAGCGCGGAGGAGGTCACCGCCAAGGCCGTGGAGCGCATCGAGTCCGGCAAGTACGACACGGTCATCATGAACCTGGCCAACTGCGACATGGTGGGCCACACCGGTGTCATGGAGGCGGCGGTGAAGGCAGTGGAGACCGTGGACGCCTGCGTGGGCAGGGTCTGGGACGCCGTGCAGAAAATGGGCGGCGTGCTCCTGGTGACCGCCGACCACGGCAACGCGGACAAGATGCGCGCCGAGGACGGCTCGCCCCATACGGCACACACCACCAACCCCGTGCCCTTCATCGTCTGCGGCGCGGGCGATGTGAAACTCCATCCCGGACGCCTGGCGGACATCGCGCCCACCATGCTCCACCTGATGGGCCTGAAGCAGCCCGACGTCATGGACGGGGAGTGCCTTATCGGGAAGTAAATAGTCAACACTGACCCCAAAAGCTGTATAAATTGGTGTTTCCAGGGCAACAATACCCTTCGGAAACACCAATTTTTTTGGAGGGTCAACACAAATGGAAAACAAGCATGGGTCCGGCAGAGCCGGGTCCCTGGGGGGAAAGGGCTTCTACATAGTCCTTTTCCTGTGCGCGGCGGTGATCGGCATATCCGTCTGGATCCTGTTCACCGAAGCGGGGACTAATGTAGAAGACGTGACGGCAGAGGAACCGGTGGAGCAGGTCTCCGGCGTGTTCACCACCATGATCCCAGCGGAGGATACGATGCAGAACGCGCCGGCGCCTACGGCGGAGACGGTGACTTCCTCCGATGGCTCGGAGGCCGATGAGACCGGAGCGAATGACGAGCAGGCCGGCGAGGCAGCGGACAGCGAGACCGAGGTCCTGCAGGAGCCCCAGGCCCAGGCCGTCTTCAACGAGACGGTGACGGAATATATCTGGCCTGTCCAGGGCACGGTGGACCGGCCTTGGTCCATCCAGACCCTGTTATATGACAGCACCATGGGCGACTGGCGCACCCATGACGGTCTGGATATCACCTGCGCCGCGGGCACCGCGGTGCTGGCGTCCGCCGGCGGCACCGTGACACGGGTGGAGAACGAGGACCTTCTGGGCACCACCGTGGAGATCGACCACGGCAACGGCGTGCACAGCGTGTACTCCAACCTGGCGGACCAGCCTCCGGTGGCGGCGGGTCAGGTGGTGGCCATGGGCGACGTGCTGGGCTCCGTGGGTGCCACGGCCCTGGGTGAGGTGAATCAGGTGGGCCACCTGCACTTCGCCATGACCCGGGACGGGATCTCCGTTGACCCCGCGGGGTATATGCCAGGCGACGGTCTGGAGTGATATTGAGCCAAGCGCGGCGGGAAATGCTCCCGCCGCGCATTTTATAGTCATTGCGTATGGGATAAAACCGTGCTATACTGCTGAATCGTGGACAACAGATAAAGGCAGGGACAGGACATGACCGTTGTCATCAAGATCGGAACATCCACCATCGCCCACGCAACAGGGCATCTGAACATCCGCCACATGGAGGCGCTGGTAAAAGTCATCAGCGACCTGAAAAACGCCGGTCACAAGATCGTTCTTGTGTCCTCTGGCGCCATCGGCATGGGCGTGGGAAAGCTGGGGCTGCCCGGCCGGCCAGAGGACATGCCTGGCAAGCAGGCGGCCGCCGCCGTGGGCCAGTGCGAGCTCATGTACATATACGACAAGCTGTTTTCTGAGTACAACCACGTGGTAGCCCAGGTGCTTCTTACCGGCAGCGACGTGGAGAACGACCACCGGCGGGGGAATTTTGAGAACACCATGTCCCGGCTCCTGGAGCTGGGCGCCCTGCCCATCATCAACGAGAACGACACCGTGGCCACCGAGGAGATAACCGTGGGCGACAACGACACCCTGGGCGCCATCGTGGCCTGTGCCATCAAGGCGGACCTGCTGGTGCTTCTCAGCGACATAGAGGGGCTCTACACCGCCGACCCCCGCCATGACCCCGCCGCAAGGCTCATTCCCGTGGTGGAGACCATCACCCCCCAGATCGAGGCGCTGGCGGGCGAGAAGGGGAGCGGCCTCGCCGTGGGCGGAATGGCCACCAAGCTGAAGGCCGCGAAAATGGCTGTCGCCCAGGGCATCGACATGGTCATCGCCAACGGGGCCCGGCCGGAACTGCTGTATGATATCCTGGAGGGGAAACCTGTAGGGACGCGTTTTCTCGGCCAGGGGAAGGAGGAGCGGAAATGACGACCCATGAGATGCTTTTGAAGGCCCAGACGGCGAAGCCGGCTCTGGCCCGCGCTGGGGAGCAGGGAAGGACAAAGGCGCTGCTGGCCATGGCGGACAGCCTTTTAAAACATACGGACGACATCCTGGCCGCCAACGTGGAGGATATGGCGGCGGCCAAAGGGACCATGTCCGACGTGATGCTGGATCGGCTCATGCTGGACGAGAGCCGCATCGATGGCATGGCCCGGGGCGTCCGGGACGCGGCGGCCCTGCCGGACCCGGTTGGGAAGGTGCTGCGCCATGTGGAGCGGCCCAACGGCCTTATCATTGAGCGTGTGAGCGTGCCCCTGGGGGTGGTGGCCATTATCTATGAGAGCCGGCCCAACGTGACCAGCGACGCGGCGGCCCTGGCGGTGAAGAGCGGCAACGTATGCGTGCTCCGGGGAGGCAGGGAGGCCTGGCGCAGCTGCCACGCCATCACCGAGGCCCTGAGGGAGGGTTTAGAGGCGGCTGGTCTGCCCAGGGAGACGGTGAGCCTGGTGGAGGATACCTCCCGGGCCAGCGCCACCGAACTCATGACCGCCTCCGGCCTCATCGACCTTTTGATCCCCCGGGGCGGCGCCGGGCTCATCCGGGCCTGCGTGGAGAACGCCACCGTGCCCTGCATCCAGACCGGCACAGGCATATGCCACATATATGTGGACAAGGCGGCGGACCTTGAAAAGGCCCTGGACATCATCGAAAACGCCAAGACCAGCCGGCCCAGCGTGTGCAACGCCGAGGAGGTGCTCCTGGTCCACGAGGCGGTGGCGGAGAAGTTCCTGCCCATGCTGAAAAAACGGCTGGTGGACGACCGGCAGGCTGCGGGGAAGCCCCCGGTGGAGTTCCGCCTTGACAAGGCCGCGGCGGCCATCATCCCCGGCACGCCCGCGGGAGAGGGTGATTTCGACAGGGAATTCCTTGACTATATCCTGGCGGTGGCGGTGGTGAAGGACGTGTCCGCTGCCATTGGCCACATCGCCGCCCACTCCACCGGCCACTCGGACGCCATCCTCACGGAGGACGAGGCCGCCGCGGTGCTCTTCACGGAGGCGGTGGACAGCGCGGCGGTGTATGTGAACGCCTCCACCCGGTTCACCGACGGCGGCGAGTTCGGCCTGGGCTGCGAGATGGGCATCTCCACCCAAAAACTCCACGCCCGGGGCCCCATGGGCCTGGAGGAGCTGTGCTCCTATAAGTACATCATCCGCGGAAACGGACAGATACGGTGAAGCAAGACCCCGCCTTTCGGCGGGGCCTTTTCCTGTTTTAACAGGTGGGAGAGTACTTCTGTTTCGTCTGCTGGACCTGCTGCTGGGGGGCGTTGTCGGCCTGGTACCAGCCCTTGGAGGTCATCTGCTTGTAGATGTTGTCCTGCATGTTCAGGGTGTCGTCAAAGGCGCTGGAGAAGGCCTGGTGGATGTTGGCGGTGCTGGATTCGATGGCGCCGTGCATATACAGGTCGATGACGCCCTTGGTGGTGAGGAGAAGGTT
>CANRNF010000056.1 GCA_947631865.1 uncultured Oscillospiraceae bacterium | reverse complement strand
TCGTTGGCGAAGGCCTTGGCGGTGCGGATGCCGGAGATGCCCGACTCGATGGAGGCGTTGATCTCCGCCAGGTTCTTTTTCACCTCCGCGTTGGCCTCGTCCATGCGGCCGTTCCAGTGGATGGTGAACAGGATGAACAGGGGCACCACCGCCAGGATGATGAGAGCCAGGGGCCAGCAGATGGTGCACAGGATGGCGAAGGCGCCCAGGATGGTCACCAAACTGGTCATCAGGTTCTCCGGACCGTGGTGGGAAAGCTCCGTGATGGAGAACAGGTCGTTGGTGATGCGGCTCATGAGCACACCGGTGCGGTTGTGGTCGAAGAAGGAGAAGGAGAGGGTCTGGATGTGGGTGAGGATGTCCGTGCGCATGTCCGCCTCCAGGCGCACGCCCATGAGGTGGCCTAAGTAGGTGATGATGTACTTGCATACGGCCTTCACGATATAAGCCCCGGCCAGGATGGCCATGACGGCGAAAAACAGGCCGAACAGCCGGTCCGGCAGGAGAGTGTTCAGTGTGTAGCGGGTGGCGTAGGGGAAGATGAGGTCGGCAAGGCACGCCGTCAGCGCGCATCCCATGTCCAGCAAAAACAGCCGGATGTGGGGCTTATAGTAGCTGGCGAACAGCTTTAGGGGGTGGGCGGAAAAATCTCTCTGCTTCATGGTATGTACGCTCTTTCTGATGTGGTAGGCCGCCGCAGGCGGCACATATTGGAACGCCTCCCTCAGACGAGGGAGGTGGCACGGCGAAGCCGTGACGGAGGGAGGGAAAAGCTTTTCTCTCCCCCAGTCAGCTCCGCTGACAGCCCCCTCGTCAGAGGGGGCCTTTAACGTTATTTATATCGCGGCTATCACGATCAGGCCGTTCTCCGCCGAGACGGATATGGCGCTCACCTGGCCCTTGCGCTTGTCGATGATCTCGGCGGCAATGGCGTCCTCGATGTCCTTTTGGATCTGCCGGCGCAGGTTCCGGGCGCCGTAGGTGACGGAGTAGCTCTTTTCCACCAGGTAGTCCACCACGGCGTCGTCCCAGGTGAAGGATATCTTCCGCTCGGCCATCACGTCCCGGAGCTCGCCCAGGATGAGGGCGGCGATGCCCCGGAAGGTCTCCTCGCTCAGCGGCTGGAAGTAGACGATCTCGTCCACGCGGTTGATGAACTCCGGCCGCAGGAAGTCCTTGAGGGCCTTCATGGCCTTCTCTCTGCCCATGTCCCCCAGGGACTGGCCGAAGCCCAGGCCGCCCACCTGCCGGTCAGAGCCGGCGTTGGTGGTCATGATGAGCACGGTGTTCTCAAAGTTCACCGTCCGGCCCTGGGCGTCGGTGATGCGACCGTCGTCCAATATCTGCAGGAGGATGTTCATCACGTCGGGATGGGCCTTTTCGATCTCGTCGAACAGCACCACAGAATAGGGCCGCCGGCGTATCTTCTCGGTGAGCTGGCCGGCCTCGTCATAGCCCACGTAGCCGGGGGGCGAGCCGATGATGCGGGACACGGAGAACTTCTCCATGAACTCACTCATGTCCAGCCGGATCAGGCTCTCCGGGGCGGAGAACAGGTCCAGGGCCAGCTGCTTTACCAGCTCCGTCTTGCCGATGCCGGTGCTGCCCACGAAGATGAAGGAGCAGGGCTTCCTTTTCGCCTGGAGCCCTACCCGGCTGCGCTTGATGGCGGCGCAGACCGCGTCCACCGCCTCGTCCTGGCCGATGATGTGCTTTTTCAGGCGCTCATTGAGGCCGGAGAGCCGGTCGAACTCGTCGTCGGTGATGTTGGAGGCGGGTATCTTGGTCCACAGCTCGATGATCCGGGCCAGGTTCGCCGCCGTGAGAGCGGGGCGGCCCTTGGCCTTCAGGGCCGTGAGCTCGTCGGATATCTGCATCTGGCGGGAGCGGATGGCGGCCAGGCGCTCGAAGTTGTCAGTCTCGGCGGTGAGAAGCATCTCCCGCTCCTTTTCCAGGTCCGCGTTCTCCTTCTCAAGCTCCAGACGGCGGGCGGTGTCGGCGTTTTTAAGGTCCACGTCGGAGCAGGCCTCGTCCAGCAGGTCGATGGCCTTGTCGGGCAGATACCGGTCCGTGATGTACCGCTCGGACAGCGTCACCGCCATGCGGCACATCTCGTCGGAGATGTCCACGCCGTGGAAGTCCTCGTAGTACTTGCGCACGCCCTTGAGTATCTCCACGCTGTCGGCCACCGAGGGCTCCGCCACGGTGACAGGCTGGAACCGCCGCTCCAGGGCGGCGTCCTTTTCGATGTACTTGCGGTATTCGTTGAAGGTGGTGGCGCCGATCACTTGGATCTCGCCCCGGCTGAGAGCAGGTTTTAAAATATTGGCGGCGTTCATGCTGCCCTCGGCGTCGCCGGCGCCCACGATGTTATGCACCTCGTCTATCACCAGGATGATATTGCCCTGGCGGCGTATCTCGTCGATGAGCCCCTTCATGCGGCTCTCGAACTGGCCCCGGAACTGGGTGCCGGCCACGAGGCTGGTCAGGTCCAGCAGATAGACCTCCTTGTCCCGCAGCTTATAGGGCACCTGGTCGGCGGCGATGCGCTGGGCCAGGCCCTCGGCGATGGCGGTCTTGCCCACGCCGGGCTCGCCGATGAGGCAGGGGTTGTTCTTCTGCCGCCGGTTCAGTATCTGGATGACCCGCTCCAGCTCCTCGGCCCGGCCGATCATCCGGTCCAGCTTGCCCTCCCGGGCCCGCTGGGTCAGGCTGATGCAGTAGTTCTCCAGGAACTTCTTCTTGCCGCCCCGGCGCTCGGGGGCGGGAGCGCCCGGTCCCGGACCGGGAGAGGGGCCGCCGCCGGCGCCGCCCTCATTGCCGTTGGGCCCCTGGGGGTTGCCGAACAGGCGGTTCAGGAAGGGGAAGGTGGCGGTCTTGCCCTGGTCGTCGCTGTCGCTGTCCGCGTCGGTGGTGTCGATGCCCATAAGGCCCTCGATGCCGTCGGGGCCGCCCAGGGCGTTGGTCATCTCCCCGGACAGGTTCTCCAGGTCCTCGTCGGTGAGACCCATGCGGGAGATGATGTCGTCCACCGGCTTGATATGGAGCTCCCGGGCGCAGCTGAGGCACAGACCCTCGTTCTTGGTCTGGTTGTTCTCGATTTTTGTAATGAATATCACCGCCATATTCTTATGGCAGCGCGCGCAGATGACAGGTTGCATGGAAGTCTCCTTGTGTAGCTCAGAGGGATATGTAGTTGCCCAGCAGGTCCTTCGTCAGGAAGAAGTTGGCCAGGCCGGTGGCCCGGAGCTCCTCCTCCGGCAGGAGCAGGCCCGCGAAGTTGAATACCCACACGATCACCGAGCAGATCAGCGCCCCTACGAACAGACCGATCACGATACCGCCGATATCGTTCACGATGCCCACGTAGGGGATCTTGAAGCTCAGGTTGGGGATATTCACGATGACCATGAGAATGGCGAAAAGGATGACGAACGCGATGAGGAACCCGCCGTACCAGGTGATGGACTGGCAGGTGATGGTGACCACGGCGGAGGACAGGGAGGCGTTGTTCTCTCCCGCGTAGGCCATGGTCTTATCCGTCAGGTTCCGGGCCATGTCGTCGTACAGGCCCAGATCCTTATAGGTGGTGTAGACGATCTCGTCCTTCTTGGTGGAGTCGGAGTTGAGCATGTCTGTCATGGAGTAGGGCACGTCATAGGCGCCGGTATCCTCGTTCTTGGCGTAGCCAAAGGCCTCGTAGGTGTTGTTCTCCACCTGGGTCTCCATATAGCCGCTCACAAAGGGTTTCAGCACCGGGATGATCTCATAGGAGTAGGTGTCGCTGAGGAGCTGGGCGCCATATAGAGATAGTATTATCACCAGCACCTCGATAATTCCCATGATGATGCCCTTTTTATAACCCTGCCAGGCGCATACGACCAGTATGACGATGAGCAGGACGTTGATGACCGCGTTGACCGAAATGGACAGGGTGGACACGGACTGGGTGACGGAATCGACGATGGATTCGACCTTGGACATAAGACGCTACCTCTCGTGATCATGTGATGGTGTTGGGATGGCTGCTTGTCAGAAGGTGTATACCTCCGCGTAGTTGGAGGCGATGAGAAGGGCCTCGCCCCGGGAACGGAGCAGGGCGTATTTGAAACCGGGCAGGCCGGTGAGCTGCCCCTTCTCGGAAAGGGAGCTGTTGTAGAGCGTGGCCCCGTCGGAGCACAGGACCATGATCTCCAGGTCCGACGCCGTGAGGCACACGATGCCGCTGTCCACCTCCGCGGTGCCCAGCTCCACGCCCGTGGGGTCCAGGCTCACCAGCGTGGCGGTGGTGCCCGCCCGGTAGGGGCTCAGGGCGAAGGCCGCGCAGTTGGCGCCGTCGAAGGTGTAGCCCACCAGATACTGGCCGGCGAAGGCGTAGGTGTTCTGCCACTCGCCCTGGGCGTTGAAGAAGAAGACCTGCTCCCCGGACAGGGCGCAGAGCCGGTCGGAGGAAAACCAGTGCACGTCCAGCAGCACCGTGTCGGCCACGAAGAAGGTGCCCTTCTGGCCCTCCTGGCTCAGCTCGAAAAACCGGACCTCGCTGCCGCTGACCGTGTAGGACAGCACCGCCAGCTTCCGCCCGTCGGGGGACACGTGGGCGCTCAGGACCCAGGCGGAGGAGGAGTACCACCGGTAGACCTCTTCCAGGTCGGGGTCGTATACGGTGACAAGGGCCCGGCGGCCCGTGTACTCGGTGGTGACGGCGATGAAGCCGGTCTCGGAGACAGTGGCGGAGATGATGTTGCCCGCAGGGGTAAGCTCCTCCACCGTGCCGTCGAACCAGGCCACGGCCATGTGGGTGCCGCCCAAGTCGTAGAATACGGCGAAATCGCTGCAGCCGGCGGCGGTGGGGTTCTCCATCTGCATGACCATGCTGGTCACCGGCGCGCCGCTGCCGTCCAGAAGCTCCAGACCGCCGGAGTTGGCCACTGCCAGCCCCTTGCCCGCGGCGGCGAACGCCTGACCGGAGCCGGCGTCGAAGACATATTCGTCATTGGGGGTGGAGGCCTTGTCCGCGGACAGGATCATCCCGTCCGGGGAGAAGCTGTCCCGGTAGACATACACCACCGCCGTGGCCACCAGGAGCACCAGCGCCGCCACCAGGGCGATGAGCGCCCCCGCCGCGTCCCGCTGGCTCAGGGCGCCGCCCTCCTCCCGGGAGGGCGCTTCCTTCACCTTTTCCCGGCGGAAGAAGACCCGCTTTTTCGCCTCCTGAGGAGCGGCCCCGGCCTCCGGGGCCTCGCCGGCCTGCTCCCGGTCCTTCCGACGAAGGGTGAGGCGGGACTTTTTGCCGGTCTGGGCCGCCTGCTCGGCCTCGGTGGTCTCACGGACCGGCTCGGTCTTTACCAGCCTTGGGCCCCTGGACTCGCTCTCCAGCACGGCGGCCACCTGGTCCATCAGCTCCTGTTCAGCCCTCTGGGCGGCGGCCTTTTTCTCCTCTGACGCCTTCCAGCCCCAGTGCCGCCGGGGCTCCTTTTTCTCCTTGGGGGGAGGGGACTCATGGGAGCCCGCGGGGACCTCCTTCTGGGAGCCCTTGGCAGCGGTATCCACTTTTTTCAGGTGCTTGCTGGCCATACGGTCTCCCCTTGTGTCGCGCTTTACTGCAAATAAGCATTATAGCATAATGCCGGAGGCGAGATGCTATAATGTGGCATGCTTTGCGATTCCGGCGTCAGCCGGGAGCAAAGCGCCTTCAGTCAAACTATAATGACCGCCATCCGGTCATTATAGCACAATTAAAGTTATTTTGTCTATGGATGTCGCCGGAAATTAAGGGTGTTCGTGGGGGGTGGGGCCCTCCATCATCTTCCCCACGTCCCCCTCGTACCAGAGCCGGTGCATATAGAGGCCCTGAGGGGGCATGGTGGGGCCGGTGAGCCGCCGGTCGCCCCGGTCCAGCAGGGCGGGGATGTCCTCCGGGGCCAGCTTGCCGTCGGAGGCGTAGACCAGCGTGCCCACGATGGCCCGGACCATGTTGTACAAAAACCCGTTGGCGCACACGGCCACGGTGATGATGTCGCCGTCCCGACGGACATTGCACCAGTGGACGGTGCGGACGGTTGTCCTGGTCTCTGTGCCCACGCTGCGAACGGCGGCGAAGTCGTGGGTGCCCACGAAGGCAGCGGCCGCCTTATCCATCACCTCCGCGTCCAGAGGCGCGGGCCAGAAGCAGGCCCGCAAGTCCAAAAAGGGGTCCCGGATGCGGCTGTTGTGTATCTTATAGATATACTCCTTTTGGACGCAGGAGCCGATGGCGTTGAAATCCTCAGGGGCCTCCACCGCGGCCTGGACGGCGATGTCCGCCGGCAGGCGGCTGTTCAGGGCCAGGGGGATGCGGTCCACGGGGATGGCGCAGTCGGTGCGGAAGTTGGCGCAGTAGGAAAGAGCATGGACCCCCGCGTCGGTGCGGCCGCAGCCGGTGACATGGACGTGGTGCTGGACGGTCTTTTCCACCGCCCGCTCCAGGGTCTGCTGTACCGTGGCCTCAGAGGCCTGGGTCTGCCAGCCGTGGTAGGCCGAGCCGTCGTAGGCGAGGCGCAAAGCGATGTTCCTCATATGCCCAGCCTCCTGAGGACCAGGATGCCCGCCACCAGAAGCCCGCCCAGGCAGAAAGCCACGGCGTCCCGCCCGGCCATGCGCAGCTCCTTCATGCGGGTGCGGCCCTGGCCGCCGTTGTAGCAGCGGCACTCCATGGCCAGCGCCAGCTCATCCGCCCGCCGGAAAGCGGAGATGAACAGGGGTATCAGGAGGGGCAGCAGCGCCTTGGCCCGCTCCGGGAGCGTGCCTGTCTCCAGGTCGGCGCCCCGGGCCTTCTGGGCGGACATGATCCGGTCCGTCTCCTCGATGAGAGTGGGGATGAACCGCAGGGCGATGCACATCATGAGGCTCAGCTCATACACCGGCACGTGGAGCTTGTTGAGGGGCGATAGAAGCCGCTCCAGTCCGTCGGTGATGGCCAGGGGAGAGGTGGTATAGGTCAGAAGGAACGTGCCCGACACCAGCAGCATCACCCGCAGCACCATGGACACGGCCCGCGTAAGGCCCGTGTGGGTGATGTGGATGAACCGCCACTGGAAGAGGACGTCGTCCCCCCGGGTGAAAAACAGGTTCAGCAGGCCGGTGAACACGATGATGAACACCAGGGGCTTTAAGCCCTTCAGCATGGCCCGGGGCTTGATGTGGGCCACGGCGGTCACGGCGGCCAATGCCGCGATGACCAGGGCGTACCCGCCCCAGGTGTTCACGAGGAACAGCGCCGCGATGTAGACCACGGTGAGGATGAGCTTCGTCCGGGGGTCCAGCCGGTGGACCACGGTGTCGCCGGGGAAGTACTGGCCCAAGGTGATGTCCTTCAGCATGGCGCGCCCCCCTTTCCCCGGAGGGCCAGGATGGCGGCCGCCAGCTGGTCGATGGTGTATACGCCTTGGGGCACGGCCACGCCCTGCTCCCGGAGAAGCCCCGCGATGCGGGCCGCGGCAGGCAGATCCAGGCCGATGCCGAGGAGTTTTTCGCTGTGGGCGAACACCGCCTCCGGCGTGCCGTCCAGGGCGATGCGCCCCTCCTCCATCACGATGAGCCGGTCGCACCGGTTGGCGATGGACATGTCGTGGGTGACGAGAAGGATGGTCCCGCCGCTGGCGTCCTTCCAGACGAAGAGCTTTTCTAAGAGGTCCTCCCGCCCGGCGGGGTCAAGCCCAGCGGTGGGCTCGTCCAGCACCAGCAGCTCCGGCTCCATGGCCAGCACGCCGGCAATGGCCACCCGGCGCTTCTGGCCCCCGGACAGCTCCAGGGGGGACCGGCCGAACCGGTCCTCGGGGAAGCCCACGAAGGCGGCGGCTTCCCGGACCCGGCGGTCGATTTCCTCCTGGGGGAGCTTCAGGTTCTTGGGCCCGTAGGCGATATCTGCCGCCACAGTCTCCTCAAAGAGCTGGTACTCCGGGTACTGGAACACCACGCCCACCCGGAACCGGGCGTCGCGCATGGCGGCCTTGGTGGCGAAGATGTCCTCCCCGTCCAGCAGCACCGTGCCGCTGTCGGGCTTCAGAAGGGCGTTCAAATGGCTGATAAGGGTGGATTTGCCGCTGCCCGTGTGGCCGATGAGGGCCACGGCGCTCCCTGTCTCGATGGTGAGGTCTATGTTGTCGATGGCGGTCTTTTCAAAGGGCGTGCCCCGGCTGTAGACGTGTGTCAGGCCCCGGATCTCAATAAGGCTCATCCCAGCGCCTCCTTTATGGCGGCGGCGCAGGCCTCCGGTGTGAGAGCGCCGGAGGGGAGGCTCATGCCGGCGGCGTTCAGCTTTTCGATGAGGGCGGTGGTGTCGGGGACCGTGAGCTGCAGCGCCCGCAGATCCCCCGCCCGGGCGAATATCTCCGCCGGGGCGCCGTCCATGACGATATGGCCCCGGTCCATGACCAGGACCCGGTCAGCCCGGACGGCCTCGTCCATGTGGTGGGTGATGAGCAGCACCGTGATGCCCTTTTCCCGGCACAGCCGCTCCGCGGCGGAGACCACCTCCCGCCGGCCCCGGGGGTCCAGCATGGCGGTGGGCTCGTCCAGCACCAGCACCTCCGGCCCCATGGCCAGCACGCCGGCGATGGCCACCCGCTGCTTCTGCCCGCCGGAGAGAAGATGGGGCGCGTGCAGGCGGAAGTCATACATGTCCACCTGCTTCAGGGCCTCGTCCACCCGGCGGCGGATCTCCTTTGGGTCCACCCCCAGGTTCTCCGGGGCGAAGGCCACGTCGTCCTCCACCACGTTGGCCACGATCTGGTTGTCCGGGTTCTGGAACACCATGCCCACCTTCCGGCGGATGGGGAGAAGAGAGCCCTCGTCGATGGTGTCCATGCCGTCCACCAGGACCTTGCCCTCCTTGGGCAGGAGGATGGCGTTCAGGTGCTTGGCCAGGGTGGACTTGCCGCTGCCGTTGGAGCCCAGCACTGCCACGAAGGAGCCCGGCATGATGTCCAGGTCCACTCCGTCCAGGGCGGGGCGGTCGGCGTCGGGGTAGACGTATGTGAGGTTTTTTACGCGGATGATCGGGTCCATAGAGATAATATCCTTGTACATTTTTGGCCCCCTTGTGAAAGGGGGCTGTCGGCGCGAAGCGCTGACTGGGGGATTGTGGTCGGTCTTATGGCAATCCCCCCGGCCCTTCGGGCCACCCCCCTTTGACAAGGGAGGCTTATTTTGCCAAACCTATGATTCCCAGCGACAAGATGCCCCGCAGGGCAGCACCAGCCCGGAGGCGGAGGCCCGCAGGCCCAGCTCCTGGGCGTCGCTATGGCCGCCGAAGCGCTTGGTGAACAGACTCTCGGCGATGTAGGTGAGCACCGACGGGGCCAGGCCTGTGGTGTAGGAGTTGATGAGCACGAAGAGGGGGTCGTCGGACAAAAGGGGCACCACAGAGCTGACGAAGGGCCAGAGGTCGTCCTCCAGCTTCCATATCTCGCCCCCGGGGCCCCGGCCGTAGGAGGGCGGGTCCATGATAATGGCGTCGTAGTGCTTTCCCCGGCGTATCTCCCGCTGGCAGAACTTGGCGCAGTCGTCCACGATCCAGCGCACCGGCTTGTCGCTGAGGCCGGAGCAGGCGGCGTTCTCCTTGGCCCAGGCCACCATGCCCTTGGCCGCGTCCACGTGGCACACCTCCGCCCCGGCGGCGAGGCACGCCACCGTGGCCGCGCCGGTGTAGGCGAACAGGTTCAGCACCCGGATAGGGCGCTTTGCGGCGCGTATCTTCTCCATGGCCCAGTCCCAGTTGGCGGCCTGCTCGGGGAAGAGGCCCGTGTGCTTGAAGCTCATGGGCTTGACCTGGAAGGTGAGCTCGCCGTAGCGTATCTTCCAGGAGGCGGGCAGGTCGTTCTTCTCCCAGGCGCCGCCGCCGGAAGCGGACCGGCGGTAGCGGGCGTCGGGCCGCCGCCAGCGGGGATCGGAGCGCTCCGTGGCCCATATGGCCTGGGGGTCCGGGCGCAGAAGGATATGGCGGCCCCAGCGCTCCAGCTTTTCCCCGCCGGAGGCGTCGATGAGCTCATAGTCCCGCCACTTGTCCGATACCCACATAGAAGCCCCTAAACCCCCATATTAAAATTAATACTGTATTATAACATCTGTTTCCCGGCCGGTCAATGCCTCACCGCCCGGTCGGGTCGGGCATATCCTGCGATATACGGGTCTTGACGCCCGGGATTGGGAGGATATGAGTTTTGCATATATTGGAACAGCTGCTGCTGGTGTTTGGACTGAGCATGGACGGGTTCGCCGCGTCGGTGTGTATGGGCATGGCGGCGGGGCCGCGGCGCATCGGGCCCATCGCGGCCATCATGAGCGGCTTTCACGTGGGGATGCTCCTCTTGGGCTACGCGGTGGGGGCGGGCCTGCCTGACTCCCTAACGGCCATGTACCCCTGGGCGGCGGGCCTGCTGCTGGCGGCCATGGGCGCGCGGATGCTGCGCCAGGCCCGTGAGCCGGAGGAGGCGCCCCAGGGCGGCCAGACGGCGGGGTCCATCGCGGCCCTCTCTCTCGCCACCAGCATAGACGCCATGACCGTGGGCGTGGCCTTCGCCATGATGGAGGTGCCCGCTTTGCGGGCGGGGGCCATGGTGGCCGTGGTGATGGGGACCCTCTCCACGGCGGGGGCGTCCTTTGGAAGCCGGGTGGGCCAGGACCGCCGCCGGGCCGCCCGGACCGCCGGCGGGGCGATATTGTGCCTGCTGGGGCTCAAGATGCTGCTGGAGGCGCTGGGCCTCATCTCTTTCTGAATACATGAAGCGCCTCCCCTGCCGGGAGGCGTTAAAATATCTATGCGACAGGGGCGAATTATGATATAATCAGTGTGTTATGATACGTACGATCATGGGCCGGGCCGGCGCGGGCAAGACGGCGCTGGTGTTCGGCGAGATAGCAGAATATGTGCGCCGGGGCGACGGGAAGACGGTCCTGCTGGTGCCGGAGCAATACAGCCATGAGGCGGAGCGGGAGCTCTGCGCCGCGGCGGGGGACACGCTGAGCCGGTACGGGGAGGTGCTGTCCTTCACGGGCCTGGCGCGAAAGGTGTTCTCGGAGGTGGGCGGCGGCCGTCCCGCCATGGACGGGGGCGGCCGGCTGCTGTGCATGGCTGTGGCGGCGGAGGGCCTGGAAGGACAGCTTCGTGTCTATCACCGGAGCCGGCGGGAGCCCAGGACCCTGGACAGCCTCACCCGGGCCATGGAGGAGCTGCGAAACGCCGGGGTGTCGGCCGCGGACCTGTCGGAGGCGGCGGAAAAGACCGCGGGGGCCCTGGCCGACAAGCTGCGGGACCTGAGCCTGCTGGCGGAGGGGTATGCCGCCGTGCAGAGCCTCTCCGGCGCGGACAGCGCCGACCGGCTCCAAGCCCTGGCGGCCCTGCTGGGGGACAGCCACATTTATGGCCGGTACTACGCCGATGGCTTTTCCGACTTTACCCGCCTGGAAAAGGAGGTCCTGCGCCAGATCGTCCGCTCCGGCGCAGACCTCACCGTGTGCCTCACCTGCGGCGAGCGGGACGAGGGGGCCTTTTCTCTGCCCCTGGCTACCGCCCGGTGGCTGAAGGGTCTCGCGGCGGAGTATGGCGCGGAATATGTGGAGCAGTGGGCAGAGACGGAGGGGGAGACGCCGCCCATCCGGTATTACTGCGATCACCTCTATGACTTCGCCGCGCCTGCCTATGAGGGAGGAACGGACGCGGTCCAATGCGTCCGGGCGGGGGACATCTCCCAGGAGTGTGAACTGGCGGCGGCCCGGATGGCGGAGCTGGCCCGTGCAGGCTGCCGGTGGCGGGACATGGCCGTGGCGGTCCGGGGATTTTCCGATTACCGCACGGCCCTGGAGAGCGCCTGCGCCCGGTATGGGGTGCCCCTGTTTCTCTCCGGCCGGGGGGACACCCTGCAAAAGAGCCTGCCCCTGGCCATCTCCTCCGCCCTGGAGGCGGTGTGCCGGGGCTATGAGTACGAGGCGGTGTTCGGCTGGTTGAAGACAGGGCTCGGCCCCATCTCCCTGGAGGAGACGGACGAGCTGGAAAACTACGCCCTTCTGTGGGGCATCCGGGGCGGCCTGTGGGACCGGCCCTGGACCATGCACCCGGAGGGATATAACCAGGATATGGATGAGCGGGCCCGGAAGACCCTGGAAAAGCTCAACGCCCTGCGCCGGGCGGTCATCAGCCCCCTAAAGGCCCTGGAACGGCGGACGGGGCAAGCCGCCACCGCCCGGGAGCAGGCCGTGGCCCTGGCGGCGTTTTTGGAGGACACCTCCCTGGCCGAGAAGATCGAGGCCCGGACGGCGGAGCTCACCGCGGAAGGAAGGCCTGAGGCGGCGGCGGAGCATGCCCGGCTGTGGGACATCCTGTGCTCGGCGCTGGAGCAGTTTGCCGCCGTGCTGGGGGATATGAGCATGGACGCAGAGCGGTTCCAGGGGCTTTTCACCCTCATGCTGTCCAAATACGACGTGAACGTGATACCCGTGTCTCTGGACCGGGTCAGCGCGGGGGAGATCGACGCCATGCGCCGCCGGCACACCCGGCATCTGCTGCTTCTGGGCGCGGCGGACGGGCGCATCCCCGCCCCGGAGGAGGCGGGGGGCGTGTTCACCGCCGACGAGCGGGAGGAGCTCACCGCCCTGGGCCTGGAGCTGGGCGGGGCGGAGGAGGACCTGAGCCGGGAGCTGGGGCGCATCTACAGCTGCCTTTCCCTGCCATCGGAGACCCTCTACATGAGTTGGTCCGCAGTGGACGGCGAGGGCGGCGAGGCCCGTCCCAGTCTGCTCGTCGGCCGGGCGAAAGACCTGCTGGGCGTGACGCCCGTGCAGGGGGATATCCTCCGGGCCCGGACCTTTGCGGTCCGACCGGCTTTCGCCCTGGCCCTCCGGGGCCAGCGGGGTGAGGAGGCGGATCTGTGCCGCGCGGCACGGGACTATTTCGCCGCGGCCGGACACGCCCCGGAGCTGGAGCGCCTGGCCAATACGGCCCAGGCGGCGCTGGGCTCTCTGGGGGCCGGGTCGGTCCGGGCGCTGTACGGCCCGGAGCCCAAAATGTCCCCCAGCCGGGCGGAGAGATTCGCCGGGTGCCGGTTCTCCTACTTCCTGCAGTACGGCCTGCGTGCCAAGCCCCGGGTCCCGGCGGCCTTCGCTCCCCGGGACTACGGTACGTTCATGCACTATGTGCTGGAGAACGTGGCCCGGGACGCCATGGCCGCGGGGGGCTTCGCCGCGGTGGACGAGGGGCGGATCGGCGTCCTCGCGGACAAGTATGTGGACAAGTATATCGACGAGGAATTGCGGGGCTTCGCCGATAAGACCGCCCGCTTCGCCTACCTCTTCCGCCGCCTGCGCACCACGGTGCGCCGGGTGGTGAAGGACATGTGGGAGGAGCTGCGCGCGTCTAAATTCCAGCCCCTGGACCTGGAGCTGGACCTGGCGGGGGAGGGCGTGCTGGCCCCGTCGGAAGGGGACGGCCCGGCGGTCACCGGCCGGGCGGACCGGGTGGACGGCTGGGTCAACGGGGACACCCTGTATCTGCGCATCACGGACTATAAGACCGGCGTAAAGAGATTCGACCTGGCCGACGTGTGCCAGGGGCTCAACATGCAGATGCTCCTCTATCTCTTCGCTCTGACGGAGCGGGGCGGGGAGTACTTCGGCGCGAAGAAGATAAAGCCCGCGGGGGTGCTCTACTCCATGGCCCGGTTCGACGTGGTGAACGCCCCCGGGGATGTGACGGACGAGGAGCTGGCCAAGCTCCGGCGCGCCGCCGCCCGCCGCAGTGGTCTGGTCCTGGCGGACGACGAGGTACTGGAGGCCATGGAGCCGGGGAAGGACAAGCGGTTTTTGCCCGTGAAGATCACCGGCGGGGGCGAACACGCCGCCGCGGCCGGGGGGACGCTGGCCTCCCTGGAGCAGTTCGGCGCCCTGAGCCGGTTCATAGACAAGACGTTGGCGGACCTGGCCGGAGAGCTGAAGGCCGGCAGCGTGACCTGCGACCCCTGGTACAAGTCCAGCCGGGAGACCGCCTGCACCTTCTGCGACTTCAAGGAGGTCTGCCTCTTTGACGGGACAGGCGGCGGCTGGCGCATGCGCACAAAGCTGACCACCGACGAAGCATGGGAGAGGATCAAGTCATGAGCGATATAAAACTGACGCCCTCCCAGGCCAGGGCGGTGGATCTGCGGGGCCACGCGGCGCTGGTGAGCGCCGCGGCGGGCAGCGGCAAGACGAGGGTGCTCACCGAACGGCTCATGGCCCGGGTCCTGGAGGGGGAGGACATCGACCGGTTTCTGGTCATCACCTTCACCAGAGCCGCGGCGGCGGAGCTGCGGGGGCGCATCCTCTCGGAGCTGAACGAGCGTATCGGGGCGGACCCGGCCAACGTCCGCCTGCGGCGGCAGAGCGCCCTTCTGTATCGGGCTCAGATCGGCACCATCGACAGCTTCTGCACCGCACTGGTGCGGGAGAACGCCCATGTGCTGGGTGTATCCCCCGGCTTCGCGGTGCTGGACACGGAGCGGGCCCAGAGCCTGCAGGAGCGGGCCCTGGAGGACGTACTGGATCGGGCCTATGAGCGCATAGAAGAGGACGACGGGCTCCGCACGCTGGTGGACAGCGTGGGCGCGGGCCGGGATGACGCCGCCCTGGGCCAGACGGTGCTGGCGCTGTATCAGAAGATGCGAAGCTACCCCTTCCCCTGGACCTGGGCGGAGGAGACCCTGGCCGGACTGGACACCGACGGTCTCACAGACGCGGCCCAGACCCCCTGGGGCCGGGCCATTTTGGACGACGCGGCGGCGGAGGCAGCTTATCAGGGGGCGAAACTGGACCGGGCGGTGGAGCGGTATATGCAAAGCGCAGAGGCTGAGCCGGTCCGAAAGAGCTACGGCCCCTCCTTCGCGGATATGGCCCTGCGCTTCCGGAGCATCGCCCGGGCCTGCGGCGAGAGCTGGGAAAAGGCCCGGACCGTGACGGCGGAGCCGGACCCCCGGCTGGGCACCCTCCGGAACTATACAGGGGATACAGACGCGGTGAAGGCGGTGTGGAAGGAGGCCAAGGCGGCGTCCGGCCGCCTGCGCACGGCCCTGGCCGGGGACAGCCAGACGCTCCTGGCCGGAGCGGCGGCGTCCAAAGCGCCCCTGACGGCCCTGGTGGGGCTGGTAAAAGACCTGGACAGCGAGTACGCCAAGCGGAAAAAGCGGATGGAGAGCCTGGACTTCGCGGACCTGGAGCATATGTGCGTGGAGCTTCTCTGCGATGGGGAGAACGGCCCCACGGCCCTGGCGCGGACGGTGTCCGGCCGGTTCGCCGAGGTGATGGTGGACGAGTACCAGGACGTGAACAGGGTGCAGGAGACCATCTTCCGGCGGGTGTCCGGCGAGGAAAAAAACCTTTTTATGGTGGGCGACGTGAAGCAGTCCGTGTACCGCTTCCGCATGGCCGAGCCGGGCATATTCAATGAAAGATACGCGGATTTTCGCGCCGGCGGTCCGGGGGAGCTGGTGCTCCTGCAGGAGAATTTCCGCAGCCGGAAATGCGTTCTGGACGCCTGCAACGCGGTGTTCTCCCGCATCATGTCCCCGGAGCTGGGGGATGTGGCCTACGATGACACTGCCCGGCTGATCCCTGGGGCGGACTATCCCCCCGAGGGGGAGGTAAAGCCGGAGCTCTGCCTTCTGGACAGCCGGGACGCGGACGAGGACGCCCCGGACAAGAACGCCATGGAGGCGGCCTATGTGGCCCGGCGCATCCGGGACATGGTGGAGCGGGAGCGGCCTCTTGTCTCCGACGGCCTGGGCGGCCGCCGCCCCGTCCGGTACGGGGATATCGCTCTGCTTCTCCGCACGCCGGGCACTACCGGCGGGGCCTACCGTCGGGCGCTGGAGGAGGCGGGCGTGCCCGTGAGCGCCAGGGAGGGGGGAGCTTTCTTCTCCCAGCCGGAGATCAGCTTTGCCATCAGCATGCTGGCGGTGGCGGACAACCCCCGCCAGGACGTGCCCCTCATCGCGGCGCTGCGGGGCCTGCCCTTCGGCTTTGACCCCGATGAGCTGTCCGCCGTCCGGACGGCGGGGAAGGGCGATCTGTGGGACGCGCTGTGCCTCCGTGCCCGGGAGGATGAGCGCTGCCGCCGGTTCGTGGACACCGTGCAGGACCTGCGCAGCTTCGCCCGGGAGGAGCCGGTGGACAGCCTTCTGCGAAGGCTCTACGACAGGACCGAACTCACGACCATATGCGGGGCCATGGCGGACGGCGGGCGGCGGACGGCGGAGCTCATGCAGCTTTACGAGTACGCACGCCAGTTCGAGGACAGCGGCAGCCACGGGCTTTTCCGGTTCGTCGCGTGGCTGCGGGATCTGGAGCGCCGGGGCCAGGAGCCCCCGGCCCCAGCTCTGAGCGACGCGGTGCAGATCACCAGCATACACAAGTCCAAGGGCCTGGAATTCCCCGTGGTGTTCCTGGCGGGCCAGGGCCACGGCTGGAACCGCCAGGGGGCCAGACTGGTGCTGTGCCACGAGAAGCTGGGCCTGGGCATGAAGGTGACGGATGCGGTCCGGGGCGTGAGCTGGCCCACACTGTGCTGGCGGGCCATCGACCTTATGGAGAAGCGGGAGGAGCTTTCCGAGCAGGAGCGGGTCCTCTATGTGGCCATGACCCGGGCGAAAGAGCGGCTGGTCATGACGGGCATGACCGGCGAGGCGGCGAAAAAGCTGGCCGCCTGCGACACCGGCGGGTCGGCTGTAAGTCCACGGGAGCTGATGCGGGCGGGCAGCGCCCTGCCCTGGCTCATGCGGGCCGCGGCGGCGGACGGCGGCGAGACCATTGATATCAAGCTGCTCTCCCCGGAGGAGACGGCAGCAGACCCGGCGGCGGAGGAGAAAAAGCCCCTGACGGCGGCGGACCCGGCCCTGACGGCGGAGTTGGCGGAACGGCTGGCCTGGACATACCCCTACGAGGCGGCGGTGGCCCTGCCCTCCAAGATGACGGCCACGGCGGCCCAGGAGCTGGCCCCGGACGAAGCGGACCCGGAGGCGGCGGAGCTGGTGAAGGCCCCGGCGGTCACGGCCCGGCTGCGCAAGCCGGACTTCGGCCGGGACCAGCGGGACCTGACCGGCCCGGAGCGGGGCGTGGCGGCCCACCTGGTCATGCAGCACATCGACTTTGGCAAGACCGGCTCGGAGGCGGAGATATCCGCCGAGATCGGCCGGCTGGAGGCCATGGGCTTTCTGGACGCGCGCCAGGCCCGGGCCGTGGACCCGGGGGACATCCTGGCCTTCTTCCGCTCGGAGCTGGGGCAGAGGCTCTTAAAGGCGGACCGGGTGATACGGGAGTTCAAGTTCTCCCTGCTCTGCCCGGCGGCGCTGTGGTATCCCCAGGCCCCGGAAGGGGAGGAAGTCCTCCTGCAGGGCGTGGTGGACTGCTGTATCCAGGAGGCGGGCGCCCTCACGGTGATAGACTTCAAGACCGACGGGGAGGTCCATCCCGAGCGTTACACCGGCCAGTTGCAGGCCTACGCCGCCGCCATGGAGCGGATATACGAACTGCCCGTGAAGCAGGCGGCGCTGTGGTATCTGCGCCGGCGGGAGGCGGCGGACTGCCCCCTTCCCGGGGACAGAAGGTGAAAAAAGGGCGTTTTGACGCAAAAAAACGTTGCGCTTTTTGAAAAGGTATGTTAATATACCAGTTGCGTCTTGTAACGGCGGGCATGTTTCCGCACTCAAGACAGCCTGAACTGAGGTGAATATCATGAAGGAAGGCATCCATCCCAAGTACTACCACACCACCATCCGCTGCGCCTGCGGCAACGTGATCGAGACCGGTTCCACCCGGGAGAACATCACCGTTGAAATCTGCTCCAAGTGCCACCCGTTCTTCACCGGCAAGCAGAAGCTGGTGGACACCAGCGGCCGCGTGGATAAGTTTAACCGCAAGTACGGCTTGGGCAAGTAATTTTATACGAAAAACCGGCGCGTCTCAGAGGGGGCGTCATAAGACAGTACAATATCAAATTTCGGGAATGGCGTGGCGTTTGTCACGCCATTCCCTCTTGCATCATCTCGTGGATGGGGATGAACCCCACAAAGTCATAGGAGATATGGATGCTCTGCCGCCGCTTGCCGCTGCTCTTGTCTGGGGCTTCTATGTAGATGGCCTTCACCATCTCATGCAGCGCATACGGCGTCAGTTCCTCCAGCCCAACATATTTGTGCGCCTGGGCTATGAAGCGTTCCACATCGTCGGCTTTCTGCTCCTGCTGGTCCATCTCTTTTGTGAGCGTTTCCACTTCCCGTTTGAGCTTCGCCTGTTCGTTCTCATAGGACTTGCTCATGGACGCGAACCGCTCGCCGGAGATCGTGCCGTTTACCCGGTCCTCATACAGCCGCATGAAGATACGGTCCAGCTCATTCAGACGCTTCTCCGCCTTGGTCAGCTTCTTTTTGTTCACCCGGATGGCTTCGTCGGACGCCAGCTTTAGCTTTTGTCCCATGACTTCCCGGAAATGCGCCTCATGCGTGGTCACATAGGAAATGACCATCTGCATGTGCCGCAGCACCATGTCCTCCAACACCACCGCACGGATGTAATGACTGCCGCATTTGTCCTTGTTATGCCGGTGGGTGGAACAGGTGAAAAAATCCTGCCGCTTCTCAAACTTGACGCTGGTACAGTAGTACATCTTCGCGCCGCAGTCCGCGCAGAAAACGAGGCCGGAGAAGATGCTGCTCTTGCCGGTTTTTGTCTGGCGGTGGCGCTGCTGGCGTATCTGCTGGACCTTCTCAAACACTTCCTCCGTGATGATGGCCGGCTGGGTGTCATAGAATACGGTCCTATCATCTTCCGGCGTTTTCCGCTGCTTCTTATCCCAAATGGAGTTGGTGTAGGTCTTGAAGTTGACGGTGCAGCCGGTATATTCCCGCCGCTCCAGGATATGCACCACCGTAGTGGTATCCCATCTGTACGGATAATCGCTTTCCTTCCCTTGGTAGGTCGTGGGATTGGGGATGTGTTCCTGCTCCAGAAGATTGCCGATCTGTGTCGGGCCGCGCCCCTCCATGCAGAGGTCAAAGATATGCCGTACCACTTGCGCGGCTTCCTCGTCGATGACCCACTGCTTTGGATTCTCCGGGTCCTTGACGTAGCCATACGGCGGGTTGGCGGTCAGGTGTTCTCCCCGCTCACCTTTGGCCTTCATCACGGCCCGAATCTTCCGGCTGGTATCGCGGGCGTAAAACTCGTTGAACCAGTTTTTGATCCCGGCGAAGTCATTGTCCACACTGTTGGGGTCGATG
Organism: uncultured Oscillospiraceae bacterium; assembly: GCA_947631865.1. Taxonomy (GTDB): domain Bacteria; phylum Bacillota; class Clostridia; order Oscillospirales; family Oscillospiraceae; genus CAJOIG01. Next base: position 239 of record CANRNF010000056.1, on the reverse strand, counting down.
GTGTCGTAGTTGTCATTGATGGCGATGTACCGCACCTCATGCTTGGCAAAGGTGATGTTGATATACATGCCCGTCAATGCGGAGTTGCGCCCAAACCGGGACAGGTCCTTCGTGATGACAACGGCTACCTGGTCATTCTCCACCGCCTCCAGCATCTTCTGGAATCCGGGTCTTTCAAATAATGAGGTGTGATAGCGATAGCGGCAAAAAGCTAATAAAATCAATGGTTTTGCGGACAG
>CANRNF010000055.1 GCA_947631865.1 uncultured Oscillospiraceae bacterium | reverse complement strand
CTGACCCGCGCCCTCTTCAAGGCCCTGCAGGCCGGCGGCATGCGGCTTCAAAACTACGGCACCGTGTTCGCCACCATCGCCCGGGGCGACCAGCCGGAGGCGCTGCCCCTGATCCGGCGGTTTTATAACATGGGCTTCAACATCGAGGCCACGCCGGGCACGGCGGCCTTTTTGAAGGAGAACGGCATCCGCACCCATGTCCTGCACAAAATAAAGGACGGAAGCGAGGAGATCCCCGACGCCATCCGCCAGGGCCACCTGGCCTACATCATCAACACCCGGGACATCGGTTCGGAAAAGGGCGTCACAGACGGTGTGCGCATCCGCCAGCTGGCCACGGAGAACAACGTGACCATCTTCACCAGCCTGGACACCGTCCGTGTGCTGCTGGACGTGCTGGAGGAGACCACCCTCACCATCTCCACCATCGACGCATGAAAAAGGCGCTCTTTACCATCCAGAAGAACGAGGCCCTGACGCCTACGGCGTGGCGTATGGTCCTGACCGGGCCCGCCGGCGCTGTCACCGCGCCGGGACAGTTCGTGAACATCGCCCTTCCCGGGCTCTTCCTGCGGCGGCCTATCTCCGTGTGCGACGCGGACGGGGACGCCCTCACGCTGCTCTATAAGGTGGTGGGGAAGGGCACGGAACAGATGGCGGCCATGGAGCCAGGCGAGACGCTGGACGTCCTGGCGGGCCTCGGCAACGGCTTCGACACCGCCCCGGCGGGGGAGCGGCCCCTGCTTCTGGGCGGCGGCATCGGCGCGGCGCCTCTATACCTTCTGGCGAAAAAACTGCGGGCAGAGGGGAAGGAGCCCCAGGTGGTCCTGGGCTTCAACAGCGCGGACGAGGTGTTCTATGCTGACAAGTTCAAGGCCCTGGGCTGTGCCGTCACCGTGGCTACGGCGGACGGAAGTTTCGGGGTAAAGGGCTTCGTCACCGACGCCCTGCCGGACAAGTATACGTATTATTACGCTTGCGGGCCGGAGGCCATGCTCCGGGCGGTGTTCGCCAAGGCGGAGGGCTCGGGCCAGCTCAGCTTCGAGGAGCGCATGGGCTGCGGCTTCGGCGCCTGCATGGGCTGCACTCGTGAGACGGTGCACGGTCCCAAGCGGGTGTGCAAGGACGGGCCCGTGTTCCGAAAGGAGGAGATCGCGTGGTGAATACGGCTGTTGATCTCTGCGGGATAGAGCTTTCCAACCCCGTCATCCCCGCCTCCGGCACCTTCGGGTACGGCTATGAGTTCGCGGAGCTTTATGACATCAACTGCCTGGGGACCTTTTCCTTCAAGGGAACGACCCGGGAGCCCCGGTTCGGCAACCCCACGCCCCGCATCGCGGAGAGTACCGGCGGCATGCTGAACGCCGTGGGGCTGCAAAACCCCGGCGTGGATGCGGTCATAACGGAGGAGCTTCCCAAGCTCGCTGCGGTCTTCCATAAGCCGGTGATGGCAAATGTCAGCGGCTTTTCTGTGGAGGACTACGCCTACACCTGCGAGAGGCTGGACGCCGAGCCGCAGGTGGGCTGGCTGGAGGTCAATATCAGCTGCCCAAACGTCCACGGGGGCGGTATGAGCTTCGGAACGGACCCGGCCGCGGCGGCTGAGGTGGTCAAGGCGGTCAAGGCGGTGACCACAAAGCCCGTCATCGTGAAGCTGACGCCCAACGTGACGGACATCGCCGCCATGGCGCGGGCATGCGAGGCCGCGGGGGCGGACGGTATAAGCCTCATCAACACCCTGCAAGCCATGCGCATCGACCTGAAAACGAAAAAGCCTCTCCTGGCCAACGTCACAGGCGGGCTGTCGGGACCTGCCGTGTTCCCGGTGGCCCTGCGGATGGTGTATCAGGTATACGAGGCTGTGTCCATCCCCATCATGGGCATGGGCGGCGTGTCCTCGGCGGAGGATGTGATCGAGATGATGCTGGCCGGGGCTGCGGCCGTGGAGGTGGGGGCCGCCAACCTGCGGGACCCCTTCGCCTCCCGGGACATCGCGGCGGCCCTGCCGGAGGTCATGGACAAGTATGGGATACAAAATCTTAAAGATATAATAGGAGGCGCCCATGGGTAAGGACGTGATCGTGGCCTGTGACTTTTCCAGCGCGGAGGCCGTATATAGTTTTTTGGACAAGTTTACCGGGGAGAAAAAGCCCTTCGTGAAGATCGGCATGGAGCTTTTCTACGCCGAAGGACCGGACATCGTCCGGCAGATCAAAAAGCGGGGCCATAGGATATTCCTGGACCTGAAGCTGCACGATATCCCCAACACGGTGAAAAAGGCCATGGCAGTGCTGTCGGGCCTGGACGTGGACATCGTGAACCTCCACGCCGCGGGCACCACCGCCATGATGGAGGCGGCGCTGGAGGGGCTGACCCGCCCCGACGGGACCCGGCCCCTGCTCATCGCGGTGACCCAGCTCACCAGCACGGACCAGGAGAGCATGGAGCGGGACCTGCTCATCCATGAGCCCATGGCGGACGTGGTCATGCACTACGCCGAGATCGCGAAGAACGCAGGGCTTGACGGCGTGGTCTGCTCGCCCATGGAGGCGGCCGCGGTCCATGACCGCTGCGGGAAGGGTTTTCTCACGGTCACCCCCGGCGTGCGCTTCGCGGAGGGGGACAGGGGGGACCAGAAGCGGGTCATGACCCCGGCGGAGGCTAAGAAGATCGGCTCGGACTACATCGTGGTGGGCCGTCCCATCACGGCGGCCGCGGACCCGGTGGCGGCTTACGAGCGGTGCGTGGCGGAATTCGTGGACTGAGGAGAGGGAAGATGGATAGAAAAACGCTGATAGCAAAAGACCTTTTGAAGATCAGGGCGGTGTTCTTTCGCCCGGAGGAGCCCTTTACCTGGGCCAGCGGCATCAAGAGCCCCGTCTACTGTGACAACCGGCTGACCCTGACGGCGCCGGAGGTACGCACAGATGTGGAGGAGGGTCTGGCTGCCCTTATCAAGGAGAAATACCCCGGCGTGGAAGTGCTCATGGGCACCTCCACCGCCGGTATTGCCCACGCCGCTATCACCGGCCACATCCTGGGCCTGCCCATGGGCTACGTGCGCTCCGGGGCCAAGGACCACGGCCGTAAAAACCAGATCGAGGGCCGGCTGGAGCCGGGCCAGAAGGTGGTGGTGGTAGAGGACCTCATCTCCACTGGCGGCAGCGTGCTGGAGGTGGTGGACGTACTGCGCCAGGCCGGGGCCGACGTTCTCGGCATCGTGAGCATCTTCACCTACGGCATGAAGAAGGGCCTGGAACGGCTGGCCGCGGCAAACATCGAAAACACGTCCCTCACCGACTTTGACGCCATCGCCCAGGTGGCGGCGGAGGAGGGGTATATCAAGCCTGAAGACGTGGCCCGGCTCATCAAGTTCCGGAACGACCCCTCCGACGAGAGCTGGATGGAGGCGGCCAAATGAGGAGCCTCATCGACATCCTGGACCTGTCCGTGGAAGAATTGGACGGGATGATCGCCACGGCCTTGGACATCATCGACCACCCAGCAAAATACGCCCATGTCTGTGAGGGGAAGAAGCTGGCGACCTTGTTTTTCGAGCCCTCCACCCGGACCCGCCTCAGCTTCGAGGCGGCCATGTACGAGCTGGGCGGTCACGTGCTGGGGTTCTCTGAGGCGGCCAGCTCCTCGGCGGCAAAGGGGGAGAGCGTGGCGGACACGGCCAAGATCGTGAGCTGCTACGCCGACATCATCGCCATGCGCCATCCCCGGGACGGAGCGGCGCTGGTGGCGGCCAGAAACGCCTCCATCCCCGTCATCAACGCTGGGGACGGGGGCCACTGTCATCCTACCCAGACTTTGGCGGACCTTCTCACCATCCGCCGGGAGCTGGGCAGGCTGGACCATCTCACCATCGGCCTGTGCGGCGACCTCAAGTACGGCCGCACTGTCCACTCCCTCATCAACGCCATGTGCCGCTATGAGGGCACCCGGTTCGTGCTCATCTCCCCGGAGGAGCTGCGCCTGCCGGAGTATGTGGAAAAGGACGTGCTCCGGGCCAAGGGCGTGCCCTTCACCCAGACCACAGAGCTGGAGGGGGCCATCCCGGACCTGGACGTGCTGTACATGACCCGCATCCAGCGGGAGCGGTTCGAGGATCCGGCCCAGTACGAGCGGCTCAAGGACAGCTATGTGCTCACGCCGGACAAGCTGGCATGCGCCAGGGAGCATATGGCGGTGCTGCACCCGCTGCCACGGGTGAACGAGATCGGCGTTGCCGTGGACGCGGACCCCCGGGCCGCCTATTTCCGCCAGGCCCTGAACGGGAAGTATATGCGCATGGCGCTTATCCTGAAGCTGCTGGATGAGGCGAAAAAGCCCGCCGCGCCGGCGCCGGAGGAGACCTTTGTCACAGACCGGTTCCGCTGCCGCAACCCCCGGTGCATCACCTGCGTGGAGCAGGAGCTTTCACAGCAATTCCGCCTCACGGACGAGGGGATCTACCGCTGCGTCTACTGCGAGACCGCGGCGGAGGAATAAGGGAATATAGGAAAACACCGCCATCCGGCCGGATGGCGGTGTTTTTTTGTCGGAACAGGCGTCAGTAGCCCCGGGAGCGGTCTACCACGTGGGCCAGGGGCTTGCCGGCGAGGTAATTTTCCAGGTCCTCCAGGAACTGGCCTACGTTCCTGTCGCAGGTATAGGCCAGGGTCATGTTGCCCGCCACATGAGGGGTGAGGATGAGATTTTTCGCGGTCCAGAGGGGGTGTTCCGGGGGCAGCGGCTCCGGGTCCACCACGTCCAGGGCGGCGCCGGCGATCTTTCCGCCGTTCAGGGCAGCCGCCAGGGCCTCCTGGTCCACAGCGGTGCCCCGGCCCACGTTGATGACCAGGGATTTTTCATTCAGAAGTCCGATGCGCTCCGCGTTCAGGATCTTCTGGGTATCATCCGTGCCGGGCAGGGCCATGACCAATATCTCCACGTCCGGGAGCAGCTCGTTCAGCTTCTCCACGGGATATACCTCGTCGAAGCCCTCCACGGGCCTGCCGCTGCGGCTGACGCCGGTGATCTTTTTGGCGCCCAGGGCCCGGAAGCTGTGGGCGATGCACCTGCCGATCTGCCCCGTGCCCAGCGTGGTGAGATGGCAGTCATTGATGGAGCGGACGGGGAGCATGCCCTTCCACTGGTGCTGGCTCATCCACACGTCGTACTCCGGCATGCGACGCAGGAGCATGAGCGTCACCATCACCGTGTGCTCGGAGATGGTCAGGCCGTACACGTTGGAATTGGTGAGGACGCAGTCCGGGTCGCGGAACAGGGTGGGGTCCTTGCAATAGAGGTCCACGCCCGCGTAGCTGCAGCAGTACCACTTGAGCTTTTCACACTGGCGCAGCAGCTTGGGGGTGCAGCTATAGAGGATCTCGGCGTTTTTGCCGCACTTGGCGGCCTCGTCCAGCTGGTCAAGGGTGAAGAAGTGGGCGGTCATGCCGCCCTTCTCCGCCGCCGTGGCGATCTTCGCCTTGTGGGCGCCAGTGAGAAAGTCCAGGCACACGCATATATCTCGGCTCATGCAGCAACATCCTTTCTTGGTTCATGATGGCATTATTTTAATGGCCCTCGCGGGAAAATGCAAGACGGGAAAAGGGGAGGGGCGTCACAGCGCTTTGGCCCAGGGGACGCGCCCCGGCCGGAGGGGCGTCTCATAGAACCGGGCGGTCTTGTCCCGGTCCGTGTCATTCCATTTGTCAAATCCCAGGGCCGCGATGTGGGGGCCATAGGTACAGTTTTCAAACACGCACAGCCCGTGATCCCGCCAGGGCCGGGCCAGCCATATGCTGCCGTCCGCCACGCCATCGGCGGCGGTAAAGCGGCAGCCGCGGAAGGTGAAGCCCTCCGTCTGCTCCAAAGCGTGGGCCGGGGCGGCGGCATAGCCAATGCCGCGTGCGTCCAGCAGGGAGCGTATCTCGCAGTTTTCAAAGAGCGCCTTTCCGCAGCCGAAGATGAAATCCACCGTGCCTTCGATGAGGCAGTCGGTGAACCGCTGGGCGCAGGGCTCGTCCCGGCGGAGCATGTCCGGCAGGAAGCCCTCATATCTTTGGATGAGGTCGGCGGGGAGGGGGCCCAGAAAGAGGGTGTCCTGGGTGGAGGTGAGTCGGCAGCGCTCCATGGTGAAGCCGTCGCCGTAGACGGTCAGGGCCACCTCCTGGCCCTTCACCTCCGGGTGGAGGGCATCGTTCACGACGGAAAGGTCCTTCATGGTCACGCTGTCGGCGCACACCGCCAGGGTCCAGGTGCGGAAGGTGTTGTACTCTTTTCCGGTATCGTCCAGCTTTTTGGCGTAGTCGTCCCAGACGATGCGGGTCCTGTCCGCCCCCTCGCCAACGATGGTGAGACCGGGGACGGATATGGACGATTTCGTCCTGTACTCGCCGGCGGCCAGATGGACGGCGTCGCCGGGATGGGCGCTGTCAAGGGCCTTTTGCAGGTCATCGCCTGGGTGGAGCTCGATCATTTTCGGCACATCCTTTCCCATAACAGTCATGTTTACTGTGCATTATATCTGATTTGGAGCGCCTTGGCTATAACAGTTTTCACAAAGTTTTGTACAGGTCTGTTTTGTACATAAAAAGTAATATTTTATCCATATACATCAATTGGACGATAATGTATAATTATGATAAATATTATGCTAAATGGCAGAATATACCTGTCGATTTATACAAAAACGCCTGGCGCTTTTTGGAGGGCCCGGAGAACGGGGTGCTATGAGAAGGCAGCGGACTTGGAAACAATACCGGACCATCGACCTGGCGATGTTCGCCGTCATGCTGGCCATCTTCGAGTACATCATCGTCCGGGCGGCCAATTGGTGGTTCCCCGGCCAGCCCTTCGTGGTGTCCCTCGCGGCGTCGGTCACGGCCATCGTGTATATGCGCTGGGGCGCCTGGGGCGCCATCCACGCGGTGGAGGCGGGACTGGTGTTCTGCTTCTTTTCCGGGGCGGACAGGAGCCAGTACCTCATCTATTGCATGGGCAACCTTCTTTCTCTGGCCGCGCTCATCATGTTGAAGGCGCTGGGGAAGGAGAAGGTGCGCCAGACCCGGTGGGGTCTTCTGTTCCCGCTGCTGGTACTGCTTTTGATGCAGACCGGCCGGGCGGCGATGGCTCTGGCCCTGGGGGCGGATCTGGCGGCGCTGCCGGCGTTTTACACCACAGACAGTCTATCTTATATATTCACCTTTGTGATCGTCTGGATCGCCCGGAAGCTGGACGGGATCTATGAGGATCAAAAACACTACCTGCTGCGTATCCACGAGCAGCAGGAAGAAAAAGGAGGTCAACTATGAAAGTAGGAGCAGCGGATTTCCTCGAATTCGACAAGGCCAAAGGCGTCTATCGGGTAAGTCCGGAGCAGACCGTCCGGGATGACGTGGAGAAGCACTATTGGCTCCACGTAGGCCGCACCATCGCCAAGGACTGGCGGCTTTACGTGATGCTGATCCCCATGCTCCTGGTCTTCCTCTTCTGGCGCTACTTCCCCATGTACGAGCTGCTGGGGTGCTTCAAGGTGTCGGACAACGTCCTGCCCGTGTCGAAGCAGCTATTCTCCGGCTTCTCGTATTTCAAGCGCCTGTTGTTCGCGGGGGACGGCCTGTCCACTGACTTCTGGCGGGCTCTGCGCAACACCTTCATCCTGAGCTTCTATGGCCTGTGCTTCGGGTTCCCCATCCCCATCATCCTGGCGCTGTTCTTCAACGAGATCCGTTCCAACATCGCCCGGAGCGTGTATCAGGTGCTGACGTACCTGCCGAAGTTCATGTCCACGGTCGTCATGACCTCCCTGGTGACCATGCTCGTGAAGCAGGGCTCCCTCACCACCGGCATGGGCATCGTGAGCCAGTTCCTCTCCAACGTGGGGCTCATCAGCCCGGAGGTGGCCAACGCGGGCCTTCTGAACAACCCCTCCTTCTTCCGCTCGATCTATCAGATCAGCGGTATCTGGGAGGGCGCCGGCTACGATTCCATCGTCTTCTTCGCCGCCATCATCGCCATCAGCCCCACCAGCTACGAGGCTGCCCAGATCGACGGCGCCAACAAGATGGCACAGATGCGCTACGTGGTCCTGCCCAGCATCCTGTCCACCATCGTCATCATGCTCATAACCCGTATCGGTACGCTGCTGAACATCGGTTATGAGAAGGTGTTGCTGCTTTACAACCCCAATACATACGTGACCGCCGACGTGGTGTCCACCTTCGCCAACCGAAACGGCATGGGCACCGGCGCTGGTACAGGCATCGCCGCCGCGGCCGAGATGATGAACAATGTCATCGGCATGCTGCTGGTCATAGGCGCCAATACCATCGCCCGAAAGGCGTCCGATACGTCGCTGTACTGACGGAGGGAGGGCGCATCCATGAAAAGAAAACTTGAGATAAGCGAACTGATCTTCAAGATCATAAGCTATACGCTGCTGACGGTGTTCGCGCTGTGCTGCCTGTATCCCTTCGTGTACGCCGTGTCCGCCTCCATCAGCGGCCGGTCCGCGGTGGAGTACGGCTCCATCGTGCTGTTCCCCAAGGACCTGCAGTTCGAGGCCTTCGCCAAGATGTTCGGGGACAACATGTTCTGGAACGCCTATTCCAACACCCTGTTCATCACCCTGTACGGCACGTTGTGGGCCATGCTCACCGCTATCCTGGGCGCGTATGCCCTGTCCAAGCGGCGGCTGCTGTTCCGGAAGTTTTTCAACTTCTTCCTGGTGTTCACCATGTGGTTCTCCGCCGGCATCGTGCCCCAGTACCTGAACTATTTGGACACCCAGAAGGTGTTCAACGCCATCGGTATCATGGACGACAAGTGGCTGGTGGTCATCGCCATGGGCATGGCGGCCATGAACATCATCCTGCTGCGCAACGCCTTCGAGGGCGTGCCCTCCGAGATCGAGGAGGCCGCCATCGTGGACGGCGCCAGCGAGTTCCAGGTGCTGAGCAAGGTCTACATCCCCATGAGCAAATCCACCATCGCGACGGTGGCGCTGTTCTTCGCCATCTCCCGCTGGAACGGCTACTTCTGGGCCCGGCAGATGATCTCCAACTCCAATGAGCATCCCCTGCAGGTGTTCATCCGTCTGCGATTGGAGGAATACACCGACCCGGAGGCCATGTCCGGCTGGAACGAGGCGTTCGCCTCCGACTCGGTGATCTACGCGCTGATCGTATGCTCCATCGTTCCCATCCTCATCATCTATCCCTTCATCCAGAAATACTTCGCCAAGGGCGTGAATATGGGCGGCGTGAAGGAATAAGAGGCTGTCGTTCGTATCCATAATTTAATGTGCACATCCCGGGCAGTGACCCGGTGCAAGAGCAAACAAAACATCATTAAGGAGGAAACCATGAAGAACTGGAAATCCATTCTTGCGCTTCTGCTGGCGGTCGTGATGACCGTGGCCCTGATGAGCGGCTGCGGCCCCAAGACCAGCGTGGTGGAGCCCACTGAGGCCCCCGTCGAGGAGCCCGAGACCGCTGAGGAGCCCGAGGCTGCCGAAGAACCTGAGGCCGCCGAGGAGCCTGAGGCTGCCGAAGAACCTGAGGCCGCTGAGGAGCCTGCTGAGGCCGAGGAGCCCGCTGCTGCTGAGGAGCCTGCTGAGGCCGAGGAGCCCGCTGCTGCTGAGGCTGGCGCTGTCGAGGCCGACCTGCCCTTCGCGGAGGGCACCGTGCTGCGCATGGCCACCGGCTACAACAGCACCAAGACCGGCATCACCTTCGACGCGGAGACCGCCGGCGACGGCATCACCCTGGCCGACGGCAAGACCTACAACGCCGGCGACCTGAAGCCCACCTGGGTCGAGGTCGAGAACATTCTGGGCGTGACCTTTGAGGACAAGTACCAGGGCAACTCCGCCAGCAACGAGTTCGATTACTGGAAAGAGCGCCTGGGCGAGGTCGATATGGTCAGCGGCACCGCTGCCAAGCTGAACGAGAACGGCGTGGCCGGCAGCATGGTCAACATCGCCGAGTATCTGGACAAGATGCCCAACTTCAAGGCCTATCTGGAGGCCAACCCCATCGTGCGGCTGTCCATCGTGGGCGACACCGACACCGGCGCCATCTACTTCAGCCCGTACTTTGACGGCGTCAACGACATCGAGCGTATGCCTCTGATGCGTACCGACTGGGTGGAGAAGCTCCTGAACGGCGCTGGCGAGTTCACTGCCGACGCCTCCAACAAGACCGCCGCTCCCGTCTACGAGCCCTACATGCCCACCGAGGGCAAGGTGGAAGTGGACGTGGTGACTCCCGACGGCACCGCTGTCGAGACCGTGACCAAGGACTATGACGCCGCCGGCAACATCATCGCCAAGATGAACGAGGCGGGCGAGATGGACGGCGTTGAGGCTGTCAACATGCTCCGCACCTATATCGACGAGGCTTACGCCGGCTACTACGGTGAGAACCGCGCCGACCTGTTCATCGGCCAGAACGCCGCCTGGGACGCCGACGAACTGGTGGCCCTGCTCCGCTGCGTGGTGGCCAACCCCCAGACCCTCAACGGCACCGACTCCGTCCAGGGCCTGTTCTCCCGTGAGGACAACAACAACCAGCGCCGCGTGGATATGTTCCGCTTCGCCGGCACCCTGTTCGGCGTCCGCGGCCTGGAGTCCCGTCAGGATTACCTGTACGTGGGCGCTGACGGCGCTATGCACGACGCCCGTCAGGAGGCCGAGACCTACGAGGCCCTGGAGCGCATGCACGCCATGGCCGAGGAGGGCCTGCTGAGCAAGTCCTTCATGGATATGTCCGAGGAGAACTCCGGCACCATGCTGGAGAACGACCTGGGCTTCATGCACTATGACTACAACCAGACCCAGACCATCCTGAACGAGACCAAGCTGCAGGCCGACGAGGGCGAGAAGTACATGGCGGTCATGGTCCCCGTGGCCCACTGGTTCGACGGCACCAGCGATGACGGCGTGTATATGCGCTTCACCGAGTCCTGGCGTTCCGTGAAGACCGACGGCTGGGGCATCTCCAAGCCCGGCGTGGGCGACGACCAGGATAAGCTGTACGCGGCCCTGGCCCTGATCGACTACGCTTACTCTCCCGAGGGCCAGATCCTCATGAGCTACGGCCCCTCCGCCTTCATCAAGGAGGGCGAGACCTTCAACTTCAACGGCCAGGAGATGCCTGTCATCGCCGACGCCACCTATGACGAGCTGTGGGAGAAGGCCTCCGGCAACTACACCAACTACGCCCGTTACTACCTGGGCTCCACGCTCTCCTTCGTGAAGAGCCAGGCCTTCGAGTATCAGTGCACGCACGAGGTCGGCCGTGAAGGCGCCGCCAAGATCTCCAACGCCATCGCCCTGGGCACCATCAAGCACCCCGAGCTGGCCGTTGCCGAGAACAGCTGGTACACCTCCGTGCCCACCGTTCTGCCCACCACCAAGCAGGAGAATGACATGATCTCCGGTTTCACCGAGCTGACCAACAAGTTCAACCAGAACAAGGACGGCGAGAACATCCTGGTCAGTGAGATCGTCTCCGGCTACACCGATTCCAACATGTCTGACGCGGCTGCCTCCGCCGCCTATGTGGCGAAGAACTACATGGGCCAGCAGTATCTGGCTCTGAAGCAGGACGCCTGGACCCGCGCTCTGGATTACTACGCGACCATTCAGTAATTGACCTTTAAGCGAACCTTTTGACCCAGCACTATGCCATTTCCCGCCCCGGCTTCAGCCGGGGCGGGGAGGGGCGAAAAATAACCTGCCCAAAAGCGCCGGGGCGCGTGAGCGGCCCGGCGCAGGGGGCGGCGCTTCCCCCGGAAGGAGGTTGTCATGTATAAGAAACAGATGACTGCGCAGAAAGTCCTTTGCTTCGCGGCGATTTTCGTGAGCGCTCTGGTATTTCTGTACTCGCTGGGGATCATGACCGATCTCTACGACAGCCTGTACAGCACCATGCGCAACCCCAACGATCTGACGCAAACCAGTGTGCCCGGCTCCATCGTATATTACAACATGCAGGAGTTCAACCGCATGTTCCTGGTGGCCAGCATCGGGCTGATCCTTTTGGCCGTGCTGCTGTTCATCACCAACACCCATTCACGGCGGCGCTACTATATCGGCAACTACTTCGCCACCGCGGTGTACGCCGTGGCGGGCGTGGCCCTGGCGGTATTTGCCCACACCTACATCGAGATCTTCAAGGGCCAGTTCCTGCAGGTGGATTTTGAGGCCCTGAAGGAGCACGCGGAGATGTGGGGCACGCTCTACACCGAGTCCACGTTCTGGTTCGACGCCCACTATGCCGTGTTCTGCCTGTTGATCCTGGTGTGTGTGCTGCTGGTGGCCAACGCCATCTGGAAGACCAGCCTCATGAAGCAGGAAGCGAAGCTCGTCCAAGAGGGAAGGAGGGCCGAAGCATGACGATGGAAGAACGTACGGTCAAAAGAGACCGGATGAGATACATCAAGAATTCCCTGGCCGCCAACCTGGCGCTCCTGGGGATATTGTTCGACGTGCTCTATTTCGTCAAGATCTACCAGTCCGACGTGGGCACCTACTACTACACGATCCTCATTGGCGCGTCCATCGTGTACAACCTGGTATTCCTGCTGGCGGTGTTCCTGTCCTCCGAGGGCGTGAAGAACTATAAGCCGGGCTACACCTGGCTTCTGGCGGCCATCGGCATCGGCCAGATCGTCCGCATCTTCATCATCCCCGCCCGGGCCCATGCCGCCACCACCCTGGTGAACGGGGAGAGCGTGCCCGTCATGGGGGATAAGACGTTCCTCTATGTGGTGGTACTGCTCATCGCATCGGCGGTGTGCCTGCTGGCGTCGGCCGCGGTGAACTTCATTCGCTGCCATGAGCTTGCCGAGCACATGAAGACCGTCGCACCCCCACCCCCCGGTACATAAGGAGGCAGAGACATGGCTACGTTGAGTTTACAGCATATCGATAAGATATACGACAATAACGTGCAGGCGGTCTTTGACTTCAACCTGGACGTGAAGGACGGAGAGCTGATCGTGCTGGTGGGTCCCTCCGGCTGCGGCAAATCCACCACCCTGCGGATGGTGGCCGGTCTGGAGGACATCTCCGCCGGCAGGCTCTTCCTGGACGGGAAGGACATCACCACCACGCCCGCAAAGGACCGGGACATGGCGATGGTGTTCCAGAACTACGCCCTGTACGGCCACATGACCGTGTATGAGAACATGGCCTTCTCCCTGACCATGCGCAAGGAGAACCCCAATGTGATACATAAAAAAGTGCTGGCGGCGGCCGAGATCCTGGGCCTTACGAGCCAGCTGAACAAGAAGCCCTCCCAGCTGTCCGGCGGCCAGCGCCAGCGCGTGGCCATGGGCCGTTCCATCGTGCGCAGCCCTAAGGTCTTCCTGTTCGACGAGCCTCTGTCCAACCTGGACGCCAAGCTCCGCGGCGCCACCCGCCGGGAAATACTGCTGCTGCACAAGCGTCTGGGCGCCACCATGCTCTACGTGACCCACGACCAGACCGAGGCCCTGACCCTGGCGGACCGGATCGTGTGTATGTCCATGGGCTATGTCCAGCAGGTGGGCACGCCTCTGGAGCTGTACGATTCCCCGGCCAATATGTTCGTGGCCGGCTTCATCGGCCTGCCTCCCATGAACTTCTACGACGTGACCGTGGGCGGAGGCGCCCTCACCGGCGAGGGCTTCAAGGTGGCCCTCACGCCGGAGGAGCAGGACACCCTCAAGGCCTACAACGGCAAGACCATCGTCCTGGGCGTGCGTCCCGAGGACATCGTCGTGGGGCCGGACGTGGCCGTTACGGTCACCACCAACGAGAACCTTGGCATGAATACGCTGGTCCACGGCCATATCGGCGATTCCAAGGCCGCCAGCGCCAAGATCACCGCCAAGCTCAAGGGCTGGAGCGACTACAAGAACGGCGACGCGGTGACGTTCTCCTTCAAACGGAAGCACTTCTTCGACAAGGAGACGACCAACGCCATAAGGAAGGGTGAGTGAGCATGGCTAAGACTACGAGCGAAAAGAAACCCCTGGGAAAGAGGATAGGCGCGGGGCTCAAAGAGGCCTGGCGTAAGTTCCTCGTGGCCATCAAGCGCCGCCCCCAGATGATCCCCCTGACGGTGCTGGTCGTGGCCTTCCTGGTGTACTCGCTGAATCTGATGCACATATCGGATACCACCGCCAAGATCCAAGGCGCCGGCATGGGCCTGAGCGGATTCTGCACGATGCTGTTCTCCATGCTGAGCATGGTGTGCTTCATGAACGCCTTCCCGTACCGGAAAAAGGTGAACAAGCCCATGCTCATCCTGATGTTCGTGATGCTGGCCGTGGTCATCTATTCGGATGTGTACTATCTGGGCCGCATCGACGCGGCGCTCACCCGGGCTGCCAACCCCATCACCATCACGGCGTCCACGCTCTACATCGCCTACGCCCAGTGGTACATCCGCATGCATATCATCATCCTGGCGGTGGCCATCGTGCTCATCGTCCTGCTGCCTGTGTACTCCAAGCTGATCCGGAAGATCAGGACCTCCGTGGAGGTCACGGACAACGGCGCCATGGATGAGATCGAGCTCTCCGGCGACGACGCCTGAAATCTGCTTTCTGAGAGTTTATGAGCAAGCGCGCATCCAAGGGCGATAAGCCGGCCATCGACCGGCAGACGGATTACTATAAGCTGAATACGAAGGCCGTGGACGACCTGGTAGGCGCCAACGAGGAGAATTCCCCCAAGGTGTCCGAGGCGGAGCTGCGCTCCTATAAGTCCGGCCCTAAGCTGAAGATCGCCGATTGGGTGAAGGTGCTGTTCATCAAAGCCTGGTTCGCCGGAGCGGTGTGCTTCTTCTTCATGTGGGGACTGGGCAATTATCTGGCGGACCAGCTGGATATGCTGTTCGTCACGGGCACGGCGCTGGGCATCGTCACGGACCTTTTGACCAACAACGTCCTGCGGTTCATATCCAAGACCCAGGGGGGCAATGACCGGTGGATGATGTTCTCCCGGAAGGGGTGGATCAGCTTTCCGCTGAACATCCTCTACGGCTACGTGATATTGGCCCTGGTATTCATCCTCTATAACGTCATCAACCTCACCATCATCCACTTCACCGGCGCGGTGGACACCGTGCCCCTGGGGGTGGAGCCCATCCTGTTCGGCGTGTTCTGCATGGGCTTTGACGTGCTGCTGATCCAGGTCAAACACTTTCTCGTGGGCCTTTTCAAGGGCCAACGGTGAGAAGGGGAAGGAGTTGCGTTTCAGATGAGAGTCCTCTATTGTGGCAGCAGCTCCGTCTGCTTTGAGCTGGATAATGACCGGCCCTATTACGCCCCCGGTGTCTATACCGTTCTTCTGGACGGCAAAGAGGTCAAAAAAGGGGAGGCCAACGTGTTCTCCCTCTACGGCCTGACGCCGGAGACGGCCCATACCGCCGCGGTCCGCTTTGAAGACGGAGCCGAGGAAAGCGCGTCTTTCACCACCGCTGGGGAGACCTGCTGTGTCAGCGTGAAGGACTTTGGCGCGGTGGGGGACGGCGTCCATGAGGACACCGGCGCCATCCAGGCGGCCATCAACTTCCTGCCGGAGGGCGGGCGGCTGCTGTTCCCGGAGGGGGCCTATCTCACGCTGCCCCTTTCCATGAAGAGCCATATCACCCTGGAGATATCCGAGGGCGCGACGATCCTGGGCTCCACAGACAGGGCCCGCTATCCCATCATCAAGGGCGTGGGCACCGACCCGGTCACGGGCAAAGAACTGCCCCAGGCGGCCTTTGAGGGCATCGAGATGGACTGCTATCAGTCCCTGATCCACGGCTCCTACGCCCAGGACATCGCCATCGTGGGCGAAGGCACCATCGACGGCAACGGCCAAAACGGCGACTGGTGGGGGGGCTTTAAGAGCTTCCCGGCGGCCCGGCCCCGGGTGGTGTTTTTGAACCGCTGCCAGCACGTGACCCTTCACGGCGTCACCATCGCCAACGGCCCGGCCTGGCATATCCATCCGCTGTTTTCCAAGGACGTGTCCCTGCTGGACTGCTTCGTCACGGCCCCCAAGGACAGCCCCAATACCGACGCCATCGACCCGGAGAGCTGCGACGGCATGGACATCATCGGCTGCCGTTTCTCAGTGGGCGACGACTGCATCGCCATCAAGTCCGGCAAGATCGACATGGGCCGCAAATATCTGCAGCCTGCCGACCACCATACCATTCGCAACTGTCTTATGCAATTTGGCCACGGGGCGGTGACCCTGGGCAGCGAACTGGCCGCGGGCATCCGGAACCTGAGCGTGAGCCAGTGCTATTTCAGGGCCACGGACAGGGGCCTTCGTATCAAGTCCCGCCGTGGCAGGGGCAAGGACAGCGTTATCACGGACGTGTCCTTCGATAACATCCGCATGGAGAAGGTCCTGACCCCCATCGTCATCAACCTCTGGTATAACTGCTGCGACCCGGACCGGTACACAGAGTACGTCTGGAGCCGGGAGAAGCTCCCCATAGACGACAGGACGCCCCACATGGGCCGGTTCTTCTTCCGGAATATGGTCTGCACCGATGCGGAGGTGGCGGCCTGCTACATCGACGGACTCACGGAGAGCCCCATCGACGAGGTGACGTTGGAGAACATCGACGTCTCCTTTGCCGCCGACGCCAAGCCCGGCGTGCCCGCCATGCAGAACTTCGCCCAGAAGCGGTGCAAGCTGGGGCTCTATCTGGACAACGTGCGGCGCATCATCGTGAAAGATGTGCACGTCTCCGGCGCGGATGGGGAAGGCCTCATCGCGGACCACTGCGAGCACATCGAGAAGAAAGGATTCAAGGTGGACTGATGGACTACGGCAGGATCGACGCCTATGTGCTCCAGCTGGTGAACAGCTCCACCCCGGAGCGCACCGCCTGGAACATGGAGAAGATCCGGGAGGGGAAAAAGGCCTCCTGGAACTACATAGACGGCTGCATGCTCACCGCCCTCATGGAGATGACCCGCATCACCGGGGATGAGCGGTACGCCGCGTTCGCTCAGGAAGTGGCGGACTTCTTCGTGGAGGAGGACGGCTCCATCCGCGGCTTCAAACCCGACGACCACAACCTGGACGATATCAACGAGGGGCGCGTCCTCTTCGAGATATACGAGCGCACAGGGGAGGAGAAATACCGCCTGGCGGCGGATAAGCTGACGGCTCAGCTTGCCGCCCAGCCCAGGACATATGAGGGCAGCTTCTGGCACAAGGCCATTTACCCCAACCAGGTATGGCTGGACGGCCTCTACATGGCCCAGCCCTTCCGGGCGCTCTATGAAAAGAACTTCGGCAAGGGCGACTATTCCGACATCGTGAAGCAGATCCGCACGGTCCGCGAGCGGATGCTGGATAAAGAGAAAGGTCTTTACTACCACGGCTATGACGCCTCCAAGACCGCCTTCTGGGCGGATAAGCAGACCGGCTGCTCGGCCAACTTCTGGCTCCGGTCCCTGGGGTGGTTCGCTGTGGCCCTGGCGGACCTTACGGACATCCTCCCGGAGGGAGATGACCGGAAGGAACTGGCCGGGATATTCGCCGACCTGATGGCGGCCATGGCCAAGTATGCCGACGCTGATACGGGCATGTACTGGCAGGTACCGGACCAGGGCGGCCGGGAGGGCAACTACCTGGAGACCAGCGGCAGCGCCATGATGGCTTACGCCATGCTGAAGGGCGCGCGCCTGGGTGTGCTGGATAAAGAATATGCCGCCAAAGGCAAGAAGACCTTCGACGGCATCATGGATAAGTATCTGACGTTCACGGATGAGGGCATCGATCTGGACGGTATCTGTCTGGTGGCGGGCCTTGGTCCGGAGAACAACCGGCGGCGGGACGGCTCCTACGAGTATTACATCTCCGAGCCGGTGGTGAAAAACGACGCCAAGGGCGTAGCGCCTTTCGTGCTGGCCTACACCGAGGTCAAGCGGCTCACAGCATAGTTTTCACGCTGTCCCCGTCCAGGGTGTCTGCCCGGAAATCCCGGGGGGAGACGCCGTATTTCTTCCGGAACAGCCGGGAGAAGTAGAGCGGGTCGCTGAACCCACACAGCCGGGCGGTCTCGGAGATGTTCCCCTTGCCGTACATGACGGCCAGGATGTTGGCCGCGTTCTCCAGACGGCGGTTTTTGAGATACTGGAAGGGCGTCATGCCTGTCTCCCGCTTGAAGAGTTTGGTGAGATACTCCGTGCTGAAGGGCAGCGTCCGCAGAAAAGCGTGCAGGTCGTAATTGCAGTCGGAGTAGTTCTGGAGGATGTTGTTTTCGATCTCCGTCACCACGCCGCTGCGCGGGTCTGCCGGCTGGCTGGTCTTCAAAAAGGCGGCAATGAGCTGGCCGTACAGGGGCAGGAGGAGAGCGCTGGCCTCCGGAGTGCCGGCGGTGTAGAAGTGATGCACCGCGTTGAAGGCGTCCAGAAGAAAGCCATTTTGGCCCGCGGGGATGATGACCGGCTCCGTGAAGGCCAGGGGCATGTCCGAGATGTTTAAGTGGACGTTGGTGAAGCCCTCGTCGCTGCCGTTGGAGTGGGGCACGAGGGGCGGGATGACCGCCACGTCGTTGGCCGCGTAGGGCATGACCCTGTCGTCAAAGACGAGGGTGCCGCTGCCGCTGGTGCAGTAGATGAGCTCCCAGCTGGAGTGCATATGGCGGGAAACGCCCGTTGTGAGCGGATGGCGGCCCGCGTAGATGATAGAATACATTTCCCGATTCCCTCTCTGTGCTGTTTTGTACATATATTCTACCAAATCCAGTCGATTTTGTCCATAGCTGACGGGAGGCGAACACACGTCGCTTCACGGGGGCATTTTTCGGTGCTTTTCGTCTCGTCGTCGTTGGCTTGCGCCAGCAAGCCTTCCTTCTCCTCAAAGAAAATCCCTCGAAAACTGCTCCCCGTGGAGTGCGAAGCAGTTTCTGGCGAGCGGGTC
This sequence comes from uncultured Oscillospiraceae bacterium, assembly GCA_947631865.1. Classification (GTDB taxonomy): domain Bacteria; phylum Bacillota; class Clostridia; order Oscillospirales; family Oscillospiraceae; genus CAJOIG01. The sequence goes on along the minus strand of CANRNF010000055.1, from coordinate 995 downwards.
TGTGTTCGGGCAAGGAAAAGCCCGCAGGGAATACTCCCGTATTGCCAAGGGATTTGACGCCGCACGGGCGCTGACCCGCCGCCAGAAACCGATGCGGGTTCGCCTCCCGTCAGCTATACGCGATATACAGCGCCCCTTGTCCCTGACACCAAAAGCAAAACCAATGAGTAAGGAGACATCAATTATGCCGTACTTGACGCTGAAAGACATCAACAAGATCTATCCCAACGGCTACCACGCGGTCCATAACTTCAATATGGAGATCGAGAAGGGCGAATTCATCGTCTTCGTGGGCCCGTCGGGCTGCGGAAAATCCACCACGCTGCGCATGATCGCGGGTCTTGAGGAGATATCCAACGGCGAGTTCCTCATCAACGGCAAGCGCGCCAACGAGATGGGCCCCCGGGAGCGGGAGATCGCCATGGTCTTCCAGAGCTACGCGCTGTATCCCCAGATGACCGTCTATGACAATATCGCCTTCGGTCTGACCCTCCAGGGCGTGGACGAGGACGTGATCGAGCAGAAGGTGAAGAACACCGCCCGCATCCTGGGTCTGACGGACTATCTGGACCGTCTGCCCAGGGCGCTGTCCGGCGGCCAGCGCCAGCGCGTGGCCATCGGCCGGGCCATCATCCGCAAGGTGGGCGTGTTCCTCATGGACGAGCCGCTCTCCAACCTGGACGCCAAGCAGCGCGTGACCATGCGCTCCGAGATCGCCCAGATCCACCGGGAGACCGGCGCCACTACCATCTACGTGACCCATGACCAGACCGAGGCCATGACGCTGGCCGATAGGATCGTGGTCATGAAGGAGGGCTATGTCCAGCAGATCGGTACGCCCTATGAGCTGTACTTCCAGCCGGCCAATGTGTTTGTGGCCGGGTTCATCGGCGAGCCGCCCATGAACTTCGTCCGGGGCACCGTGAAGGGCGGGAAGATCAGCTTTGGCGACAACGCCATCGACCTCACTAAGAAGCTGGGGGGCAAGGCCGCCC
>CANRNF010000054.1 GCA_947631865.1 uncultured Oscillospiraceae bacterium | reverse complement strand
TGGCTTCCCTTTTGGCATAAGCAACACCCCATTCGTTATCAGTATACCATACTGTCTAACAAATGGGGTGCTGTTCAATCCGGCAGGGCTTTTTCTACTTCGTTTCAGGCCGCTTTTTCGCTGACCCACAGGCTGACCTTCCCGCCGTCCACGGGGAACTCGGCGCTGCCGGTCTCATCCAGAGTGAGCCGTTCGGGCCGGTTGCCCAGAATATCCACGAAGGTCTCGCCGGCGTGCTCGGCGCCGGTGCACATGAGCTTGGCGCCGCCCTCGCCGTTGGACATCACCGCGGCCATGCCGGAGCCCGGCACCGCGGTATCGCCGGACCGGGTCCAGCCCACCAGGTCGGGCCTATCGAAATAGCTGGTCTGCCGGCCCCAGGCGTACTTCTGCCGGGCACTCAGCAATATCTCAAGCCCTGGCGTGGGGGCCAGTCCGTCGTGGGGGATACCGTACAGGTCCCCGTAGAACACACAGGGCACCCCGGATTGACGCAGCAATATCATGGCGTAGGCCATGGGCTTGAACCAGTCCTTCACCCAGGACTGCAGTGCCTGGCCCGGCTGGGTGTCATGGTTGTCCACGAAGGTGACGGCCATGTCCGGCTGCCGCTCCGCCAGGGTGTCCCAGACGAGCGCGCTCATGTCGAACATAGATCCCTGCTCCGAGGCCTGGAAAAACCGCTGGTGCAGGGGCACGTCGAACAGGCGCATCACCTGGCCGGACCTGTCCAGAAACTCGCACAGCTGGGAGGTGTCCGCGCTCCAGTACTCCCCCACCGTGGGCAGGGGCCGGCCGGTGTCCTCCCGGAGCTTGGTGAGCCAGTGGGCGAAAAAGGGGAAGCTTATGTGCTTCACCGCGTCCATGCGGAACCCGTCCACACCGGTGAAGTCCAGATACCACCGGCCCCATCTGTCCAGCTCCCGGACCACTTCCGGGCTGGACATGTCCAGGTCCGCTCCCATGAGGTAGTCGAAGTTGCCGTTTTCAGGGTCCACCTGGTCGGCCCAGGACTTGCCTGCCAGCTGGTATACGGCCCCCTGGTGGGTCTTCTCGTCATAGTCCACGCCGCTGAAGTGCTTCCAGTTCCACTGGAAATCGGAGTATTTCCCCGCCCGGCCCGGGAAGGTGAACTTTGTCCAGGCCTTGATGCGGGTCTCTTCCAGCTGGACGTTCCTATCGTAGTCCGCGTTCTTCACGGCCCGGACCGTCTCCGTCCCGTCGGCGCCCATGCGGTGGTTCAACACCATGTCTGCCAGCACCTCCATGCCCTGGGCATGGAAGGCCCGGATGGCGGCCAGGTACTGGTCCTTGGTGCCGTACTTGGTGGGCACGCTCCCCTTCTGGTCGAACTCGCCCAGGTCGTACTGGTCGTAGACCCCGTAGCCCACGTCCCGGATGCCCGCCTGGCCCTTATAGGCCGGGGGCAGCCATATGTCCGTGAAGCCCAGGTCCGACAGACGCCGGGCCTCTTTGGCCGTCCTTTTCCAAAACTGCCCGTCCTCGGGCAGATACCACTCAAAATCTTGCAGGATCGTCGGTTGTTTCGTGCTCCCGCCTCCTTTTCATGCAGGGCACATGGCCCTGCCAAAATTGCCTCGCATTGTAGCACGGCTTTTTTCACTTGTCTACGTCAAAATGCACAAAATCCTGCGAAAATTAGCATTATTATGCACAATAACCGGCCTTCTTACGCCGAAGTTTACAGTTTCTACACAGCTTTTGCAAGAACTGTTCACGTTTTGCGGATATAGTAGCCGCATCCATGAAGGAGGAACGAAACATGCATTTGAAGCGACTTCTATCCGGCGCGTTGTGCGCCATGATGCTGCTGGGCCTGGGCGCCCAGGGCTTCGCGGCGGAGGACGCCGGCGCCGTGTACATCGAACTGGACGGCGGCACGGTGACCGTGGACGGGAAGGCTGCCCCGGCGGACGACCCCGGCGCGGCCGTCTACACCGCCCATGACATCGTCTACTACGAAGAGGGCCATGACTTCACTTACGGCGAGGGCACCGAGGCGGACGCCCACTCCGCCGGCGAGGCGGCGGCCCACACCGTGGTCCATATCACCAAGCCCGGCACCTATGTGCTCGCCGGGACCCTGGACCCGGGCCAGATCGCCGTGGACCTGGGGGAGGACGCGGAAACTGACCCGGAAGCGGTGGTGACGCTGGTGCTGGACGGCGTGGACATCACCAGCACCGTAGCCCCGGCGGTCATATTCTACAATGTATACGAGTGCGACCAGACCGGTGACCAGGGCTCTGAGCCGGATCTTTCCGGCGCGGGGGCACGGGTGATCATCGCCGACGGGAGCGAGAACCAGATAAACGGCTCCTATGTGGCCCGCATCTACAAGTCCTACACCCTCAGTGAGGACGGCACCGAGGTGGTGGACAGCAAGAAGCTGCATAAGTACGACGGGGCCTTCTACTCCAAGATGAGCATGACCGTCTCCGGCGGCCCGGAGGACAGCGGCGTGCTCGCCATCGACGCGGAGAACGAGGGCCTGGACACGGAGATGCATTTGGCTATCAATGGCGGCGCTGTCCGCATCCGCTCAGGCAACGACGGCATCAACGTGAACGAGGACGACGTCTCCGTGGTCACCGTGGACGGCGGCGCGGTGGACATCGTGGTCACCGGCCAGACCGGCGAGGGCGACGGCATCGACTCCAACGGCTGGCTGGTCATCGACAGCGGCACCGTCACCGCCCAGGCCTGCTCCACCAGCGGCGACGCGGGGCTGGACGCGGCCCAGGGCGTGTACCTGAACGGCGGCCGGATCATCGCCACGGGCAACATGCTGGACGCCCTGGACCCCTCAGACCAGTGCGGCGCGCTCTTTACCTTCACCCAGCGGCAGACCGGCCGCGCCACCTACGCCCTCACGGACGCCGATGGCAATGAGATCATGACCTTCACGCCGGAGAACGATTTCACCTATCTGCTCATGACCTGCCCCGGCATGGAGGAGGGCGTGGAGTACTCCCTCACCGCGGACGGCGCTGTCCTGGCCGCGGCGGCGGGCGTCGCCATGGGCATGGGCGGCGGCTTCGGCCACGGGTTTGGTCACGGCCCGGCCATGCCCGAGGGCATGGAAGATGGCGAGGCGCCCGAGCCCCCGGAGGATATGCCTGACGGCGGGCGGCCGGAGCTGCCCGAGGGCGCGGAGCTGGGCGAAAAGCCCGAAGATATGGATCCGCCCGAAGGCATGGAACCCCCTGAGGGACTGGAGGAGGGCGAACGCCCCGAACTGCCGGAGGGCATGGAACGCCCGGACGGCCGGGAGCACGGTCCCAGGCCGGACTTCCAGGGCTCTGAGATCGCCGGCGAGGCCAGCGAGACCTTCACCCTGGCGGCAGGGCTCAACTATTTCACCGTCAGCGCATAAAGTCAAAGCGCCCCGGAGCGGGAAGCTCCGGGGCGTAGTCTTTTCCTGGACAGGGTATCAGAAGGCCAAAGTCCTGTAGTAATCAAGAATATAGCTCTCCAGGGCGATCTGATAGTTCTCCTGGGCCGTGCGGCGGCTGTCCTGCCGCAGCATGCGCCGGCGCTCCCGCCGGGCCTGGGCCTCGCTCCGCTTGTTCAGAGTGTTCTTCATGATAACTTACCTCCTTGAGGGATTTGTCGGTTCATTTCCAACGCTGCCCATTATAACCGCAATAATATGATATGCAATTGCGAAAATAGCGATAAAATATTGCAAATCTTGTTGACAACGAGACCCGTTTATGGTACGGTCCCTCTAGCAAATGCGGGGAGGCGAGGCGGCTATGGCGGCGCGGACGAAGGGCTACGACCCGGACCAGCGGATGACCCGGCCCGACTTTGAACTGCGGCACAAGGTGGACCAGCGCATGAGCCGGGTGCCGCTGCACCACCATGACTTTTACGAGATATACTTCCTGGTCACCGGGGACGTGACCTACACCATCGACAGCAAGCTGTGCCGGGTCCTGCCGGGGGATATCCTGTTCGTGAGTCCCCGGGAGCTGCACAAGGTGCGCATCAGCACGGCCCTGGACCCCTACGAGCGGTATGTTCTCTGGATCACGCCCAAGTATCTGCGCCGGCTCAGCACGGGCCGGACGGACCTGGCCCGGTGCCTGGACCCGGGGCGGGAGGGATACCGCAACCGGCTGCGTGTCCCGCCGGAGGACCAGCGGGCCGTGGGGGCGCTGGCGGCCCGGCTCTATGAGGAACAGCAAGGGGAGGACTACGGCCGGGACCTGATGCCGGAGAGCCTGCTGATACAGCTTTTGGTGACGCTGAACCGCCTGGCCGACAGGGACGCGGCGGGCCAGGATGACCCGGCCCGGTCCAGCCAGCTGGTGAGCCAGGCGGCGGAGTACATCGGCGCCCACTGCGGCGAGAGCTTGAGCCTGGACGACCTGGCGGAGCGGTTTTTCGTGAGCAAGTACTACCTGAGCCACGAGTTCAACCGGATCATGGGCGTCAGCGTCCACCGGTATATCCTGAAAAAACGGCTGCTCACCGCCTGCCAGCTCATGGCCCAGGGCGCCCGCCCCGGCCAGGTCTGGGCCGACTGCGGCTTCGGAGACTACACCGGCTTTTACCGGGCCTTCCGGGCCGAGTACGGCGTCTCGCCCCGGGATTATGCCCTGTCCGTCCGGGACTGAAAAGCGCATAAAAGCCCCGGAGACCAGACGGTCTCCGGGGCGTGTGGTTTATTCGGGCACTTCTTCCTCCGGGCGCAGCTCGTGGGGATGCGGTCCCTCCGGACGCGGCCCATGAGGCCCATGGGGGTGCGGGCCGTGGGGTCCGTGGTGCGGCCCATGAGGGGGCGGAGGCGGCGGGGCGATCTCGCCCCAGGCGGCCCGGAGCTTTTCCAGCAGGGCCAGCAGGGCCGTTTTTTCCTCTTCGGTGAGCGCGGAGAACAGCTCGGCCGTCCCGGAGCGGGCTTCCTCCCGCTCCCGCCGGTGGGCGGCGCCGGCCTCGGTGAGGGCGATGTCGGCGGTGCGCCGGTCCAGTTCGCTGGGGGTGCGGGTGATGAGGCCCGCCTTTTCCAGCTTTCCGATGAGCTCGCTGGCGGAGCCGGGGCGGATGCCCAGCCGTTCGGTGAGCTCCCGCTGGGTCATGGTCTCCCCCTCCCGCAAAAGGCTCAGCGCCCGGCTCTGGCCCGCCTTGCCGTCCAGCAGGAACCGGCTGGCGTGACCCAGCTCGCCGATGAGGACGAACAGCTTCCCGTCCGTGTCCAGAGCGTCGTAGTCCTCCCGGCCGATGTGGGGGCCGGGCCCTCTGCCGGGGCCGTGGGGCCCGTGTTCATGGGGGGCGTGGGGAGGAGGCGGAGGTGGAGGCGGCGCGGGGATATCGGGCCGCTCTTCCGGGGGGTATCTCCTGTCGTCAAACATCGTCGTCTCTCCTTTCAATTTATTAGGTACCTTGATAATATCACGCTCCGCGCCATTTGTCAAGGTACCTTTATAAATTTTTCGCAGATCTCCGGAAAAAATAGGGGAAGCCCATCCTGGCCTCCCCTGCCGCGCCGTCTATGGGCGGTCTTGCTCCTCATCTGTGGCGATGTATATCTCCTCCGCCTCATCCAGCGCCTTTTGCAGGACGTCACGGCCGGCCTGGGTCTCCTCGTTCTCCGGAAGCAGGTCCAACGCGGCCGATGCGCGGGGCCCCGCTTGCGGGGCCCCGGCATCTCCAGAGCCGTTCTGACGCAGTTTTACATCGCCGAAGGATCGGGAAGTGTCCTTTCGACCCACTCCTGCTCCGGCATCCTGCCGATCACCACAGGCACCTTCACCTGTGCCGTCGTGGCGTTTCCCTTGGCGTATTTCTTCATCTGAGCGTCGGCCCATCCCTCTCTCATCAGTGCGACACGGCAGGGGTTCAGCAGCTTGCCGCGGTAGGTGTCATACTGGATGAGACGGCTCCTGAGCCCTTCGTCCATTGTCTTCTCAAAGGCGGCCATATCCTCCGGTATCTTCTCCGCTTCCATGCAGATCACATAGCTTGCAGAATCGGGATCCGGATACACCTGCGCCATACGGCAGGGGTTTCCGGCCTTCGCCGCGGCGTCCCAAATCGCCTCGATCAACATAGAACCGGGGATCTTTTCCTGGGCAAGATTGGCCACGTCAGCCAGCTTTGTCACAAAATAAATGTTCGGCGTCGTTCCCGTAAAGCCATCCACATGCACCAGGTCTTTGAGACGATAGCGATAAAGACCTGCGTTTGTGGTGAGGATCAGCTCATAGTTTTTGCCATCCTCCAACTGGTGCGCCAAAAGCGGCTCGCCGCCCCCTTCGGGGATAAACTCAAAGAATTCGCAGAAGACCGCCAGCGCTCCGGCCGGTGTGTTTGGCTTCATCGGGATATTGATCTTTGCCTCGCTGGCGCCGTATCCGACATCCACATACCGGATCCCCTCCGGCAGGAGAGGGCGCACGGAATCCACATAAACGCCAACGCTTCCACCCAGCCAGAAAGCAGCTCCCATAAGCTCCGGCCAATAATATCTGGGGGTGAAATGACCCTCGTCAGCCAGTCGCTCCAGCTCATCCGCCCTGGCGGGATCCGCCGCCAGAACGTCCGCGAGAAGCGCGCGCAGGCTGTCGGACATTTCGTATTTGCATGTTCCGCTGCGGATATCAGCGATCAATTCCCCGGCGTGAGCCTGTCCGTACTCTACAAGGTTTTTCACCATCAGGGCATTGTTCCCCGTGATCGCTGTCACGTCCCGATAACGAATGGAGGTGCGCAGCATCATATACATCAGCGCCTCCCCCTCAAATTCATTCACGACCTGAGGCGGGTATGTCAGGCACCGTACGAGCTCAGGGCTGGTCAGCTCGCTGCTGCGTCCGGATGCGGTCCCTCTCTGGATACCTCCCTCCGAGGCGTCAAAGGAAGATCTATTGAAAAATGCAAAAACACGGTTTTTCACTTTCTGACCGAACATCAGGAAAAGCTCCGTTGCCCTGGCACGGCCAAGTGCCTGTCTGGAGAGCGCTTCCCGCTCGCTCTCCGGGATAAACTTATAGCTTGCCGTTGTCCCGGAGGTGCGGTAGAAGAAGGTCGTCTTTCCGGGAAACAGAATATCCTCTTCCCCTTTTCCGAGCCGTTCCACATAGGGAGCGTAATCCTCCCAGTCGGACAGAGGCACATTCTTTCGGTAATCCTCGATCGAACGGATCTCGTCAAAATGATGGGCCCGGCCGAACTCCGTGTCCTTATTTGCGTAAAGCAGCTCCGTCAGTAACAGCTTCTGCGTGTTTTCGCAGTCAGCGTACAGCATCCTCTTGGCCCTGACGAAGTCCAGATCATTCAACCCGATCAACAGCTTTGAGAGGGGAGCGGTCTTTGCGGCGGATGTAAGCTGCTGATATTTCCAATGGGGCAGCGCTGTTTCATCATCTGGGCGGTCAGATCCTTCAAAAATGTGGGGATCGCATTCTTCGGCCAGTAATCAAATCCTCCGGGAGAAGAATTCACCTCGGCTACAACAAAACCATTTTCCCCGAACATCAGATCGACGCCCGCCATGCGAAGTCCGATGGCTTTTGCCACCTTGCGGCAGAGTTCTTTTATTTCATCCGTCAGCGGATACTCGCTCACCGTCCCTCCCAAGTGGTTATTGGAGCGGAATTCATTGGGATCGGACGCCTGACGGCACAATGCAAAGACAGCCTCAAATCCGATGGTCTGCACGCGCACATCTTTTCCCTTTGAGGTGGCGACATATTTTTGGACCAGCATCCTGGCCTGGGAATCGCGGATCCGCGCAAGCGCGCTGTCAAGCTCCTCCTCCGTCCGGATCAGCTCGACTCCCTCCCCGCCAAATCCGTCGTCCGGCTTGATGATCATGGGAAGTCCGATCTCGCTTATCAGAAGCTCTTTCTTCATATCCCTGGTGAACACCAATGTCTTCACGATGGGCAGACCCTCGCGGGCAAGGGTCTGATAGGTGGCGATCTTGCTCATGGCCGTCTTCTTCGCGTCTATGGAATTGTAGCAGAACGCGCCCAGCTTTTCCAGCTGCCTCGCAAGGTGGAACACCGCTCCGTTCTCCCCGTCCGTATCTACGATATAGAAAAAATCCGGCGGGGTCACCGGCTCCCCGTCCTTCCAGAGCCGGGCGGGCAGCCTGTCATCGATGCAATACGCTATGTTTTTACAGTCGATCGCCTCGAGCGTATGTCCCAGAGCGGGGACGCGCGCCAGCATCTGTTCCATGTCTGCCATAAACTTTCCGTTGGATAAAAACCATCCCTTCATGATCGTGCTCCTCCTTAAATCTATTTAATGATCTGTTCTGCCTGAAATGCAAGAATCGTTGTATGCCGTATGCTTCATCACGCATAGGAGCTGTTATACATTTCCGCGTAATAGCCGCCCTTCTCCATCAGCGCCTGATGATCGCCCACCTCAAGGATGTCCCCATCCTTCATAAAGATGATGCTGTCCGCGTTTTTGATCGTAAACAGACGGTGGGCGATGATAAAGGTGGTCCTTCCCTTCATCATATCGCTCATAGCCTTCGTGATCAGCACCTCGGTACGGGTATCGATATTGGAAGTCGCTTCGTCCAGGATCAGGATCCTCGGCTCCGCGATCACCACACGGGCGATGGACAGAAGCTGTTTTTCGCCCATACTCAGAGAGGAGCTCTCCGCGTCGATCACCGTCTCATAGCCTTCCGGGAGCTTTCGGATAAAGTCGTCGCACTGCGCCTTTTTCGCCGCGGCCACCACATCCTCCATCGTGGCCCCCGGTTTGCCGTAGGCGATATTTTCAAAGATCGTACCCGAGAAGATCCAGGTATCCTGCAGCACCATACCCGTAAATTTCCGCAGGCCGTCCCGCGTCAGATCTCTGATCGAATTGCCATCCAGGCTGATCGTTCCTCCATTGATCTCATAAAAACGCATCAGCAGATTCACAAGAGTCGTCTTTCCCGCGCCGGAAGGACCGACGATGGCAAAAACCTGCCCGGGATCCACGTGGAAACTCACATCCTTCATCAGGATATCTTCCGGCGTGTAGCCGAATTTCACATGTTGAAAGTCCACCATCCCTTTCGTTTCATCCATCTGTATCGCAGCCGCTGGATCATCCGGCGCCTCAGGCTCCTCATCCAGCACGTCGAACACCCGTTCTGCCGCCGCAAGACCGGCCTGCACCTGATTGAGCATCGACGCAAACTGATTGATCGGGCCGGAAATGTTGTTCGCATAGATCAAAAATGCGCTTAGGCCGCCGATAGTCAGCGTCCCGTTCAGGATAGCATGTGCCCCGAAAACGCAAAGCGCAATGTACACCAGATTGTTCAGCAGCGTCGTGATCGGACTGAACAGTCCGGTAAGCGCACGGGACCGGACATACGTCCGGAAAAACTTCCCGTTGATCGAATCAAGCTGACGGGAGGACTCCTCCTCAAAGTTGAACGCCCGCATCACATCGCTGCCTGTCAGACACTCCTCAATATGCGCGTTCAGCTCTCCCTCAGCCTCCTGCTGCTTTTTAAACAGTCTCCTCGTGTTCTTCACGATGAGACGCATGGACAGGATACTCAGCGGCATCATGATAAAAAATATCAGTGACAGGCGGATATTCGTGATCATCATCATGACGATCGTTCCGATGATCGTCAAAAGGTTCGTAAAAACAGCGGGCAGATTCGTCTCCAGGACATTCGTCAGCGTCACCATATCGCTGGTCGCCCGGGCAAGAATATCTCCCCGTTTATGCGTATCTATGTAATTCAGGGATAATATCTCCAGCTTCTTCTGCATCTTCTCGCGCATGCGGAACACCGTATTTTCCGCTATATCCACCAGCAAATGCCTGGATGCGCCGGAGGCGGCGCCCGCAATGATGTACAGCGCAGGCAGCGCGAGCAGGAACCTTCCCGGAAACTCCCATACAAAAACGCCCTTCCAAAGCCCATTCTGCAGCCCGTCGGTCAGGTATTCGACCACTTTCGGGGCAAACATATTCGCCAGCGTCATAACGATCAGGATGACCATCACAGACACAAGCTTGATACGGCTGCTGCCCATATAGAGCATCAGACGAGCAAACGTGCCTTTTTTCCTCTTTGTCTTCATCAGGCCGCCCCCTTCCCGTTCTGACTCACCTGTGTCTCATAGATCTCCCGGTATACGCCGCAGCTGGACAGAAGTTCTTTGTGCGTTCCTGTGGCAATGATCCGTCCCTTGTCCAGAACAACGATCTGATCCGCGCTCATGATCGTGCTGATCCTCTGGGCCACCACGACGATCGTCCTGCCGGCGAGCTCCCGGTACATGGCCGCCCGCACCGCCGCGTCCGTCTTTAGATCCAGCGCGGAAAATGTATCATCCAGCAGATAGATCGGCGCATCTTTCATAAAAGCCCTGGCGATGGAGATCCTCTGCCGCTGTCCTCCGGAGAGATTTCCGCCTCCCTGGACCAACTCAAACTCCGGTCCCGCTTTTTTTGCCTCCAGAAATTCCGTCACCATCGCCATGTCACAGGCTTTTTTGATGTCCTCCGGCGCTGCGTCCGGTTTTGCCATGCGCAGATTGCTCTCCACGGTCCCCGAGAAGACGACCGCTTTCTGCGGCGCGTAAGAGATCAGATCTCTCAGATCATGGGGGCTCATCTGCTTCGTATCCACCCCGTCGATCAGGATGGAACCGGAAAACTGTGTTCCGTAAAACTGTGGGATCAGCTTCAGAAGTGTGGACTTTCCGCTGCCGGTGGCTCCTACAATGGCGGTCGTCTTTCCCGCCGGGATCGTCAGGTCGATCTCCTTCAGCACCATCTCGTCGGCTCCGCTGTAACCAAAAGACACATCCTTGAACCGGATCTCTCCCTTCGGAGCCTTCATTGTCCATGGTTGGGCCGGACCGACGTCTTTGGATCTGTAATCAAGGACCTCCCGGATCCTGGCAGCCGAAACCTCGCAGCTGGGAAGGGCGTTTACGATCATCATCACCGTGGAGATCCCGGCGGCCAGCTGAATACTATATTGAATATAGACGATCAGTCCGGACAGACTGATCAGTCCGCTCCTCATCTGAACGGGACCTATCATCAGGATCATGACCACCACCAGATTCATGATCACCTGCACCAACGGAGTGATCAGATTTATTGCGCGGTTGGCGTCGATGGCTTTCTCCAGTACCTGCCGGTTTGCCTCCGTCAGTTTTTCGATCTCATACTCCTGGCGGCTGAACGCGCGTATGGCGCGGGCTCCCGTCAGTTTCTCATTCATCAGCGTACCGACACGGTCCTTTCTCCGCTGCAATTCCATAAATTTGGGCATGCTCAGCACATTAGCCCGTCTCACCAGCAGTGCGCCCAGCACAAAGCTTCCCCCAAGGATCAGCGAGAGCGGCGCATCCATCAGGACGCAGCGGACAAAGACAAATATCGCCAGGAACGGGACCCGCATCGCACTGCGCAGCATGTTGAGGACCACCATCTGCATATGCGTCGTATCGCTGGTCGCCCTGCTCAGCAGAGATTCCTTGCTGAAGTTCTGATAATCCAGATCGGAAAATGACTGTGTCTTTTTAAAAATATCCGCGCGGATCCGCGTGGTAAATTTTGCGGTAACGTAAGCGGAGAAATATCCGGCGACCACCATACAGATCCCCATGGTGACCGTCATGACCAGCATGGTCGCGCCGATGCGGATTATGTATGACATATCTCCCTTCGCAACGCCCTGATTCATGATTTTATGCAGATATCCGGGAAGGCTCGTCTGTGTATACGCCTGACCGACAGTAAAAATAACAATGATCAGCATCTGCGCCCAGCAATCCTTCAGATATCTCTTCAGCAGATTCAGCAAATTAATCAACCGGTTTTCCCCCCTTATCCGACAAGGACGCCTCCCCTCCGTAATCCTCGACCAGCCCGAAGAAGAATTTCTCTTTCATCGGCGTGTCGATGATACGCACCGGCTTCAGCTGGTTCGGCGAAGTGCCCTTCATGATCATCATATCGCGGTACAGCTGATAGGTCTGCTGCTGCACGAATCTCAGCTCCGTTTTTCCGAGAACGCCGGTACGGATCTTGCTCCCGAAGGAGGGGTTTGCATGCATCAGCTTTTCCTCAACGATACTGCGATACTCCTCCAGCTTCTCCCGCGGTACGATCCCATCCGTCTCCATGAGGAACACATAGTGTCCCGGCTCGGTATCCACATCCGCAAAGACGCTGTAATCCACAACGTGTTCGCCGGTTTCCCGCATAAACTCGTCCACCGACCAGCGGACTGCCTCCTCATTTGTCTTTTCACCGGCAATACTCAGCATCTGGCTCTTCCGACAGACAAACTCGATAAGCGGCGATTCGTGGTAAAATCCTGTGACACGGATCACATCCCCGAGCCGGTACCGATAGAAACCGGAGACATTGGTGAGCACGATCTCGTATTCCTCGCCCTCCTCGAGCTGATCGATCGTCAGAAGCTTTCCGGATTGCTCATCATTTATCGGAATAAACTCATAGAACCCGCTCTCCGGCAGCAGCACATAGGAGGTATCCCCCACATGGCGCGCGGCGCCCATCAGCGACTCCGACGCTGCATATGTCAGATTGTCATATGGGATATTCTTCCCGGTATACTTCCGCATCTTTCGCGTATACGTGGAAAATCCTCCCGTCCCGATCGCGATAACGGCGCTGAACCCCGGCCAGATACGCGGGATGATCGGGGTGTCAAAGCCCTTCTCGAATTCCCGGCGGAGTTCGTCGGCTCTGGATCTGTTCGGCGTCAGGCGCGCCGTAAGATCCTCGCGAAGCTCCCGGGGCATACGGACCTCCGGGTCAATGGCGCCGCGGGAGATATCGTTGCAGAGCTTATCCCAATTTGCCTTCAGATAATCCATCAGATCCACGAGCGCCGTCATAAAGGGCGCCACCATGACAGTGATATCCCTTCGCTCCAGCGCGAAACGCAGCTTCAGATATTTCATATCCACGTCGCCGTCCGCGATGATCAGCGGCCACGGGGAAGACGCAAAATACGGGGCCACCTTTTTAAGAGGTTTTACAACGGTCGCAGAGATCGGTCCCTTGGGGACCCCGCGTTCGGTCTCCATCAGCTTCAGCTCGATGGCGTTGAACAGCACGCCGTGTCTCATGGATCTCCCCGTCGTATTTCGGTAATATTCATCGCAAACGGCATACATCAGCGAAGTGGCGTATTTGGAGTACACGTCAAGCCCCGTCTGGGAGACCGGGATATGCTTTGGCACGCCGACGCTTCCCGAGCTCAGCGCATAGTGCATCGTCGGGGAAGCCGAGAGCAGATTTTCCTCCCCGTCGTGGATCATTCTCTCAATATAGGGGGCGTAATCGTCGTAATGCGTCAGCGGGATCTTTTCCTGGTACTCCGCAATGCTGTGAATATCCGCAAAACCGTATTTTTTCCCGTATTCCGTATCTTTGTTTTCGTCAAGAAGCTTCATCAGCATACGTTCGGAGATGGCGACTGCATCTTTGCTGTCGTCGTCCAGCTGCCGCATGGCGCGTTTTCCTCTTGTGACCAACACCTTGATGATCACCGCGTTCATAACGCTGGCGCCGATCTCCTTCGGTGCTGCCCTATGCCTCTTTCGCTCTGTTTTCATATAGCACTTGCCACCTTCTATTAGTCATAGTATTAATTATACTATCCAACGATTCGAGACAAGTGTCAATAGCTGTGTCCCGAATTGCAGAAAACACGACTCGAATTGCGCCTGTAGCTCTCCTGCGGCACAGATGTGCGGCATAAGGGTAAATCAGCCGAAAAAAGAAAAACGGGAGGCTCGTGAGAGCTTCCCGTATTGCTTTATATCCTGTTGCATCACCCCGCCTTTTTGGGTATCACAAGGTGATGTAAGATGTTGTTCCAAGATCAAGAGGCGAATGCAGGTTTGATCTCTGATAACGGCTGGCCCAGTCGGGTGGCCTTGTCCCGCTCATAGGTCACGCGCGTGATCTCTTCGATGAACTGTTTTTCTGTTTCACTGGCAGCAGTCCATCTGACATTATATTTATGGCACATGGCAAAGAATATATCATAATAACGGTCCGCCTCAGGATCACGGCGAAAATACCATTCCGCATCAGATGCAACAGGCTTATCGACTTGTTTCATAACAACGCCTCCCTTTGGTTTATGCCAGGTAGGTAAGAAATATGCGCTTTGCCGCTTCGTCTGCGATCAAAAAATCTTGGAGCTGACGTGGAAAAGTCCGGAATGCGTACCGCACCATAGTCTTTCGTGTAGTGCCTTGCCAATTCGGTGGTCTTGGCCTCTAGGACCACATCTCCGCCGAAACCGTTGTCGATGGAGAGCTTGATCCCAAAAGCGATCAGCAAACGTCCTATCCCGGTATACTTGGGAGCGCCGGTATCCATTGTAGGGTTGCTCTCAGGCTGGGCCTCCATATATGCAATATGAACGACCAGACTGCTTTTCAGGACCTCATAAGCGCCCAGAGCAACCAGCTCGCCGCCGACCTTTGCCGCATAGCAGTCAAAGCCGCTATCTGCAATGAAGTCGCTGTCCCAGCGGGTCTGCCACGGCTGGGGAGAGAGGGTCTGTGTAACGTCCTCTGCCGACATGGGAGAGATGGATGCCGGGACGTGCCTATGCGCATTATCCAACACAAACGGGCAAAACCGCATTTCTCTCACCGCATCTATTACATTATACCAGATTGAAAGTTCGCGTCAAGGCCATCTGCTGGAGGCAAGCTCTTGGGCTGCCACACTTCTTTTGTGCAAAAAATAACGCCGAAGGTTGCCCTTGGCGTTTCTTGCTTGTTGCATTACCCCGCCTTTTTGGGACAAACATTTGGTCCCTGGCGAGGCAAATTGGGGTCAAATTGGGGTCAAAACTTTGCGGCCTTCCCCACTTTTGGAGCCTCGCTTTCTGGGATCCCCATGAAAAAGCCCAGCGAAGCGGGTTTCGCGGGAAAAAGAGTGTCCCCGCAGGAGCCCAACAAAGTGGGTCCTGCGGGGAAAAGGAGGAGCAAGGGAGCGGGCGGATGACGCTTTGAAAAAAGCGTCGGAGCAAAGCGGACTTTGCTCCGACGCTGTGGTGGCGGGAGCCCGCAACATAGAATTCCTAAAACAAGTTGTGCCCGTTCTTTTTGTATACAGCAGAACGATTATAAAGTCAAGCTAGGCTATTCTTGCCTCCTGCCCGTTTTGGGTTCAAAAGTACAGCAAATCGCTGTCTACCTAAAATATACAATTCACACCAGACTTTATTCTCCATGGTTACTATTGACAAAAACTTCACGTGTGATATACTGAAAATCAGCACCCCGCACAAATACTTTAAGAGAGGAAGGTATCCTATCATGAAACGTATCCTTACATTGCTCCTTGCGCTGGCGCTGGTATTCACCCTGCCGGTCGCCGTGTTCGCCGATGGCGGCGACGACACCCTCGTCATCTACAGCGCGCGCAACGAGCGTTTGAACAACATCGTCATTCCCGCCTTTGAAGAGGCCACCGGCATCAAGGTGGAGATGATCACCGGCTCCTCCGGCGAGGTGCTCCAGCGCGTCAAGGCCGAGGTCGATTCCGGCAACGTGACCGTGGACATCCACTGGGCCGCCGACGAGACCATGCTGGACGCCAACCGCGACCTGTTCGAGGTCTATGTCTCCACCGAGAACGACGCGCTGCTGCCCGAGTTCCAGAACGACGGCACCAACTGCTTCAACAACGCCTATGCCGAGCCCAACGTCATGATCGTCAACACCGACATGCTGGATGAGCTGGGCATTGAGGTCAACGGCTACGCCGATCTGCTCCAGCCTGAGCTGAAGGGCAAGATCATCTCCGCCGACCCGGCCAACTCCTCCTCCGCCTTCCAGTGCCTGATCGGCATGCTCTATGGCATGGGCGACGGCGATCCCATGAGCGACGCCGCCTGGGATTACATCGACCAGTTCCTGGTGAACCTGGACGGCAAGATCGCTTCCTCCTCCTCTCAGGTCTACAACGGCGTGGCCAACGGCGAATATGCCGTGGGGCTGAGCTACGAGGACCCCTGCGTCGAGCTGGAGGCCGCCGGTGAGCAGCCCGTGAAGGTCGTCTACGCGGAAGAGGGCACCGTGTTCCCCGGTGAGTCCGTGCAGATCATCAAGGGCGCGCCTCACATGGACGCGGCCAAGAAGTTCGTGGACTTCGTCCTGTCCGAGGAGAGCCAGACCGCCGTGGCGGCGGAGCTGAACCTGCGTCCCCTGCGGGCGGGCATCCCCACCAACGAGAAGATGATCCCCACCGAGGACATCAAGCTGTTCGACACCTATTCCACCTCCTACATCGCGGAGAACAAGCCGCTGATCGTCAACACCTACCTGGAGCACGTGGAGAGCACGCTGGAGTGATCCCGGAGCTTTCCTGACATGATCGGAGAAGCCCCGCGTTTCGTGGGGCTTCTCTTCTTACTACTGGACTATCGAGGTGAAACACATGGGCGTTGCGATAAAGATCGACAATGTGACGAAGATATACGACGGCAACAACATCGTTATCGACGGCCTGTCCGAGGACATACGTCCCGGCGAGCTGTTCACGCTGCTGGGCCCCTCCGGCTGCGGCAAGACCACGCTCCTGCGCATGATCATCGGCTTCAACACCATTGAGAAGGGCCAGATCAGCGTGAACGGGAAGGTGGTCAACGACATCCCCACGAACCGCCGCAACATGGGCATGGTGTTCCAGAACTACGCCGTCTTCCCCCATATGAACGTGCGGGACAACGTGGCCTACGGCCTCAAGACCCGCAAGATGCCCAAGGCGGAGCGCTATAAAAAGGTGGACGAGATCCTCAAGCTGGTGAAGATGGACGCTTACGCCGACCGCATGCCGGCCCAGCTCTCCGGCGGACAGCAGCAGCGCATCGCGCTGGCTCGGGCCATCGTGATCGAGCCGGACGTGCTGCTGATGGACGAGCCGCTGTCCAACCTGGACGCCAAGCTGCGCGTGGAGATGCGCAACGTGATAAAGCGCATCCAGGCCCAGGTGGGGATCACCACCGTCTACGTCACCCACGACCAGGAGGAGGCCCTGGCCATCTCCGACCGGATCGCGGTCATGAACGGCGGCGTCATCCAGCAGACCGGCACGCCCAAGCACATCTACCAGCGGCCCGCCAATGAGTTCGTCTCCGGCTTCATTGGCCTGAGCAACTTCATGGATGCCGCGGTGCGGGACGGTGCCCTGGACTTCGGCTGCGGCTACCAGGTGCCCATGGGCACCCTCAAAGCGGACGCGCCGGAGCGCGTCCACGTGGCCATCCGCCCGGAGGAATTCCTTATCCGTCCCAAGGGGGAGCCCGGCATCCCAGTCACGGTGCGCTCCAGCGTCTTCCTGGGCATGACGCTGCATTACTTCGTCACCCGCCGGGACGGCCAGGAGATGGAGGTCGTCGTGCCCAGCGATCTGAACGAGATCATCCCTGACGGAACGGAGGTATCCCTGCAGATCGTCCGGGAGAAGGTGAACGTCTTTGACGCCGGCAGCCGCGTCTCCGTCATCCGGGAAGGAGCGTGAGGTCCATGAAACGGAAGTATTCGCCCGTTTGGACGTTCCTCTCCCTGGGGATACTGGCGCTGTTCATCATCTTTGTGGTCTATCCGCTGGCGATGGTGCTCTACCGCAGCGTGCTGGACCCCGCCTCCGGCAAGCTGACCTTTGAGAACTTCACCCGGTTTTTCGGAAAAAAGTACTACACGAACACCCTCCGCAACTCCTTCGCCGTGACCATCGTCGCCACGCTCATCAGCGCGGCGCTGGGGCTCATCATGGCGTACCTCACGAAGCAGTACCGCGTCCGCGGCAGCGCGGCGCTGAACATCTGCATCATCGTGAGCTACCTGTCCCCGCCGTTTATCGGCGCCTACGCCTGGATACAGCTTCTGGGGCGCAACGGCCTGATCACCCGTTTCATCAATAGCCTCTTCCATGTCCAATTCGGCGGCATCTACGGCTTCGCGGGCATCGTGCTCGTGTTCTCCCTGCAGTCCTTCCCGCTTATCTATATGTACGTCTGCGGCGCGCTGGAGAGCCTAGACAACTCCCTCAACGAGGCAGCGGAGAGCCTGGGCGCCAACAATGTGCAGCGGGTGACGGGCATCATCCTGCCCCTGGTGCTGCCCACAGTACTGGCCTCGGCGCTGCTGGTGTTCATGCGGGTGTTCTCCGATTTCGGCACGCCGATGCTCATCGGCGAGGGGTTCCGCACCTTCCCTGTGGTGCTCTATAACCAGTTCATGGGCGAGGTGAGCAACGACAGCTATTTCGCCGCGGCGCTGTGCGTGATCATCATGCTGATCACCCTGTTTTTCTTCTTCCTGCAGCGCTGGATGGCCCGCCGCCACTCCTACTCCATGTCGGCTCTCAAGCCCATGCAGCCCCGGGACCAGCGCCCGCTACCCAAATTCCTGACCCACCTGGTGGTGTACGCCGTGGTGCTGCTGGCCCTGCTGCCCCAGATCACGGTCATCCTGACCTCGTTTTTGAAGGAATCCACCCCGGGCATGTTCACCAGCCAGTTCACGCTGGATAACTACGTCACCATCTTCTCGAAGAATAAGCTGGTCATCCCCAACACCTATCTCTACGGCCTGTGCGCCATCGTGCTGATCATCGTGATCGGCGTTCTGGTAGCCTACCTCGCCGTACGCCGCCGCTCGGTCATCACCTCCACCATGGATACCCTGACCATGCTGCCCTACATCATCCCCGGCTCCGTGCTCGGCATCTGCTTCCTCTACGCCTTCGCCAAGCCGCCTCTGGCGCTGACGGGCACGGCGGCCATCATTATCATCTCGCTGGCCGTCCGGCGCATGCCCTACACCATCCGCTCCAGCACCGCCATCATCAGCCAGATCAGCCCCTCGGTGGAGGAGGCCGCGGTCTCCCTGGGCGCGTCGGAGCTGAAATCCTTTGCGGAGGTCACGCTCCCCATGATGATGTCCGGCGTCGTCTCCGGTGCCATCATGAGCTGGGTCACCGTCATCAGCGAGCTGAGCTCGTCCATCATGCTGTACCGCGCCTCCACCCAGACGCTGACCGTCTCCGTTTACACGGAGGTCATCCGTGACTGCTTCGGCAACGCGGCGGCCTATTCCACCATCCTGACGCTGACAAGCGTATTGTCCCTGCTGCTGTTCTTCAAGATCACCGGCAGGCGGGATATCAGCGTGTGATTTGATCGGTATTACGACCCACTTGAGGAAAGCGCCATGAGCAGAGAAACCGAAAAAGTAATGAAGCAGCTTACAAAGTATCTGGATGAACACCAGGACGAGATCACAGACGACGATGATATGGAGCGGCTCATAGACCGGTTCATGTCAGAACATAACGGCAGCCTCCTGCCGGGGAACGTCACCCGCCTCCCGGAGACGGCGGACGACTATCTGGCGCTGGCGGAGGAGACCGGAACCAAGAAGAAAAAACTGGAGTATGTGCGAAAGGCGCTGGAACTGGAGCCGGACAACCTGGACGCCGCCCTTATGAACGCGGAGCTGACCGCGAAACACCCGGAGGAGCTTTTGATGACTCTCCCGGCGCTGATCGAAAAGGGCACCGAGCAGATGAAAGCGGGCGGGTATTTCCAGGAGGACATGGGCGATTTTTGGGGCGTTATTGAGACGCGGCCCTATATGCGGCTGCGCCGCTACTACATGGACACCCTCGTATGGAACAATATGATGAAAAAAGCCTGTGCGGAGGGGGAGGAACTTCTAAAGCTCTGCACCAACGATAACCTGGGCGTCCGCTATGCCTTGATGCACCTTTACGCCTACCTGGAAGAAGAACAGGCCGCGCTTGCCCTGCACAAGAAATATGGCGGCTATGAGGAAACGCAGATGCTCCTGCCTCTGGCGGTGCTGTATTACAAGCTGGGGGACCTTGACCGCTCCATGTCCTATCTCCGCCGCTTGTATAAGGTCAACCCGGAAACCAAGCGGTTCCTCGTCGCGGCGGCGGCCGACAACCTGGAAGAATACGCAGACCAGGCCGATCCAAACGGCTATTATCCGGGCAGCATGAGCGAACTGCTATACGAGTTTATGGCCTATACGTATCTGTTCGATCCCCTGGACAGCTTTTTCGACTGGTCACGCAGGACCCTCAAGAAATAAGCGATCCGGCCTTTATCTTCTGGGAATATGTATCGGCCACCATGTCTTTGAGTACGCTTTTGACCTTGGCAGCCTTCGCGGTCCTGGCCGTGTTCGCCATGCGGTGAGGACCGGGCAGAGTTAGTGAGACGAGGCCGTTTGGGCAATTCTGTGACGACAGGGCAAGCACAAAAGCTGGTGCAGAGCTGAATTCTCATGTTGACCAAACATTGACTCCAATATAGCAAGAACCCCCCAAATTGCACTGGCCCATAAAAAGAGGACAGTAGACAAAAGCCCCCCTGTTGTAGGAGAATAACTACGACAGGGGGTATTG
>CANRNF010000053.1 GCA_947631865.1 uncultured Oscillospiraceae bacterium | reverse complement strand
TCCCTGGGCCAGCTCCAGGGCACCTTCGCCGAGAACATGGCCAACTCCCGGGGCTATATCGCCTTCGCCTGCGTCATCTTCAGCAAGGCGAACCCCGCCATGGCCTACATTGCCGCGCTGATGTTCGGCTTCTTCGACGCTATCGGCCTGCGATTGCAGGACTACATCAGTTCCGATCTGACCAACACCATCCCCTACATCATCACCATCGTCATGATGGTCTACGTGGTGGTCCGCTCCCAGCGGAAAAAGAGACATGCGGGAAAACGGCTGCCGGCGAGGCAGGGGTAAAAACGTATAGCAAACGGGCCTGTGCCATCCGGCACAGGCCTTTATCTTATGGTTTCAGCGCAGACAGCGCTAATATAGTTCCTTTCTTTCCTGTATTACGTTTTCGCGAAAGCGGGCCTCGCTGGGCATCTGCTGTGTCTGGGTCAGGGAGCTGAGCGTGAGAAGATCGACGCTTTTGCGCAGCGTCCTCTCCAGTTCTTCGTGGATACCAGCGACCTGGAGCAAGGAGCGGATGTCCGTCCCCGTGGTGTCAATGAGAAGGTCCACGTCGCTGTCCTCCGACGCGGTGCCCCGGGCATAGGAGCCAAAAAGGGACACGCCTTTAAGCCCATACTTCACGGCGATCGGCGTGACCATGTCCCGCAGCTCATGAACGGTGTATACCAAGGCGCTCCCTCCTTTCCTTTTCATCTTACTATTATCATGGTCAAATTGCAAGGGAGAAATACCAGGTCAGCGAATGCTGGCCCGGCATTTCTGTTCAGTTGTCGGCCGCCTGCTGTTCCAAGGCCCGGTAGTCCACCTTGCCGACAGCGGTTTTGGGAAGCGCATCCAGAAAAACATAGCTAACCGGCTGCGCATATTCCGGCAAATCCCGTTTGCACAGAACGGACACCTCTTCTTGGACCCTCATGTGATCTGCGCTCCTTTCTTTCAACGCAAGGTAAGCGACCGGTAGGTAGGTCCCATCCTTTCGAGAGATGCAGACAGCACAGCACTCTTCTACAGCCTGATGTGCAAGGATCGTCTTCTCTATCCGGTCGGGGAATATCTTTGAGACGACGCCATTGTGCTGGGTGATATAGACCCGTTTAATCCGACCTTTAATGTAGACGGCTCCATTTTCTGTAACATATCCTAAGTCACCTGTATGAATCCAGACCCCATCTTTATGGCGCTTCATAACCTGTGCCGTTTCTTCTTCGTTGCCAACATATCCGAGCATCATGCAAGGGGACTTTATGCACAACTCGCCGATCTCTCCATATTTTTTCTCATCAGTTGTCTCCGGCTCGAACGCAGCGACAACCGTTTTGCACAGGGGAATTCCCACGCTGCCGACGGCTGAACTATTCTTCGTCTGCATACATGCAGCTCCGCAAACTTCACTCATGCCATAGCCGTTGGTGACGTAAGCTGTACTACCATGGGAAGAAAAAAAGTCATTCAAGCTGTTCTCCAGCTCACTATTCATCCCGGCTCCGCCTGCAACCGCTGTTCTGAGCCACGAGACATTGTTAAGTATTTTGCTATTGGGGATGGCTGTCCAATAACTGGGGATGCTCGCAACATGGTTCGGCTTATATTTTAGCAATAGCTCATCGGTTTTTTCGGGGTCAACTTTGGGAATCAAAATGAGCTGTACGCCAAAACACATTGCAATATGAATGTTGCTGGCTAGGCCATAGATGGCAAACGGAACGATCATATCCATGAGAGAGTCATTTGGCCGACGCTCAAACATCCACTTTTCTTGCTCAAAAACTGAGTTAAAGGCATAGTCCGTAAGCATAACACCTTTGGGCGTGCCCGTCGTACCGCCCGTATGCCCGATCACGGTGCATTTGTCCTTTTCGTACTTCGCCGGCACGACCTCGCCAATGACAGAAGCGCCGGATATAAAAGCATTCCAGGACATCACGAAACTATCCATATATGCTGGTTTCTTCACCTTGAGACGGTAGAGCTTATTCTTCAGCGCTCCAAGGGATTGCCAGAGCGGCACATAAATGAGTTTGCTGACACCGTACTCTTTCGCCGCAGTATAAGACTTGTCAATAAAGGCGTCCAGCGCGACAAAGAATTTTGACTTTCCCTCAGCTAGATAATGGATCAGTTCTTTTTCGCTGGACAGGACGTTCACCACACAGCAGACCGCGCCGATCTTGTTCAGGCCGTAGAGCATATAGACCATTTCCGGCTGGTTGAGCATCAAGACAGTTACCACATCCCCGGACTTTACGCCAATAGACAAAAAGGCTTTGGCCGTTTTGTCAATCATGGAGAACATTTCCCTATAGGTGATCTTCTTTTTGAAATAAACCAGCGCCACATCATCCAGATGGTCCTTGTTGTTCTCCCAGAGATACTCGTACATTGTGCACTCAGGCAAGGGCTCATGGATCGCCTCATCGCTGTAATACTTCAGCCAGGGCTTGTCGATGGACGGGTAACCGGTCATTCTCTCTACCTCCACAGCAAAAAATGCGCCAGGTGCTGGCGTTTGTCTCCCGACAGTCGGGCCAGGGAGCGGGTATACCCCGCCCCACGGCCTTCCTGCCGGGATAACAAAAGGCGGCGCAGGGAGTTATCCCTACACCGTCATACGACAACACAGACCCCTTCCGCCTTTCGCCCTTGTAAAACAAGGCGCGAACGGTTATAATGGGGCTGGCGCAGATTTCTGCTGTGTGGGAGGCTGCTTCTCCTGCATAGGGGCGTGGAGTGGTTCCAGCACTTCACGTCCCGCCTTTGTTATCCCGTTTATGTCATTATAGAGCCATATCCCTTTAATTGCAAGGGATTTTTCCAAAGAGGGCGCGGTCATCTACCGCGCCCTCTTCCCATTTTCACACGATCTCCACCTGGCACATCTTCATGGTCTCCAGGGCAGCCTTGTGGCTCTCCGGAGTCACGCCGGCGCAGCAGTCCGCGATGACCTTCACCGGGGTCTCCGGCAGGTACGCTTTCACCAGCAG
Source organism: uncultured Oscillospiraceae bacterium (assembly GCA_947631865.1). Lineage (GTDB taxonomy): Bacteria > Bacillota > Clostridia > Oscillospirales > Oscillospiraceae > CAJOIG01. The sequence goes on along the minus strand of CANRNF010000053.1, from coordinate 17,592 downwards.
GGCGTTGGACACCACACAGATGTCCGTGCACAGCCCCACCAGGGTGATCTCCAGCTCCTCTTTTTCCGCCAGAGCCTTGATCTTTTCCGCCAGGGCCACGGAGCCAAAGGTGGGTTTGTCAATGATTTCGGCGCTCCCCAGCGCGGCCGCAATCTTTTCATTGATCTCCCAGCCCGGGGTGCCCTTCACGCAGTGGACCACGGGCAGGTTCCGCCCCTCCTGGGTCTCCAGGTAGTCGGCTGGGTGGGTATCCCGGGTGGCAAACACGTTCTCCGCCGGGTACTTTCCTATCTCCTCCGCCACACGGTCCACGATGGTCTGGGCCTCTTTAGTGCCCAGGGAGCCGTCGATGAAGTCCTTCTGCATATCGATGACAAGCAATATCTTTCGCATACGATCATCTCCTCGGCGACATTGTAGCCGTTTCGGCGGCGGCTGTCAATGCTCTTGCAATCCGGGACAGAATGCATTATAATGTTTATTACCTTAAATCAACAAAGAACGGAGAACACCATGAATTTCGTCTTCATCTCCCCCAACTTCCCGGAGGCCTACCGCTTTTTCTGCATGCGCCTGGCCGGCAACGGCGTGAACGTGCTGGGCGTGGGCGACTGCCCCTATGAAAACCTGCACCCGGAGCTGCAGGGCGCCCTCACCGAGTACTACAAGGTGGACACCCTGGAGAACTACGACCAGGTCTACCGGGCCGTGGCCTACTTCTCCTACCGGTACAGGAAGATCGACTATGTGGAGTCCAACAACGAGTACTGGCTGGAGCAGGACGCCCGCCTGCGCACCGAGTTCAACATCACCACGGGCCTCAAGGCGGACCAGATCGAGAAGTTCAAGAGCAAGACGCTCATGAAGAAGTACTACAAAAAGGCCGGCGTGCCCATGGCCCGGTATCTGCCCCTCACCACGGAGGCGGCCGCCCTGCGGTTCACCGCCAAGGTGGGCTACCCCGTGGTGGTGAAGCCCGACAATGGCGTGGGCGCCGCAGCCACCTATAAACTGAAGAGCGATCAGGACGTGCGGGATTTCTTCGCCTCCAAGCCGGACGTGCCCTACCTCATGGAGGAGTTCGTCCCCGGCGAGGTCACCACCTATGACGGGGTCTGCGACTCCAAGGGCCAGGTCCTCTTCGCCGCCAGCCACATCTCTCCCGACTCCATCATGGACATGGCCAACGAGCACAAACCCTGCTCGTATTATGTAAACAAAGCTGTCCCGCCCGAGGTGGAGGCTGCCGGCAAGGCCACCCTGAAGGCCTTCGGGGCCTTCAGCCGGTTCTTCCACCTGGAGTTCTTCCGGCTCACCGCTGACAAGGAGGGCCTTGGCAAGAAGGGCGACATCGTGGCCCTGGAGGTCAACATGCGCCCCGCAGGCGGGTACACCCCGGACATGCTCAACTTCAGCCAGAGCACGGACGTGTACCAGATCTGGGCCGACATGATCGCTTTCGACGAGTGCCGCCACAGCTTTGACGGGCCCCACAGCTACTGCGTCTACGCGGGGCGCCGGGACGATGTGGACTACGCTCTGACCCACGAGGAGCTGGAAGAAAAGTACGCCGATAACGTGCGCCTGTTCACCCGGATGCCCGACGCCCTGGCCGGAGTCATGGGCAACCAGGTGACCATCTGCTGCTTCGACACCAAGAAGCAGGTGGACGCTTTCCTCAAGGCCGCCTTCAAGGAAAAATAATTATGTAAACTATAATGATGGCCCCCTCAGACGAGGGGGCTGTCAGCGCTTTTGGGGTCCCCGCGCGAGCCCAGCGAAGCGGGTCGCGTGGGGAGAGGAGGAGCCGCGGGCCACTCGAGCTTTGCCGCTTGCGGCAAAGGGAGGCCTGGCCTGCGTGCTCTGACGACGTGACTGGGGGAGGGAAACAGTTTATCTCTCCCTCCGTCGCGGCTATCGCCGCGCCACCTCCCTCGTCCGAGGGAGGCGCTCAACAAGGAAGGGCGCGTTGCAAAACGCGCCCTTTTCATATTCTCCTGGCTTTTAGCCCTCGCTCTTGGGCTGTCCGCCGCCTTCGCTCTTGGGCCGGCGGTTGAAGGGCCGGCGGCGGCCGTAGTAGTTCTTGCTCCGGGCCTTCTGGGACTGCTCCCTGGGGGTCTGGCCGTCCTGCTTGGGCTGGCCCTGCCGGGGCCGGTTGGACCGCTGCTGTTTGGGCTGGGTCCGCTGGCCGGCGGTCTTCTCCTGCCGGGGACGATTACCGCCCTGGCGGCGGGGCCGGCTCTGCCTGGGCTTACTGGCCTCCCCGGCGGTCTCCCGGGGTTTCTCCTGCTGCTCCGGGCTGGAGGCAGGTACCGCCGTCTCCTCGCCGGGCATGGAGATGAGCAGCTCCGGCCGCTCCCAGGGGTCCTCTTCCTCCGCGGGCTCCTTCACCTTCTTGGGCTTGACCACCAGCACATGGGGCGGCTGACTGCCGTCCCGGGGCCGTCCCCCAGGCACCGCGGCCACGTCCTCCGCGTCATACTGGCGGTAGGCGTCGTCCCCGTCCCCATCCAGCTTCACCCGGACAGTCTGACGCAGAATATTCACCTGATTCACGTTGCCGTAGCCGTCCGGCGTCTCCACGAAGGCGCCGGTCTTGGGCACGTTCTTCACCAGCTCCTCGTAGGCCGGCTGCTCATAGCGCAGGCAGCACATGAGCCGGCCGCAGCAGCCGGAAATCTTCGCCGGGTTCAGGCTCAGGTTCTGCACCTTCGCCATCTTGGTGGACACCGGCTTGAACTCCTCGATGAAGGTACCGCAGCAGAAGGGCTGGCCGCAGATGCCAAGGCCCCCCAGCATCCGGGCCTCGTCCCGGACGCCGATCTGCCTGAGCTCGATACGGGTGCGGAACACCCCCGCCAGGTCCTTCACCAGCTCCCGGAAGTCCACGCGCCCGTCGCTGGAGAAGAAGAATATGATCTTGTTCCCCTCGAAGGAGCACTCCACGTCCACCAGCTTCATGTCCAGGCCGTGGGCGGCGATCTTCTCCCGGCCTATCACGTAGGCCTCCCGCTCCCTCTTCCGGCAAAGCTCCTCGATGCGCAGGTCGTCCTCTGTGGCCACGCGGGCCACCGGGCGCAGGGGCGCCACCACCTGGTCATCCTCCACCTGGCGGCTGCCCTGGACGACGGTGCCGATCTCCAGGCCCTTGCTGGTCTCCACCACGGCCTTGTCGCCCACCTTCAAATCCAACCCCGCCGGGTCGAAGAAATAGCTCTTGCCCCGGTCGCGGAATTTGATACTCACAACTTCTGTCATATCCCGATCACCTCAATGTCTCCGCGGCCAGCATGCCGAACAGCTGCTTGGGCTGCACGTTGTGCCGCAGATGGTCCAAAGTCTTATCCATGAGCGCGTCTATTTTCGCCAGCCGCGCCCGGTCCAGGCCGGGGTTCTGGGTCCGGCCGGCCATGATCTGCCATATGGCGTCCTTCACCCCGCCGGCAAAGGCCTCCGTGTCCTCCCGGCTCAATTTGGCCCGGCTCATGCATGCCAGCGCCACCTGGGCAGCGTCGCCTGTGGCCGCGGCCTCCAGATACGCTTTCGCCATCTCGGAAAGGCCCGCGTCTTTCCCATCCCGTCCGGCGGCGCTCTCCGCCCGGACGCACCGGGACCGGACCGTGGGCAGCAGCCCGTCCGTCCCCGCGGCGCAGAGGATGAAGCAGGCGTGGCCGGGCGGGTCCTCCAGAGCCTTCAAAAGGGCGTTCTGGGCCTGGTCGTTCATCCTGTCCGCCTGGGCGACGATGTACACCTTCCGGGCGGCCTCGTTGGGCGCGAGGACGGCGTCCGCCGTCATGGCCCGTATCTGGCCCACCACGATGTCCTGCCGCAGGCCCTTATCCCGGGCCTCCCGCTCCACCACGCTCACGTCCGGGTGGATGCCCGCCATCACCTTCCGGCAGTCCCGGCACACCCCGCAGGGAGGCTCCGCGCCCGTGCACAGCAGCGTCGCGGCAAGCCTTCTGGCCGCAGCGTCCCGTTCCGGACCCTCGGGCCCGGTGAGCAAATAGGCATGGGGCAGCCGTTTTTCCGCCATGGATACCGTCCGTTTCCGCCGGGCTTTTGTGGATTGTGCTGGGCCTGCCCGGTCTTAATATAGGCATTATAGCATATTTTCGCGGGAGCATACAATAACATTTGCAACTTTCCCAGAAATGTGGTAAATTCGGTATAACAGGATTCCATTTTGTTCCATTGTACGGCTGTGATTGTTACAAGGAGGCAGACGTGAAAAGGTCCAATGTTTCCAACAACGTGATCCGCCGGCTCCCCCGGTATCTGCGAAAGCTGGACGACCTGGCCAGCAAGGGCGAGGAGCGCATCTCCTCGGACAAGCTGGGCCGCCAGATGGGGCTCACCCCCTCCCAGATACGGCAGGACTTCTCCTGCTTCGGCGAGTTTGGGCAGCAGGGCTACGGTTACAACATCGACTCCCTGCGCAAGGAGATCGGGCAGATCCTGGGCACCTACCGGGGCTATTCCGCCATTCTGGTGGGCGCCGGCAACTTGGGCACCGCTCTGGTGCAGAACTTCGACTTCATCATCGAGGGCTACTCCTTTCTGGGCGCGTTCGACGTGGACCCCTCCGTCATCGGCAAGGACATCGACGGCTTCCCCATCTATGACGTGAAGGACCTTGGCCCCTTCGTGCGGGAGAAGAAGGTGGACATCGCCATCCTGACCGTGCCCCGGCACGCGGCGCAGGAGCTGACCGACACCCTGGTGGCGTCGGGCATCCGCGCCATCTGGAACTTTACCAACACCGAGCTGGAGGTGGGCGAGAACGGCCCCCTGGTGGAGAGCATCCACTTCTCGGACAGCCTGCTGGTCCTGACCTACCATCTGGCCCAGCTGGACGACGGAGAAAAGAAATGAGCAACGACAAAAATCACCCCTGCGCCGCCCGGGAGGGCGGCGCCTTTGACACCATCGCCGCCATATCCACCGGTCAGGTCCTGTCCGCTATCGGCATCGTGCGTGTCAGCGGACCGGACACCCTGGCCGTGGTGGACCGGGTGTTCACGCCCCTTACCGGCGCGCCTATGAGCCAGCGGGCCGACCGGCGGCTCATACTGGGAAAGCTGGCCGCCGCGGACGGGGCCGTGCTGGACATATGTCTCGCCACGGTCTCCCGGGGCCCCAACAGCTACACCGGCGAGGACACGGCGGAGCTCCAATGCCACGGCTCCCCCGTGGTGCTGCGTTCAGCGCTGGACAGCCTCTTCGCCGCCGGGGCGCGCCAGGCCAAGGCCGGGGAGTTCACCCGCCGGGCCTTCTTGAACGGCCGCATGGACCTGACCCAGGCGGAGGCGGTCATCGACCTCATCGACGCCGAGACGCCCCAAATCGCGGAACTGGCCGCCGCCCAGCTGGACGGAGCCATCCGCAAAAAGACCGATGCGGTCTACGACGAGCTCACGGCCATATGCTCCCACTACCACGCGGTCATCGACTACCCGGACGAGGACATCGAGCCCTTCACCCTGGCCCAGTACGGGGAAACTATGACTGAGGCGGAGGAGTCCCTTTCCCGCCTGCTGGCCACTTTCCGGCGGGGGAACGTGCTGAAAAACGGCGTGCCCTGCGCCATTCTGGGCCGCCCCAACGCGGGCAAGAGCTCCCTTCTGAACGCCCTGCTGGGCTATGACCGGGCTATCGTCACCGACATCCCCGGCACCACCCGGGACACCATTGAGGAGAAGGCCGTCCTAGGCGGGACGCTGCTGCGCCTTCTGGACACTGCGGGCCTGCGGGACACCGCCGACCCGGTGGAGAAGGAGGGCGTGCTCCGGGCCCACGCCGCCGCGGAGGGGGCCGCCCTGGTCCTGGCGGTGCTGGACGGCTCCGTCCCCCTCACGGCGGAAGACGGCCAGGTCCTGGCCGCGGCAAAAGCCGCGCCCCGGCACATCCTCATCAAGAACAAGTCCGACCTGCCCTCCGCCTGGGACATGGACGGGGCCATATCCGTCAGCGCCCTCACCGGCGCGGGGCTGGACGCGTTGGAGGCGGCCGTGGCCGCCCTGTTCACAGATGATGAGCCCGTCCCCGCCGGGGAGATGCTCACCAACCCCCGCCAGGCGGACGCCGTGGGCCGGGCGCTGGACTATGTGCGGGCCGCGAAAGAGGCCATGGGGTACGGTCTCGCCCCCGACGCGGTGCTCACGGAGATCGAGGGCGCTCTGGGCGCGTTGGGCGAGCTATCCGGCCGCACGGTCCGGGAGGACGTTACCAACGGCATCTTCTCCCGCTTCTGCGTGGGGAAATAATGATTTGGGAGGCGCAGCTATGAAAGCACTTTTCATCGGCGGGACCGGCACTATCAGCGCCGCCATCGTGCGGCGGCTGGTGAACGAGCTGGGCTGGGACGTCACGCTCATCAACCGGGGCAGCCGCTCCCATGTGACGCCCCCGGGCGTGCACCAGATCACCGTGGACATCAACGACGAGGCCGCCGTGCTCCGGGCCCTGGGGGACGCGACCTTCGACGTGGTGGGCGAGTTCGTGGGCTTTGTTCCGGAGCAGGTGGAGCGTGACTGGCGGCTGTTCCGGGGCCGTACGGCCCAGTACATCTATATCAGCTCCGCCTCGGCCTACCACAAGCCCGCCGCGAGCCACATCCTCACCGAGGGCACGGCTCTTGCCAACCCCTACTGGGAATACTCCCGGAACAAGATCGCCTGCGAGGAGTTCCTTATGAAAAAGTACCGGGAGGAGGGCTTCCCTGTCACCATCGTCCGGCCCAGCCACACCTATGACGAGCGGAACGTCCCCCTGGCCGTCCACGGAAAGAACGGCTCCTGGCAGGTCATCGCCCGGATGCTGGCGGGCAAGCCGGTCATCATCCACGGCGACGGCTCCAGCCTCTGGCACGTGACCTTCAACAGGGACTTCGCCGTGGGCTACACCGCCCTCATGGGCAACCGCCACGCCATCGGCGAGGCCTTCCAGATCACCGGGGACGAGGTCCTGACCTGGGACCAGATCTACCAGACCATCGCGGACGCCCTGGGCGTGCCCCTCCACGCCTACCACGTGTCCAGCGAATTTCTGGCCGCTGTGGGCGACAAGTACGGCCTGGAGTTTACGGGCAACCTCATCGGCGACAAGGCGGTGTGCGTCAGCTTCGATAACCGAAAGCTCAAGCGCCTGGCCCCGGACATGCGGACCACCGTGCCCTTCCACGTGGGCGTGCGCATCGCACTGGACTATGTGCTGTCCCATCCGGAGGAGTGCCAGAAGCCGGACCCGGAGTTCGACGCCTGGTGCGACCGGGTGATCGCCGCTCTGGAAAAGGCCAAAGAGGCCATATAATGATCCCAATAAACGCACCAACGCCCCGCCTTTCGGCGGGGCGTTTCATTGTTACGGGGCCCCCATGAAAGCCCCGCGCAGCGGGTCTCACGGGGAAAAGCGTCAGTCGCCCACGTAAGGCAGGAGCGCGATCTGACGGGCCTGCTTGATGGCAGTGGTCAGCTGGCGCTGATGCATGGCGCAGGTGCCGGTGGTGCGGCGGGGCAGGATCTTGCCGCGCTCGGACAGATACTTGCGCAGGCGGGCGGTGTCCTTGTAGTCCACGTGGGTCATCTTGTCCACGCAGAACTGGCACACCTTGCGGCGCTTGCGGGGCTTGGCCGCCGGCGCACGATTGCCGGTCTCGGCCGCGTTGGCTTTATCGAAAGGCATTTCGCTTATCCTCCTTTATCAAAATGGCAGTTCGCCGTCGCCGTCATCCAGCTCGGCGAACGCGCTGCCCCCGTCGGGGGCGCCGCTGTATCCGGCGTTCAGGCCGCCGGAAGCGGCTCTGGAAGAGTAGCCGCCGGAAGCGGAAGAGCCGCCGGCATACTGGCCGTCCTCGCGGGAGCGCTTGCTCTCGCCGAAGTACACATTGTCGGCCACGACCTCAGCGCTGATCCGCCGGTTGTTGTCCCGGTCGGTCCACTCGCGCATCTGAAGGCGGCCGGATACGATGGCCATGCTCCCCTTCTGGAAGTACTTGGACACGAACTCCGCCGTTTTCCGCCAGGCCACGCAGTCGATGAAATCGGTCTGACGTTCCTGGTTGCTGCCGCTGAAGTCCCGATCCACCGCCAGACGGAAGGACGCCACCGGCGTCTGGGTCTGGGTGTAGCGCAGCTCGGGATCCTTCGTGAGCCGGCCCATGATAACGATGTGGTTGAGCATTTTACCCCTCCGTCAGTCGTAACGCAGCGTGATCAGGCTGCGCATGACGCCGTCGGTGATACCCAGCACACGGTCCAGCTCCGCCGGGAAGGCGGGGTCGCTTGTGAACTTCACCAGCACATAGTAGCCCTCGCCGATGTAGTTGATGGGGTAGGCCAGCTTCTGCTTGTCCTTGACCTCCATCTCATCGACTGTGCCGTGCTGCTCCACAAGCGCCTTGAACTTGTCTACGATGGCTGTACGCTCCTCTTCCTCCAGATTGGGGTCGATGATGTACATCACTTCGTACTTCTCGCTTGTTTTCGCCATTTGAGCACCTCCTTCTGGTCTAGTGGCCCCTGTTGTCCCCAGGAGCAAGGAAATTGGCCTGGCCTAAACGGCCAAGCCAATTTATTATACATGATTTCCGGGATTTGTCAATGTTTTTATCAATTTAAAACTACACCGTTCCAGCCGCTCAGGTCCGGGGCGTTCTCCCCGGCGGTCACCACGGTGCCGTCGGTCTTCACCCCCAGGGCGAAGCCGGCTCCCGCGGCGATGGCGGCGATGTCCTTCCAGCCGCTCACGTCCGGGGCCAGTTCCCCGGCTGTCACTACAGTGCCGTCGGCGGTGAGACCCACGGCGAAATCATTCCCGGCAGCCACCGCCATGATGTCCGTCCAGCCGCTCACGTCCGGGGCGTCCTTCCCAGGTGTCACGCTGACGGTCGCGGCCTTGCCCTCGGCGGTGAGGCCCAAGGCGTAATCCGACCCCACGTCGATGGCGATCACGTCCGACCAGCCGCTCACGTCGGGCGCGCCGGTCCCGGCGGTCACCACGGTCCCGTCCACCCTGAGCCCCAGGGCGTAGGCGGGGTCCGCCGCCACGGCCACCACGTCGCTCCAGCCGCTCACATCGGGGGCGGGCTCCTCCGGCGTGGACTGACCGGCGGTCAGGGCGGTGCCGTCGGACTTGAGCCCCAGCAGATAGGCGGACGCGGAGATGGCCTTGATATCCGCCCACCGGGCCGTGTCGATGTGCCCGCCGTCGCCGGCGATCTGCACGGCGCCGTTTTTGGAAAGACAGGCCATCCAGCCGTCCCCCAGGGCCACAGCCGTGATGGGGCTTACCTCGTTGGTGGAACCGATCGAGCCGCCCTCCCCCAGGCATTCCGCTCGCTTGCCGCCGTCCATCACGGCGGCGGCCATACCGCCCGCGGCGTCCACGGTCTGGCCCGCGGCCCGGGCCCACAGCTTCATGCTCCGCTCCTGGGCGTCGGCGTAGTCCCCCAAGGCATAGTAGCCGATGGCGGCCGCGGCGCTGCGTCCGCTGTCCGCGAGAGCGGTAGCGGCGGAATAGAGGGCCATGGGCACCCGCTGGGCGCTGTCGGCGTAGTCACCCAGGGCCTCATAGGCGGCCGCCGCGGCCACATAGTCCCCGGCGGCGAACAGCTCCGACGCCTCGCGGTAGCTTTCCGCGTTCTCCTCATCGACCTTCGCCGCACGGGCCTCCTCGGCCCGGTCCGCGCTGTCGTTATAGTCCGCCAGAGCCTCGAAGGCGGCGATGGCCTTCTCGTACTCCCCGACCTCCAAAAGCTCCTCCGCCGCCGCGTAATCCGCGGCGTTGCGCTCCTCTATCCTCTGCCCGGCAAGCTCCGCCTGGGCGGCGCTGTCGGCATAATCGCCCAGAGCCTCGAAAGCCGCCAAGGCGCCCTCCAGGTCCCCGTTGTCCATAAGCTTCGCCGCCTCGTCATACGCAGCGGCGTTCTGGGCCTCGATCCGGGCGTCCCTCGCGGCCGCCGCCCGGTCGGGGCTATCCCTGAAGTCCCCCAGTGCCTCAAAGGCGGCGATGGCCTCCTCATAGTCCCCGCCCGCCAGGGCCTTTTCCGCGATGGCGTAGCGGTTGTTGGGGATGACCACCCTTGTCACCACCGCCGCTGCGGCGGCGATGAGCACCAATATCACCAGGATGATGATCCACCTGGAGCCGCCGTGCTTAGGGCCGGGCTGAGGCTCCTGGGGCTCGGGCTGCGCCGGCTGTTCCGGCTGCTGAACGTTCCTATCCTGTTCGTCCATGGTGGACCTCCTTTTCAAAACAGGGTCTTCCTTCTTCCTCTTATTATAAATCATTATGACCGCCCCAGCGGCGGATGTCAAGGGCGGGGATAAAAAACGCCCCCGGCTCGTGGCCGGGGGCGCGGTGCGTTGGTTTGGAGATTTACTTCGCGGAGACTTCCTGCTCGAACATGGCCTTCTGGAGCTCCAGGTTGGCATAGCGCTCCTTGGACTTCTTCTCAGCTTCCGTGAACAGCTTCTCAGCACGCTCGGGGAAGTTGATGGTCAGAGCGGAGTACCGGGCCTCGTTCATGATGAAGTCGCGGTAAGAGGTGGTGGGCGCCTTGGAATCCACGGAGAAGGGGTTCTTGCCCTCCGCGGCCAGGGCGGGGTTGTACCGGAACAGGTTCCAGTAGCCGCAGTCCACAGCCTTCTTCATCTCAGCCTGGCAGTTGGTCATGCCGCCCTTGATGGAGTGCATCTCGCAGGGGGCGTAGCCGATGATCAGGGACGGGCCGTGATAGGCCTCGGCCTCGGTGATGGCCTTCAGGGCCTGGGCGGGGTTGGCGCCCATGGCGATCTGGGCCACATAGATGTAGCCGTAGGTCATGGCGATCTGGGCGAGGCTCTTCTTGGCCACAGACTTGCCGGCCGCGGCGAACTGCGCCACCTGGCCGATCTGGCTGGCCTTGGAGGCCTGGCCGCCGGTGTTGGAGTAGACCTCGGTGTCGAAGACCATCACGTTCACGTCCTCGCCCTGGGCCAGCACGTGATCCAGGCCGCCGAAGCCGATGTCGTAGGCCCAGCCGTCGCCGCCGAAGATCCACACGGACTTCTTGGACAGATACTCCTTGTTCTTCAGCAGCTCCGCCCGGCGCTCGCAGCCGCAGTCCTGCTTCTCCAGCAGCTCCACCAGCTTCTTGGTGGCGGCGTCGTTCTTCGCGCCGTCGTCGTAGGTGTCCAGATACTCCTGGGCGGCGGCCTTCACGTCTTCCTTCTTGCCATTGGCGGCGATCTCCTCCACCAGGCCCTTCAGGCGGTCGCGGACGGCCTTCTGGCCCAGATACATGCCCAGGCCGTGCTCGGCGTTGTCCTCGAACAGGGAGTTGGCCCACGCGGGACCATGGCCGTCCTTGTTGACGGTGTAGGGGCTGGTAGCGGCCGGACCGCCCCAGATGGAGGAGCAGCCGGTGGCGTTGGAGATGTACATGCGGTCGCCGCAGACCTGGGTGATCAGGCGGGCGTAGCTGGTCTCGGCGCAGCCGGCGCAGGAGCCGGAGAACTCAAGCAGCGGCTGATGGAACTGGCTGTCCTTCACGGTCAGGCCGAACAGCTCGTCCTTCTGAGGCACCTTGGTGACCATGTAATCCCACACGGCCTCCTGAGGAGCTTCCTCCTCGCGGGGCACCATGGTGATGGCCTTGGTGGGGCAGACGCCCACGCACACGCCGCAGCCCATGCAGTCCAGCGGGCTCACGGCCATGGTGTACTTGTAGACGCCCTTGCCCTTGCCGGCCTTGAAGTCCACCAGCTTGGCCTCGGCGGGGGCCGCTTTGGCCTCGGCCTCGGTCAGAGCGAAGGGACGGATAGTGGCATGGGGGCAGACGAAGGCGCACTGGTTGCACTGAGCGCACTTGGCAGCATCCCAGCGAGGCACGGTCACGGCCACGCCGCGCTTCTCGTGAGCAGCGGCGCCCAGCTGGAAGGTGCCGTCCACGTGATCCACAAAGGCGGACACGGGCAGGCTGTCGCCGTCCATCTTGCCCACGGGGTTCAGGATGTCCTTCACCATCTTCATGACGGCGGGACGGTCCTCATGGACAGCGGGCGCGGCGTCGTCGGTGCAGTTGGCCCAGTCGGCGGGCACGTCGATCTTCACGAAGGCGTTGGCGCCCAGGTCGATGGCCTTGTGGTTCATGTCCACGATGTCCTGGCCCTTCTTGCGGTAGCTCTTGGTGGCGGCATCCTTCATGTGCTGGATGGCCTCCGCCTCGGGCATGACCTTGGCCAGCTTGAAGAAAGCGGACTGGAGGATGGTGTTGGTGCGCTTGCCCATGCCGATCTCCAGCGCCAGGTCGATGGCGTCGATGGTGTAGAGCTGGATGTTGTTCTGGGCGATGTAGCGCTTGGAGGCGCCGTCGATGTGCTTGGCCAGCTCCTCGGGCTTCCACTGGCAGTTGATGAGGTACACGCCGCCGGGCTTCACGTCCTGGACCATCTTGAACCCCTTGTCCACATAGGAGGGGTTGTGGCAGGCCACGAAGTCGGCCTTGTTGATGTAGTACGGGCTCTTGATGGGCTTGTCGCCGAAGCGCAGGTGGCTGATGGTGACGCCGCCGGTCTTCTTGGAGTCGTACTGGAAGTAGGCCTGAACATATTTATCGGTGTAGTCGCCGATGATCTTGATGGAGTTCTTGTTGGCGCCCACGGTGCCGTCGCCGCCCAGGCCCCAGAACTTGCACTCGATGGTGCCTTCCGCGGCGGTGTTGGGGGACTCGTCCTCCTCAAGGCTCAGGTTGGTCACGTCGTCCACGATGCCCACGGTGAACAGCTTCTTGGGCTCAGCCTTGGCCAGCTCCTTGTACACGGCCACGACCGTGGAGGGAGGCGTGTCCTTGGAGGCCAGGCCGTAACGGCCGCCCACGACCTTGATGTCGGTCTTGCCGGCGTCGGCCAGGGCGGTGACCACGTCCAGGTACAGAGGCTCGCCGGGGGCGCCGGGCTCCTTGGTCCGGTCCAGAACGGCCAGCTTCTTGCAGGTGGCGGGGATGGCGGCCAGCAGACGGTCGGCCGCGAACGGACGGTACAGGCGGACCTTGATAAGGCCGACCTTCTCGCCCTTGGCGGTCAGGTAGTCGATGACCTCTTCGGCCACGTCGCAGATGGAGCCCATGGCGATGATGACGCGGTCGGCGTCGGGAGCGCCATAGTAGTTGAACAGCTTGTAGTCGGTGCCCAGCTTGTCGTTGACCTTCGCCATCATCTCCTCCACGATGCCGGGAACGGCCTCGTAGTACTTGTTGATGGCCTCGCGGTTCTGGAAGAAGATATCGCCGTTCTCATGGCTGCCGCGCATGGTGGGCCGCTCGGGGTTCAGAGCGCGGGCGCGGAAGGCGTCCACATCCGCCATGTCCAGCATGTCGGCCAGGTCCTTATAGTCCCAGACCTCGATCTTCTGCAGCTCGTGGGAGGTGCGGAAGCCGTCGAAGAAGTTGATGAAGGGAACGCGGCCCTTCAGTGCGGCCAGATGCGCCACCGGGGACAGGTCCATGACCTCCTGGGGGTTGGTCTCGGCCAGCATGGCGAAGCCGGTCTGACGGCAGGCCATCACGTCCGTGTGATCGCCGAAGATGCTCAGGGAGTGAGAGGCCAGAGCACGGGCGGACACGTGGAACACGCAGGGCAGCAGCTCGCCGGCGATCTTGTACATGTTGGGGATCATCAGCAGCAGGCCCTGGCTGGCGGTGTAGGTGGTGGTCAGGGCGCCGGCGTTCAGGCTGCCGTGCACGGCGCCGGCCGCGCCGGACTCCGCCTGCATCTCCTGGACCTTCACCGTGGTGCCGAACACGTTCTTCTGTCCGGCAGCCGCCCACTGGTCGACGAAGTCGGCCATGGGGCTGGACGGCGTGATGGGGTAGATAGCCGCAACTTCGGTGTACGCGTAGGACACGTGAGCCGCAGCGTTGTTGCCGTCCATCGTCTTTTTGCTTCTTACAACTTTGGACATAAGGCGCTTCTCCTTTATGTAATAAATTTCAAGGCCATATCGATAGACAAGACGCCACGCGCCTTGCCATTGGGCATTATAGCACAAACACCGCCTCTTGAAAAGCGTTTTTATTTCCTTTTTTCATGAATCAGGTCGGAAAATTTTTTCTTGAGAAACTGGTGAATATGCTGTATAATGGCTAGGCTTAACTATAGTGTATCCTGCCCGTTTTGGGGCCGGATGCTCGGATTGGACGAAGGGGGTCATTGATTTGGTCAGGAAAGCCAGCGAAAAAGGCGTCATCGAGATCACTAACGACGTTTTCACCAGCATCGTGGGCGACGCAGCCTCCAGTTGCTTCGGCGTGAAGGGCATGGCCAGCCGCTCCAAGGAAAGCGGCGTCTGGCAGCTTCTGCGCCGGGAGTCCATGTCCAAGGGCGTGCATGTGGATTTTGGGGAGGACGACTCCCTTCTTGTGGATCTTCATATCGTAGTGGATCACGGGGTGAACGTATCCGCCCTCTGCGAGAGCATCATCGCGGAGGTCAGCTACAAGGTCACCGCCAGCACCGGCGTGCCCGTGAACCGTGTGAACGTATTCATCGACTCGATGAATATGGACTGACTTCCGTTTTGGATTGAGGTAACTGATCTTGAGAGAACATATCGACGGCGCCGCGCTGCGGGAGATGCTCCTGTGCGCATACGACGCGCTGGAAGCGAACGAACAGGCCATCAACGATCTGAACGTGTTCCCCGTCCCCGACGGCGACACGGGCACCAACATGCGCCTGACCATGGGTTCCGCCGCCACGGACCTGCGCCAGAAAAAGAACGTGGGCACGGTGGCGGAGACGGCGGCCTCCACGGCCTCCGCCCTGCTCCGGGGCGCCCGGGGCAACTCCGGCGTCATCCTCTCCCTGCTGTTCCGGGGCCTGTCCAAGGGCCTGAAGGGCCTGGAGACCGCCTCCTCGGAGGATTACGCCAGGGCCATGACCTCCGGCGTGGAGGCCGCCTACAAGGCGGTCATGAAGCCCGCCGAGGGCACCATCCTCACCGTGAGCCGTCTCGCGGCGGAGGCCGCCACCGCCAAGGCCAAGGACTCCCCCTACATGGAGGAGACCATCTACGCCGCCCTGGAGGCCGGCAAGGAGGCCCTGGCCGACACGGTGAACCAGAACCCGGTCCTGAAAAAGGCCGGCGTGGTGGACGCCGGCGGCTACGGCTACATCCTGATGCTGGAGGCCATGCTGGGCTGGCTGGAAGGCCGCGTCACCGCCAACCCCACCCCCGGCGCCGCCAAGGCGAAGGCGGACTTCTCCGCCATCACGGACGAGGAGATCAAGTTCACATACTGCACTGAGTTCATCGTCCGCAAGGCCAACCGGAAAAAGAGCGCCGACCAGCTCCGGGCCTACCTGGGCAACATCGGCGACAGCATCGTTCTGGTGGACGAGGACGACATCATTAAGGTCCACGTCCACACCAACGTGCCCGGCAAGGTCCTGACCCAGGCCCTGACCTACGGCGCGCTCATCACTGTGAAGATAGAGAACATGCGGGAGCAGCACACCACCATGGGCGAGCAGCAGACCGCCCCCGCCGGGGAGCCGGCGGCGGAGGAAGACAGCCACGCCATTCCCGACCCGGTGCCCGCAGAGAAGCCGGTGGGTACGGTGTGCGTGTGCGCCGGCGACGGGCTGGAGGATCTTTTCCGCCAGCTGGGCGCGGACGGTATCGTCTCCGGTGGCCAGACCATGAACCCCGCCACCGAGGACATCCTCCGGGCGGTGAACCTGACCCCGGCAGAGACTGTGTTCGTCTTCCCCAACAACAAGAACATCATCATGGCCGCCGAGCAGTGCATCCCCATGACCACCAAGAAGGTCGTCGTGATCCCCTCCCGCTCCGTGTGCCAGGGCATCAGCGCCATGATGCGCCTGTCCCCCGACATGGACCCCAAGGACCTGGAGGCGGAGTTCAACGACGCCCTCCAGAGCGTGCATACCATCCAAGTCACCTATGCGGCCCGGGACTCCGAGTTCGACGGCCATGCCATCAAGGCCGGGGAGTACCTGACCCTCATGGACGGCCAGCTGGTGGGCTCCTTCGCGGACACGGATGCGCTGGTGTCCGGCCTGGAGCCGGCCATCTCCGAACTTGACCCGGAGTTCGTCACCGTCTACTACGGCCAGGATGTGGCGGAAAAGGACGCGGAGAGCTTCTCCGACGCCCTGGGCGCCAACCTGGGGGACGCCGAGACCAGCCTCATCCGTGGCGGCCAGCCGGTGTACTACTACATGATCAGCGTGGAATAACGCTTCCCCACAAGCAAGGCCCTCCGGCAATGCCGGAGGGCCTTGCTATATACTATTTTGCCGTCAGGCGGCGGAAGCTCTATGGGTGCTTTTCCCGGCCTCCAGCCGGGAGAAGCACAGCGGGTAGACCACCATCAGCACCATCAGCTCCCCGAAGGTCAGCGCAAAGCCGATCCATCCCAGGCTCACCGCGGCCGTCACGGCCGGCATGAACGCCAGCTCGTACAGCAACAGCACCAGCGCGCCCACGCCGCAGCGGGTGACCTTCGTCAGCACGGGCACATCTGTGGAGAACCGGACGTACCGCCGTTCCAGATACCACCCCAAACTCACGCCCAAAAGCCGCCCGGCGTCCTTGTATCCATCTTTCATCATCTTGGCCGGGTCCACCAGCAGCTTTCCCGCCTCGTCATAGTCCAGGGGGTAGCTCTTGAGAGAGATATAGACGAGGAACAGCGCCGTCAGCGCCGCGCCCGCGATGGGGACGATCCGGTCCCGGCCGGGCTTTTCCTCGATCCACTCCCAGGCCCGCGTGCCCAGAAATACCACGGTCAGGCCCAGCGCCGCGCCCACGGCCACATCCTGGGGGGTGTGGACGCCTATGTAGTTGCGGGAGAACATGGTCAGAAGGAGCATGACGACCATGAGCGCGCCCAAGCCCCTGTGCTTTTTTCCGTACCGCGCCAGCACCGTGCCGTAATTGGACGCGGCGGTCACGCTGTGGCCGCTGGGGAACGAGTAGCCCGAGGCGGTCTCAACAGGCACGATCCCAGGGTCGCGAATCCAGGGCCGGTACACGCAGAAGGTCAGCTTCAAAAGCTGCATCACGAACCGGTTGACCGCGATATTGAGGAACAGGAACGCTCCCGTCTTCTTGTCCGCCGCCCAGAATAGGATGCAGGCCAGCATCCAGATAAACACGCCGTAGGAAAGGTCGCTGATCTGGACAAAGAAGTCGTTCAGCACCCCGCCCGTGGCCTCGCGGAACTTTTGCAGCAAGAGCAGATATTGCATGTCCATTGTTTCTATCCTCTGTTCAAATGACTTGTCAATGTAATTTTAGCCCCCTATCCGGCGGATTGCAACTGCTTTTCAGGTCGGATTTCCCGCATTTCGAGTCATGACAAAGCCCCGGCCGCCTTTTCATGTGGCCGGGGCGCGTTTATTGCAGCAGGCACAGTATCAACCCATACACCACGCTGGCGGTGAGGCCGAAGGTGATCACCGGGCCCGCGATGGTGAACATCTTCGCCGCCGTGCCCAGGATAAAGCCCTCCGCTGCTGTCAATGAAGGACCAAACTTTTCGTGTCGAACGGAGGGTTCGGGGCGCGGTAAATCGGGCAATTTGTC
>CANRNF010000052.1 GCA_947631865.1 uncultured Oscillospiraceae bacterium | reverse complement strand
ATATACCCTTGCAAAACTCCGGTGAAGAGGGTATAATATGCCTGCGGCGCGGACAATTCGGTCCGCTGTGCGGGTGGAGTGAGCACCTGCGCAAGTGCAAAGGAGCGCCAACTCCAATGCACTGCCGCTATTTTATTTTCCATGATGATTATATCATATGGGCGCGGAAAAATCAAGTATTTTTCCACGATTTGAATTTGGATTTTACCACAAGTTATTTTGGATTTTTGCACAAATTTTATCAGGATCGTTTTTAAAGGAAAACAGCTGATCAATGTGATCGGCTGTTTTTTCTCGCCTAAATTTAATCTAATACATTAGTATCTTTGCAAAACAAATAATCTCGGCTGCACATTTCAAGGATGGCCCGGCCGGCCGGGGTGCGCTCTGCTCTCCGGTTCACCAGAGTGTGAGAGTGTAGCAGCCACTAAGACTAAAAAACAGACAAAACCGGGTATAAATAGGAATTACTAAAAGTAGTGAACAATTTGCCTGCCACTGCGCAGAACCTCTGAGAACCGAGTTCTAACCATTTAATTTTTGCTTTTGCCCAAAAAGTTGACAGTTTTGCCAATACCCATATAATAAAACTATACCCATAGTAATATCCCATATGAGAAGAAGCGATGTGGGAGGGAGTGGGATGAGAGCTTGCAGCTGAGAAGCGTCGGGAGACGCAGAGGCAGTGAGCGCCCTCTCCGGCATCGGACGAGTAAGTCAAAGCCGAGGCCGTGTGGCGGAGGCCTCCAGGGACCAAGACCAATGTTCCGGTATGAAAGCTGACTTGGCCAAAGGTCATTTCGGCATTCATGCGGATACACACGCCAAAGGCGTGCCCAAAGGGGGATAGTCTTAAGGGAACCCTGGCATCGTTAGGACGGCGCGAAGCGGACAAAGTCCGCAGAGCGCCGGTCGCGGACGTAAAGCGCGCGACAGACCCTGCGCAGCCAAAGTGCTCACGCATACAAGCCGGACCAAAAGTGGCCCGCGATGAGGGCTCTGGGCCTCGTATAAAATCCCGGGGAGATCAGTGCGTTAACACCGCGAATGCGGGGGGCAGGTCAGGCGATCCTGTGTAAAAAACGCCGGAAGGTCGAGATATGGGCAAAAAACATCAAAATGAAAAGCCTTGCGTGAGAGCATTAGGGCACGAAAAGCTCAATGAATACTACAAGAATGGCGTAGGAAGAAAGCGCCATGTAGATAAAAAAATACCGGGTGAAATGGATGATAAACTGTACGCGCGGAAGACGGTAAGTGATTATCATAAATCGTGGAATTATTACTGTGATGAAATGCGGGACACAGATTTTCGTGTTGACGGCCACCGACCACGAAACCTTGAAGAGGCGGCATTGTTTATGCCAACTTATATTGAAATTCTAAAGAACAAGCCGGGTAGATGGGGCAGGAATATGAGCGCTTACACGATAAGGGCTTACTTCGCTGCTCCTGCAAAAATTCTCGGTCTTCATGCTGAGGATTACGACCTTCCTGCACGCATAAGGGAAGATATAAAGCGAAGCCGCGGAAGGGAAAATGATACCGATTTCTCGGAAACGAAAAACGAAGAAATAATTACGTTTTGCCGGTGTACCGGTTTGCGAGCTGACAAAGAACTTGCACGAGTGCGCGGCGTGGATTTGGTCGAGGACGATGGTGAGTATTATGTACATGTAATTTGTGGGAAGGGCGGTCGTGAACGTTTGGCCAGAATATGGGGTCCGCCGGAAGAAGTAGAGGCCGTTGTAACGCGCATGAACGAAGCCGGGGAGGAACTGGTTTGGACGGAAATACCCTCCCACCTTGACGTACACGCGCTTCGCGCTGAATATGCGCTGCGCATGTATAGGGATATCGCTCGTGACCCTACTACTCTGCCGCGAGAAGAGCGATATTGCTGTCGGAAGGATATGCGAGGAATATGGTTGGATAAAAAGGCTATGCAGACGGTATCACTTGCGATGGGACATACGCGCATATCGGTCATTGCCGAACACTATTTATGGGGGTTGAAAAATGATAAAAAAATACCTGAGAGCGACATCTGACGGTAAGGGTTATATGGAGGTGGAGCCGGAAAAAGCGACGCAGGTTTCGGTGTCTTTAAAAGATATGGAGCAGCTGGAACGCACGCTTGAAGACCAGCGTGACCACATAACGAAACTGCAGCAGATCATCCGCGAAAAGAGCAATCGAGAACTCAATATTCGCCCGGTGCGATCTGAATTGGGATATAAGCTATGGAGTTTTGAGGAAGTTTTAGAGCATAGACTGCAAGATGTAAGTAAGACCGTAACAGCATACCGTATCAAGATAACTACACCATGGAAATATGAGGATATCGACATCGAAATGGCCAAGAAAATGTGGGCTGCCGATGCAGTAGAGGTGTGTGCAAAATTGGGACTGGTTTATTATAAAGATTTGAAAGAGTTGAAGGAGGATAAACGTGACGGAATGATATTGCCGCTGTATACAAAGTGGGAGACCATGGCGTGTGCTGTAGGAGGAACATTCGCAGTGCACTTTACAAAACTGAAAACATATACGATAACTTTTTGGGCGTCCAAGCCGCCAAAATGGGTTTAATACTAATGACCGATTTATAGTGATAGGCTATATAAAATTGCGGAGCAGTTGCTGCCCCCGCTTTTTGGTCTATCCACAAAAAAACTGTGGATAGCCTAGTGATATGCGTGCTTGACATGCAGCGAGAAAAGCGCTTTAATATGCTTCCGCTCACGGACGATGTGGAGCAAATAGACCAGCGTATAGAACTTTGCGACGGAGTTCTTGTTCACCGGCGGCCAGGATGTGGGACCGTCCCTCAATGGCGAGGAAAAGGATACGGCCTGCGGGGAGTGCTGCCCAGAACGGGACGCCATGGAAGTGAAACTGCTGAACGCTGCATTGAGGCGTGATAAGCCCATCTTCGGGATATGCCGGGGAATACAGTTCATCAACGCGGCGCTGCTGGGGGATGGCTCATTCGCAGTCAACAGCTATCATCATCAGGCGGTCAAGGAGCTTGCTCCAGCATGGTCCGCCATGGCCGTCGCATCGGACGGCGTCATTGAAGCGGCATATATGCCGGGGAAGCGCTTCGTGTGGGCCGTCCAGTGGCACCCGGAGTTCTCCTTCCGTGTGGATGGGAACAGCAGAAAGCTGTTTCATGCCTTTGTCCAGGAGGCAGGGGAAGGCATGGGGAGTATGGAAAAATGATGACGAAGAAGTTGACATAATTTCCTCATTGTCTTGTCTTGTCTTCCAGATGTGAGCATAATCCGTTGACAAAATGGACACGATTGTGTATAATAATGAGGCCAGAAGGGGGCTTAGCTATGAATTTCTACTCCGTAAGAGATTTGCGCACAGAATCAAAGAGCGTGTGGGAGAACTTGGCTTCAGGCAGTGAGGTCGTTATCACCAATAACGGGAAGCCATCCGCGCTGATGATCGATATACCGGAGGGTTGCTTCGACGACACTGTCCAGGCGGTCCGCCAGGCGCGTGCTATGATCGCTTTCAACAATATGAGGCGAAAGGCTGCTGCGCGCGGATTTATGTCTGAGGAAGAGATCGAGGCGGAAATTGCCGCTGCCCGCAATGGAGAGTGACAGATGAATATTGTGCTGGATACAAATGTTCTTGTTTCAGCCCTTTGGTCAGCGGACAGTAAGCCCGGTTATATCGTGAACGCTGTCATAGCAGGCCGGTTTACGGCCTGCTATGATTACAGGATACTGGAGGAGTATGAGAGGGTGCTCCGGCGACCGAAATTTGGTTTTTCTCTTTGGGAGGTAGATTATCTGTTGGAACCGATCGTGCGGAATGGGTTATCTGTCATCCCGGAATCGCTGAAGAATGTCTCGTTTACCGATGAGAGCGACAGGAAATTCCTTGAAGTCGCAAGGCATTGCGGCGCGGTCCTTGTTACAGGGAATATGAAGCACTATCCTGCGGACGACAGAGTTATGACTGTGACCGGATTCTATGAGAAGTATTGTAAATAGTCCTTTTTGTGCCTCACTGCATGTGTTGTCTTGCGCAAGATCCTAATATGATAAGCGGGTCTGTACTGAGGAAGTACAGGCCCGCTTTCGACGCTATTATACCAGATCAGAGTAATTCATATAATAAGCGGTTTGATTGCTTTGCTGGTCATCGGATGCACCCGATGTGCTTCCAGCATCAATCAAGCCGCTTATTCTCAAGATAAAAGCCTTATTGTAAAATTAGCATAAGGCCGGGCCAAGTACGGGAATATGCACGCAGAAGATAGTGACCCTCATGGCACCAACGGGTGGTCACTTGCAGCATCCAAAGGAGGAACAACTGGAATGAGTGTCTCGCAGAATGACATGCAAAAGTACATAGACAATGAGCTTAAGCCAAACGATACATTTGAGTTTGAGTGTTCCATGTGCGGCTCGTGCTGCAGAAACCGGGCAGAGCCCATCGTCGTAATAGGTGCCGATCTATTTCGCATAGCCAAAGCGCAAAATGTAGAGGTGGAGGAAGCCTTGTGGAAATATACCCGAGGGTACTTGGGTGAGGGATCTCATTTGCCGGTCGTTGTGCTTGCCGAAAGAGACGATGGGAGTTGTAAGCTGTTGCGGAAAGGAAAGTGTACCGTTCACAACAACAAGCCTGCCGTCTGTGCCATTTTCCCTCTTGGGAGGTTTTATGATTCAGAGAAAGGCGAATTCCGGTACTTTACCCAAAACGGGTGTTCGGGGAGCAAGCCAACCGGAAAAACTTGGACGCTGGAAGAATGGCTGGGGGAATTCAATGTTCGGGAGTCTGAGTCTATGACAGCCTCCTGGAATACCCTATTGGCGGGTGTTGTACAAATAACAACGAAAATGAAAAAGACGGCTATCTCCGAAAGAGTATTTAAGATGTTGTTGTATCTGCTTTATATTAACTATGACATATCACGACCATATCCTGAGCAAGTCGAGGAGAACAAGGCCCTTGCGGTGGATTTCTTCAAGCGGGAGTTTCATAAGAAAGTCATCTTTGATAAGGGTCCTGTTTGAAATGTTGTAGACATGGCAAGGGGGGGAGAGCCGCGTATGGATACAGCAAAGGTTTTTATGACCGGGCAGGGTCAGGCCGTCCAACTACCGCCAGAATACCGGCTTGATGTGGATGAGGTCCTCATCAGCCGTGTTGGGGCAGCTGTGCTTTTGATGCCAAAAGAGGAGGCATTCGATATGCTGATGGAGGGCATCAATGAATTTGCTGAGGACTGTATGGCAAAGGGCAGAGACCAGGGCCATCAGCAGGAGAGAGGTGGTGGAGTACGCAAATGCTCATAAGGTCCTCATCGAGGTCAAGTACCAGGAGCAGGTGCCCATCTCCGACGATGATGCGATCGTTGAACTGAGCAGGGAGGCTATATCGGCCTCCCGCTTACATGCCGGGAATAAGTTATGTAAACTCAGCGAGACGTTCTTGGTGGTAGGGCGAGTGTGTGTATGAAGGTTTGCTGCGGAGGATACTGTCTACATCAGCATCGTCGTGGAGGTAATTCCGGACGTCTTCTACCGCGAGATCGAAATAGTAGCGGCTTAGTTGATAACTCGCCTTTGCTACTTTATCCATCAGATCTCCTTCTTTGGGCTCTCGGCCAGCCAGCCAGTCTTCGAATTCTGCGTTTTGTTCTGCTCGAATGCACTTCAGTTCATACATCGTACACTCGTTGATAAGATCATCATCAGGGCCACCTCCGTAATTATGCTTTTCGTGTAAAATTGAGACGATGAATTCGCCAATGTTCTGCGTCGTCAAAGTGGTCTCTGCGACATAGGCATCGACGATTTCTGCGTATCGGAGATACCACCAGTCAATTGGTTTCGGCCGCCCTTTGCCCAACAGACTGGTCAAGGAGCATAAGGAAGCTGTAACGGAAAAAGGGCCTGAGTATTGTTTTTTGGCGAAAAAGACAAGCGCTCTGCGGCTACGATAAGGTGGGCGGGATATAAGGTCGCGCACTTCGGCCTGAATATATGTGGCCAATTCTTCGGGGGGATATTTGGAAGTGATCCGGACACCTTCATCACAGCCACGAATCCGGTATTCGTTGTTGATGTATGCGGCTGTTATTTTCTCCGTGTCGAGAGATTCTAACCATTCACGTAGGGTCTTCATAAGCATGTGCCTCCTTGAGCCTTTCATTGAGACCAGTATACTGTTGTATCTGCAAATTGCCTAATTTTTGAATAGAAATAGTAAAAAATGAATTTATTATATTATCATTTTCAACTTTTCCTTGAACGGAAACAACAAAAAAGACCGGCTTCAAAAGAAGCCGGCCTCGCAGCTCAATATTAAACGAAAGGTCAGACGTTTGCCTGCTGGAGGTAGAACTCGCTCTCTGTCACCCGAACGACGAAATCATATTCCAGTCGGGTGGCTTTGGAGGGAACGATGCTGTACCGCTTGAACACCGTCCGCAGATAGGCAAAGTATTCTTTGTCCTCCTGCGTCAAGGGCGCGACCCAGCCGTTGTCCGCGCCGACTGCTTCTGCCCGGAGCAATTCTTCTTTGTTCATCTCAGCCATTTGGATTCCCCCTGAATTCAGAAATGAGCCGTTCTGCCGCATCCTCCCAAATCACCATTCGGAAGGGGTCGTATGCGGCCACCTGCCGGGCACCGAACTCCCTGGCATAGTATTCCAGAAGTTCGCTTGTCTTTGCCCGGAACACCAGAACGCCATCAAAACCCGCGTCCATAGAGATCTGCACCGCATAGGCAAACAGAGCCTTGGCGATCCCATAATACCGTTTTTGCTTACCTATGGCGTGCAGAAGATTTGCGTTGCTGTGGCGGGCGCTCTCCATGTAGAGGATCTCCACCGCCAGGCCCCTTTCATCCAGCTCATAGGACATAAGGCCGAGGAGTTCTCCGTTATCCGAGCGGCGCAACGCCACTTTATTGGGCAAATGTCTGGCGAAGGGTGTGGTCCAGCTTGTCTGCCAGTCCTTGGTCGCAGTAAGGTCATACTCCGTGGCTTCGCTGACGCTGGCCGGTATCCTTTCGTCCGATACCGCATCCAACACATACAAGTTCAGCATCCGCAGCCCTTCTTTCATCTCTAGTTTATCATAGGAAGCCGGGGAAAACAATTATTATTGAAAAAAACACTAAATCACTCCGCTGCCATGCAGCGAACGACCTGGGGATGGCCAGGAGGCGAATCACTTTTCCAAATAATCTTGTGTCCGGGAGGGATTGCGATTGCCTCGCCTGGCTCAATCTCATGTCGGTCGCATGGCTCAGGCAGAACGAGCGAACGTGAAGGATGGTATCTCTTTTTCTTACCGTGAAATGATGGTGTCTGAGCAATCATGTACTCAGCCAGCGGAGAAAGATCTCCACCTGTAGACCCATAGAGTTTGCGGGGCATACTACCGCCAGCCTTCCATTGTTCGGCGCAAATGGACGCGGCTTCTGAATTGACGACCAGGTGATGATGCACCCGTACGATCTCGCCTGTTTTCCCGTCCATACAGCTAGTGACCAAAATATAGCGGAAGGGGATGTGCTGTGCGTTGCAAACCCGCCGGCATCGCCTGAGGTAGTTGACTGCGAGGTTGTCTGCCATGTTGTACAGTTCCATCGGGTCAGTGGGGAAGTTATCAAATATCTCAGGCGTATAGTCGAGGGTGAGATAGAAATCGACTCCGGCGCGGAAGTTATGATTCAAAATGCGGCGAAGCGCCCGTGTTGCATCCTTCCGATTCTTTGCTTCGCTGTCAGCGAAACTATTGTTCTTCCTGCCAATTGGAGTTTTCTCTAAAGGAAATAACGTGATTTCGCATATGCCGTTTGCGAGCGGCCACATTTGTTGCGTCATTTTTCTTTACCTCCTTAGGTGTGGACGTAAAACCCGCTAGGACCAAGCCGGTCAAAAGCGGTATGCGCTTTGTGCGTCTATTTTCATGTATACTTTTTTTTCGTCAAAATTTGAGAACGAAAAGGTAGAAAACTTTTTTCTTGAAAAATCATTTTCAACTTACGCAAATTAAAAACTGCCCCGGGAGCAATGTCCCGGGACAGCAAAATACAAGTAGAAGGGTGGCTTCCTCCCAGATTAAAAAACCGCAACAAAACCGCAACCGACACGATAAAACGCATGATTTCAAGCTGTTGCAAGATACAACAGGCGGCAACAGGCAAAACCAGGAACGCCTAGAGCCGTGGGCGATACAGCCGACAAGATACAGCAAGCTGCAACAGCTAAAAACAAGTGGACTCTAATTGGTAATGACGAGGTCGGCAGTCCGAATCTGCCCAGCAGCTCCACAGCAAAGCCCGCAATCCCAAGGGATTGCGGGCTTTACTATTTTTTGGAAGTTTGCGGCTTTGCCGAAAAGTACAAACAAAGGTGCATACAGGGCAAGAGCGGGCGCGATGTTCATCGCGCCCGCTCTTTCAATTGGATGAGAATTTGGGGAGGCGATTTTTGGGGAAGGCAGTGGTAAGGTCTAATCCCGAGAAAAGGAGGGCGTGATATGGATGAGAAGAGCATGACTCCGGCGCAGAAGGAGATCGACGAGGCGTTCAAGTGTATCAGCATTGTCAATGTGAGCGGCGACGCTATCGACATCATGGCAACGGCCCGGGCGCACCTGAGAAAGGCGTTCGAGCTGGCGGCGGAGAAGGCCGAGCCGCCCAAGACGAAGGAGAAGAAAGATGGCTGATAAAGCAATAGGCGACCTGCCGGCAGCGGGCGCGCTATACGACGATTCCCTGCTTGTTGTAGAGCAGCAGTCTGAGGCACGGAGCATCCGAGGGTCGCTGGTAAAGCAATACGTGGGCGATGCGGCCCAGCCCTATATTGACGAAGCGGCAAAGCAGGTAGAAGCCGCGAAGGAACAGGTCACTGCCGCAAAGGACGAGGCGGACCGGGCCAAAACCGAAGCAGACGCGGCGGCGGAGAGCGCGAAAGACGCGGCGGATGTTGCCCTGCATCCTCCCATTATAAAGGACGGAAGCGACCACTGGTGGATCTGGAGCACCGAGGCAAACGACTACGTTGAGAGCGATAAGGACGCTGGTGTGTCGGTCCAGGTCGGCAAGACCACCACGGGCGAACCAGGAAGCGCCGCCTCGGTGAAGAACAGCGGCACCAACACGGACCCGGTCCTGGACTTCACCATCCCCCAGGGCGTAAAGGGAGACGCGGCGACGATTAAAGTGGGCACCGTGGCGACCGGAAGCCCCGGGACCATGGCCTCTGTGACGAATGGCGGTACATCAACCGACGCTGTTCTGAATTTCACCATTCCAAGAGGTGCAAAGGGTGACCAAGGAGAGCAGGGCGAACCCGGTCCGAAAGGTGAACAAGGCCAGCAAGGTCCTCAGGGCATCCAAGGTCAAAAGGGTGAGACTGGTGCAACAGGGCCCTCGGGCCCTCCGGGCATCCAAGGCCCTCAGGGAGAACCTGGCCCTGCCGGTGAGAGCGGCGTCACGACGCCCGCTTCCGGCTGGTTCACTCTGGCTGGGGACGCGGAGGGAAACCTCTGGGCGTACTATAACGACGCCGACGAGTCGCCCCAGTTCGAGACGGACGAGGACGGAAACATCTACTATATAACGCCAGACGCGGCATAAGGAGGAAATATGGCGAGAGTTTTGATTGGTAATTTTAAAGGCCCAAAGGGAGACACAGGACAGCAGGGTGTACGTGGTCCGGAAGGTCCTACTGGTCCGGTTGGCCCGGAGGGTCCGCAAGGTGTCCCTGGTCCCGAAGGTCCCGTCGGTCCGAAAGGCGAACAAGGTGATCAGGGTCCTATGGGGCCTGCTGGGGGCGTGAATAGTGTCAATGATCAGCAAGGGGATGTGGTGATAGGCGGACGGAATTATTGGCCTATTGAAGGGCAACGTCTAAGCGGCGTTTCTTATGATGAAACTACAGGTATATATACTGTTAATATTAATAATACAGATAATTTTTTACAATTTAAGTTACAACAATTTGAGAATGCGGATGAAATATTTACCGATATATTAGACACCACTTTTTCTAAAATGTTGACCGGACAAACCGGCACCTTTTCAATACGTGTAACTATTAAAAATAATGCACATCTTTTTAGATTTGCAAATGTCGGAGCAAAAGCCGAGTTTCATATTTTACAATATATCCCATCTGAGTTTAAGGCCGGTGATCAGGTGGTTCTTTCCTTCAATCTTATAGATTCGACGTTGAATCATATGAAATTTAGCGAACTTAGGCTAACGAAAGGAAACGCACCCGTTGATTGGAGTCCGGCACCCGAAGACTATCTTGGCCCGTTCAACGCCTATAACGTACCTACCATGCATCGCAATATATTCCGTGGCAAGAACCTTGGCTCGACCTTCACCGATGCGCAGAAAGCTGCGATAGCCGCCGGGACGTTTGAGGACCTGTATGTGGGAGACTACTGGACTATGAATGGGCGTACGTGGCGGATCGCCGATTTCGATTATTGGCTGGGGAAGGGCAATATAGCTTGTACGAAACACCACATCGTGGTCGTGCCAGATAATCGTTTATACACTGCTCAAATGAAAAACACCGAACCTCCAGCAAACCCTGGTTCGTATATAAACGGCGATGAAAATTCGACCGATGGTGGTTATTATAATTCTGATATGCGAACTAAGAACTTGGCGCAGGCAAAAACGATGATCGAAACCGACTTCGGCGCCGGGTCAATTCTTAACCACCGCGTTCAGTTGGTAAATTCCGTCTCCCAAGAAGGGTATTCTAACGGGGGACTCTGGTGCGATTCCGAAGTGGATTTGATGAATGAATTAATGGTATTCGGCAGTTTGGTATATTCTCCAAGTGGAACCGGAGCAAATCTTGTATATAACGGTACGGAAGCAAATACTCAGCTTGCTTTGTTCAGAATGGCGCCGTTTTATATTAAAGCGACAAGTGACTGGTACTGGTTACGTGATGTTGTAACAAAACAACATTATGCTATTGTAGCTTTTGGCCATCATCCGTTCTATCATTGGACATCTTATAATAGCGGAGTCCGTCCTGCTGTTGGTATCACTGGCGACTAATAAGGAGGAGCAGTAAAATGGATGACTTATATTATCAAATGGAAGATGAACCCGTAGGGCCCAGCCCCTATGACCCTCTGCCAATCCCGGAATATGAGCCAGAATCAGAAAAGATCTACACAGTCACTCTGGCCGATGGCACGGAACTAGCCGGTCTTCATCTCAATGGGAATAATTTCGTTTCGGACATTCCGCTTACAAAAGAGCAGTTCGAGTTCAATTGCGCTCCGGTGACCATCTCGAATGGGGCCATTACCGAGACGCATGAGAATATGGAACTGAACCATTTGCAGGTAACCGACGGAAAGTATTACTTTGTTCTGCTGGATATTTCTCCGGAAGAACTTTGGAAGCAAAAGGTCACGGCGGATATGCAGTACATAAGCATGATGACCGAAGTGGAACTGGACTAAAGGAGGGCGAGTATGGAACATAGTGAGAAATTCGATGAGGTCCTGCGATTTTACAAAAGTCACTTGTGGTCCGAACGGATGACTAGGAATGCTGTTGTCAAGGGCTGGATCACAGCAGAGGAGTTTGAAGAGATCACCGGGAGAAGTTACAGCGGATGAGACGGGGGACAATGAGATGAGTGATGCTGTATTGTCAGCCCTTATCACAAGCGGGCTGGCTTTGGCCGGCATCGTTATCACCGTCTGGGCCAGTAACAATAAAATTCAGCATAAGCTTGAGGTCCTGCAGGCGGTGACCGATACGAAGCTGGACGAGCTGACAAGAGAGGTCCGTCTCCACAACAATTTTGCCCAACGAGTTCCTGTGCTGGAGGAGAAGATGGACTCCGCCAATCACCGGATAGCCGACCTGGAGAGCAGGGGCGGGAAATCATGATGGAGGTGCATATAGATGAAGCTTAACGACAAGGTATATGACATTCTAAAGTGGGTGACGATGGTCGTTATCCCCGCGCTGACGGCGGCGTATGTTGGGCTCGCGGCCATCTGGGGTTTCCCTTATGCCAGCGAGGTATCCAAGACGTCCGCTGTGGTATGCACGTTGCTGGGCGCGCTGCTGGGCATCAGCACGGCGCAGTACAATAAGGAGGTGGGCCGGGATGGCAACGGCTAAACAGGTCGTAGACATCGCCACCGCCGAGATCGGTTACCACGAGAAGGCCAGCAACTCAAACCTGGACTCCAAGACCGGGAACAACGGTTCCGCGAACTGGACCAAGTACGCCCGGGATCTGGCCAACGCTGGATATTACAACGGCAGCAAGAACGGCTTTGAGTGGTGCGACGTGTTCGCGGACTGGTGTTTCTGGATGGCCTGCGGAAAGGATCCGGCCAAGGCCCAGGCGCTCCAGTGCCAGACCGGGCCGCTGGGAGCAGCTTGCCCCTATTCCGCTGGGTACTACAAGAACCAGGGGCGGTATGACAAGAACCCGAAAGTGGGCGACCAGGTATTCTTCCAGCAGAACGGCTCGCTGGTACACACCGGCATCGTGGTGGGCGTCACGTCCAGTCAGGTCACTACGGTGGAGGGCAACGCCTCCAACCAGGTGATGAAGAAAACGTACAGCCGGTCCAGCTCCTACATAGGCGGGTACGGCCACCCGAAGTACGACAGTGTTTCCAGCGGTTGGGTAAAGGAGAACGGGGAATACAAGTTCAAAAACCCCGCCACGGGCCAGTTCGTATCGAATATGTGGGTCGGGACCAGCAAGGGGCTGTGGTACTACATCGGCGTAGACGGTATCATGTGCCACGGCGGTCTGACGTTCGTTCCGGCGTGCAAGGGCATCAACGAGAACGGCGCGGACCAGGGGACGTTCACCGCCGGGTGGTTTTACCTCCAGCCGGACAACGAAAATGGCTGCATCGGTTCCATGAAGAGCGGCGAGCAGGTCATCGTGAAGTCCACCACCGAGAAGGTGCCGGGGGCCAATGTTGCGGTGTTCGAGACGAAGCACAACGGCCACTTCGGCGCGTGCATGAGCGTGAACGGGAAGGCGATGGACACTTACACGGAGCTGCCGGCGTGAGAAAACTCGCGGATGTGGGCAGAAAAAGCTTCCGGGGCCAACGGCCCCGGAAGCTTTTTGCTATATAAATGGTTTACATGATCGCCTGTCCCTGCATGAACCAGTAATTGCAGGCGCAGAAGAATACGAGCTCGGCCAGCAGGAGCAGCGCACGGATAATTGGGCTCTTGAGCCGGCCTGCGCACAGGTAGAGAGGCAGGCAGCCCAGCATGTACCGGCCGCCGCTGATGAGCCAGCCGGCGGTGTAGCACATGCCCAGATAGGCCGTGCCGTAGAGGATCCAGGCGTTGTCCAGCTCCCGGCGCCAGCCGGCTATGAGGAGCACGGCTGCCAGGAAGTAGAGGACCGCCTGTGGCCAGTAGATCCAGTTGGCCAGGTCGGGATACTTCACGCCCATGGTGAACTGCTGGGCCAGGGTGTCCCCCAGCCACTGGACGGACTGATACCAGGGGGCGGCGGCCTCATAGCCCTGGAAGGCGAAGAAGCTGCCGCACACGGCCTTGTTGATGTACAGGTATATGCCGAAGCCCAGAACTGGTCCCGCCAGGGCCAGCATCCTGGGCGACCATTTTTTCTCCTCCCGGGCTGCCCGCCAGGCGCAGTAGACCCCGGGCAGGAGCAGGAGCATGCCCTGGATGCGGGTCAGGGCGCAGAGAAAGCCCGCGCACCCCGCCTCCAGCCAACGGCGTTCCCGGAGGAAGTACAGCCCCGACACGGTCAGCAGCAGGAAGAGGCCTTCGGTGAACACCCCCTGGGCGAAGAAGCCGAAGGGGTAGAGCCAGTAGGCGAGAAGTGCCGCGCCCGGATGGGCGCACTCCTTTTTCGCGAGGCGGGCCAGGAGCACGGCGGAGAAGCCGTAGCACGCCTGGGAGATGAGCATGGCCGCCAAAGGCAGCCGGCCGCCCAGAAGCATGCCCACGAAACGGATGGCCAGGGGGTACAGGGGATAGAACACGATGGCGTTGGCCATGTCCCCCGTGGGGACATAGCCATTTTCGGCTATGAACAGGTAGTAGGTGGCGTCGCCAGCCTTGGTGAACCGTGCCCAGTAGTGGGCGAAGAAACCGGCGGCGGTGTGGTTCAGAGCTGCGTAGGCGGCGAAAGAGCCCAGCCATAAAATGGCGAGGGAGGCGGGGAAGATACACCACCAGGGCCAGTTGGCGGGGCTGGCCTTTTCCGGCAGGGTGCGGAGGGCCGGGGCTTTCAGTTCCGCGCCAAACAGCTCCCGGAGGGCCCGGATGGCCAGCAGAGCGAGAAGCGCCAGCATGAGAGCGCTGGACGACAGCCAGAGTATCAGTCGCATAAATGACCTCCCAGGAAAGGCGGCTCAGGTGACGGACGGGGCGCGGTCCCGGCTCAGCCGGCGCAGGAGCTTGCCAAGATAGTTATAGAACAGCTCCAACAGCGCCGACGCGCCCAGAGATAGGGCCAGGAGAATGGCCAGGTCGATCCACACGCAGCGGGTGCAGTAGACCAGCTTGGCGGGACCCAGGAAGTAATAGCAGAAGAAGGTGTGGATGAGCCAGATATTGGTGCTATGCCGGCCCAGGAAGGCAAAGACGAGCTTGAGCCCTTTAAGGCTGTCGAAGAAAGCGGAGAGGAACACCGCCAGCGCCGGTACCAGGACCACGTCGGCGTTGGCCATGTCCGTCACCACATAGGCCCGGCAGAAGAGCACCAGCGCCGCGCCGGCAAAGGCTGTCAGGGGCCGCAGCCACACCGGAAGCCGGGCGCAAAGGCGGCCCTTCAGGGCGGCGAGCAGGTCGTATTTGGCGAAGACGACGCCGGAAAAGAAGGCGGGGGCGTATTTGTTCAGCTCGAAGAAGCGGTAGTAATAGAGGTTGGAGCCCAGGCCCGACAGGGTGGGGATCTTGGCCAGCCCCGGCGCCACGGCCTGGGACAGGATGTCGATGCCAAACACCAGGAAGACATCCCGGAGAAGGTCGCTGCGCTTTTCCGTGGCACGGCAGAAGAGGCACCCCAAAGGCAGCACGCACAGATAGGCGCCGAAGAACCACCACTCGCTGTTGAAGGTGGCCTTGTAGCCGGTGAAGTTGCCCACCAGGTCGATGAGCAGCTGCTTGGCGGAGGCGAACTGGAACCGGACGCAGAAGGGGCGGAGCACATCCGTGCCGTCGGCGAAAAAGAGGAGGCCGATCGGGATGAATATCACGAACACCCGCCAGTATTTCCGGTAGAGGCCCACGACGGCGTCCAGCAGCCGGAAGGAGCCGCCCTGCCGGCGCTTATAGAGGCCGTAGCCGCCCAGGAAGAAGAACATCGGCACGCATACCAGCGCGTTCAGCGCCAGTTCCCCCAGCCAGCCCTTCTCCACAAAGCCGGGGATGAGGGAGACGAACCCGGGAAAATCCAGGGGCCAGCGGTCGCCGGTATAGGCCAGGTGGTGCAGCAGCATGAAGAGGATGGCCGCGCCCTTCAGGGCTTTCGTGTCCTGACGTGTGAACATATCCAGCGCCTCCTCTCAGGTGTTGAAGTACATGTGCATGGCCCCGTAGACGTTGAACGCAACGGCGAGA
Source organism: uncultured Oscillospiraceae bacterium (assembly GCA_947631865.1). Taxonomy (GTDB): domain Bacteria; phylum Bacillota; class Clostridia; order Oscillospirales; family Oscillospiraceae; genus CAJOIG01. The sequence continues at coordinate 5,389 of CANRNF010000052.1, read as the reverse complement.
CCGCCGACAAGAAGCTCCCAGGTGGCCGGGCGCTTCGGCCCCCGTTTGGCCAGGAACATATAGGCGAAGGGGAGCATGTCGCAGGTGTAGCGGGCGCCGAACTGCCAGGCGCCCAGGGTGCGGTGCATGCAGGTGAGCAGAAGCTCCAGGAGCATGCCCGCGGCCAAGAGGATATCCCCAAAGGCCAGATCCTTTTTGACCGCCAGGATCAGAAAACGGATGAAATAAATGAGGAACGGGGGGTTGGCGATATAGAACATGAACCCCTGGAAGAGGGGGATGTCCAATAGTCCGTCCTGGAAGCGGATAGGCTCGAAGAGCAGCCGCTTCAGGTTCGGCCAGAGGTAGCTTATGTGGAACTGGCCGTGCTCGGCCCGCATGAACTCGGGGAGATAGTTGTGGCCGAATTCCAGGGGATCGTCAAAGCGGACAAAATTATAGGCCATGTAGCATGCGCCGATGAGGATGGGCCCGATGACGCACTTCCACTGGGCCAGGCAGCTTTTGAAAAAGCCGCCGCGGCGCTCCCGCTCCTCCCAGGCGAAGGCGAGGGCAAAGGCGGGCAGGAAGATGGCGCTCAAAGGCCGGCAGCCCACCGCCAGGGCCAGGAAGGTGGTGGAGAGGGCCTTTTTGCCCTTCATGGCGCACAGGACCGCGGCCAGGCACATCACCATGTTGAGGGCCTGGGCCTGGAACCACACGCCGGCGTTGGTGGTCATCCACATCATGTTGCTGCCCCAGACGCACACCAGCGCCCAGAAGGCAGAGACCCGGGGGCTCCGGCCCGCCGTAAGCATGATCTCATAGGCCAGGGCCGCAGCGATCAGGCCGTAGCAGGCGATGATCACGTTGTTGGGCGTCTCCAGGCCGAACAGCACCACGAAGGGAAGCATGAACACCGAGGGCAGCGGCGGGAAGGACACATAGTACCGGCCCTGGTAGATGGCCAGCTCCAGGTAAGTGTAGTTCTCCGGATCGGCCACGTAGGTCCGGCCCTGGAGCCAGTTCCAGGCCTGGAGGGAGTAGCTGTCCCAGTACTGGTGCTGGAACAGCGTCCCGCCCATGAGGTCGCTCAGAAGGAAGTATCCCAGCCCCATGACGGCCAGCAGCGCCAGGAGCGTGCATCTCCGCTCGGGGAAGGCTTTGTTCAGTTTGTTCGTTTCCATAGGCATTTCAAGAGAATAGTGAGCCGCTGTTGGCGGGATCAGGCGCCGGGGTCGCCGGCGGGGTGGGTGTGAGGGGGTCCGGGCCGCCTTGGACAGGCGTGGGAAGCGGCTCGGCTGTCCAAAGGACGGGAGAGGGCGTGGGCTCGGCGGGGACATTATCCGGCGTTGGGAGCGGGGGTTCCTCCTCTGTGTCCGGCGTGGGGACCACCTCCGCCTCCATGGGGGCGGGGGTGCTCGCTGGCGTGGGCATGACCGGACCGGGGTCCGTTGTAACAGGCTCCTCCGTCACAGGCCGGGGCGTGGAAGGGGCCCACACCGGGACCTGATAGACCGGAGTCTGGGGCGCGGGCGAGGCTGTGGGGAGCACCGGGGCGGAGGGCTCCGGCGTGGGGGGAACTGTCTCGCGGACGGGCTCTGCCGTGGCTTCAGGGACGATGGACAGGCCGGGCTCCTGAGGCGGCGGATCAGGCGCTGCATACAGGGCGGAGACAGGGTGCGGGGCCCAGCGCTCCGACTCCGGATGGGAAGCGCTTTCCGCCGCCGCGGCGAACACCGTGGCGGAGGAGAGCACCAGCGCCGCCGCCAGCGCCACGCTCACGGCTCCGGCGGGGCGAAAGCGCATGATCTGGCGGATGCGCTCCCGGACAGCCATGGCCCCGAAGCCGCTGAGCAGCGGGTCCGGCACGCGGCGCTCCTCCATGGCGATGAGCGCCATGGCATAGGAGGCCCGGCCGTCCCGTGTCCGGCGGAGGACCGCCTCGTCGCAGGTAAGCTCTATGTCCCGGCCCGCCAGGATATACATGACCCAGGCCAGGGGGTTGAACCAGTGCAGGCACAAGGCCAGCGCCAGCAGATATTTATAGGGGATGTGCCCCCGGCGGATGTGGGTCAGTTCGTGGGCCAGGATATAGCCCAGCTGCCGCCGGTCCCGGCGGTCCAAATCGGAGGGCAGCAGTATCACCGGCCGGAAAAAGCCGTAGGTCAGGGGCGTGCCAAGGCCCTGGCACAAACGGACGGACACAGTCCGATGGGGTACCAGGCCGCGGCACAGCCGTTCCACGCCCGGGTCATGGAGGGGCAGAGCCTCCCGGTAGCGGCGAAGGCTCATGAAATGGCCCAGCAGGAGCCACCCGGCGCAGACCGCCGCGCCGGCCAGCCACAGGACCATCGCCCAGGGGAACCGTGCCGCCGCTGGAGCCGGGGCCGCCTGGGCCACGGCGCGGTACACCGCGGACACGGGCGCCGCCGGGGCGGGCACGGTGAGGTTGAGGGGCAGGACCATCCGCGCCGCCGCTACCAGCCACAGCGCCGTGAAGGTCCGCTTGGGCAGCCACTCCAGGGCCAGGGCCCGCAGCAGCGCCGTGAAGGCGATGAGCACTGAGGCGTGGGCCGTCATCTCCAGGAGCGTGCTCATTGCAGGTCCTCCACCAGCTTTTTGAGGCCGTCGATCTCCTCCCGGCTCAGGCGCTTGCGGCCCAGAAGAGACGCCACCAGCCGGTCCGCCGCGCCGCCGTACATCTTGTCTACCAGTTCGTCGGTGGCATAGGCCTGGGCCTCCTCCCGGCTTACCAGGGCGTGACAGAGAAAGCCCGGCTCAGAGCGGGCGATGGCCCCCTTGTCCAGGCACTTCTTGATGACCGTATAGGTGGTGGTCTTGGACCAGCCCACCTGCTCGCCCAGGACCTGGGCGATGGTCTTGGCGCTGGCGTCGCCCCGGTCCCACAGGACCTCCATCACCCGCAGTTCCGAATCGAACAGCTTTATCATAGACATGACCTTCCATTTCTATCCAAATAGAACCACATCTATATTCTATGCCGGTAGAAGCTGTTTGTCAAGAAGAACCGCCGTCCGGGAGGGCGGCGGAATTCTTATTTTGCGGCAAGGTAGGCGCTGAGGCTCCGGTGGGTCCAGGAGATATCCCGGTGCGTGGCCTCCAGCCGGGTGATGGCGTCGTCCAGGTCAGAGTCCGCGCAGCCCGCCGCGGCCAGGTCCCGCAGGGCGGGGAGGGCGTCGGCGGAGAGGGAAGATAGATATGTTATGTCTACTTCTTCCAACTGTCCGGACAGGTAGTGGTCCACATTATAATTGGTGATGACGCGGCCCGGCCCGGCGAGGCACAGCAGACACCAAAGCCCCAGGGCAAAGCCTCCCGCCGCCCGGAAGAAGTTGAGATCGGGGCGGTACAGCTTCCAGCCTGCCGCCAGGATGCCGAAGGCGATGGCGGTCATGGCCCAGAGGGTGGCAAGGCGCAGCACGCTCAGACCGTAAACGGCGATATAGAGCTGCATCCTCCGGAAGGCGGAGGCCAATATCACGGCGGTAAGGGCCAGCAGCAGGGCGTCCAGCGCCCGCAGGAGCTTCCCGCCGGAGGAGGCGAAGCGGACCTTGTCCGTGCCCAGAAGGCACAATGTTATGTTGATGGCCGTCACAGCCACCAGCTGGAAGAATCCCGAGCGGGCGTACTCGGCCCAGCCGCCGGCCATGGACGCCTCCACCGCGCCGCCGAAGAGGTACTTTATCTGGATAGCGCAGAAAATTATGTAAACTATATCCAGCGATCCAGTCACTGGCAGGAACAGTGCCGCCCGGCGAGGCTTGGGAGGAGGGGTTTCCTCTCCAGGCGCGGGGGCCTCCCAGACGTAATAGAGGGCCGAAGCCAGAAACAGTGCCAGGGGCAGCACCCGCACTGCCCGCATGACGGCGTCCTCCGGCAGGGCGGACAGGTCCAGCCGGGCGAAGAGGCCGCCGAACACCGCGTCCGCGCTGGCGAGAAGCCACAGGACTACCCCCAGCATCGGAATGGCGATCAGCAGGCCCAGGGCGGCCTGGCCCAGCCGCCGCTTGCCGCCGTGGAACGCTCGGCCCAGGGCTCGGAAGGGATGGCCCAGGCGGCCGAAGAAGGCGATGAAGCTGAGGAACGCCGTGGCCAATAGGGCACTGGCCCGGCCGGGGGCCAGTTGGCCGGACAGAGCGAAGGTGGCCATGGCGGCGGTGAGGAGGATGGTGAAGCAGTTGATCAGCGTGAACCAGTTTGAATCGTACAGCGCCGCGCTCACGCCCAGGGCCAGGGCCGCCGCCGTGCAGAAGACGCTCCCGGCATTGATATGGGCCCTGCGGCCCAGGACGAGGAATACCGCCGCGAAGTGGGCGCACACCAGGACCAGCACCCCCAGGTGGGGCAGGCCGAAGTCCACCAGCCGCCCCGGGTCGAAGCAGGTCCAGAACAGCCACGCCAGGCCCAGCGCCAGAAGAGGGATGGCCCCGTCCCGCCAGGTAAGGGGCGGAGAATTGGTTTCCATAATATTATTTTCTGTTGTCTCGTCCACCGCTCATTCCTCCCGGAATTCCAGGATGTCTCCGGGCTGGCAGTCCAGAGCCCGGCATATGGCGTCCAGGGTGGAGAATCGCACGGCTTTGGCCTTTCCCGTCTTGAGGACGGAGAGGTTGGCGATGGTGAGGCCCACCCGCTCCGCCAGCTGGGTGAGGGTCATGTGCCGCTTGGCAAGCATCACATCTAAGTTTACATAAATCATAACTCCGCCCTCATATGGTCAGGTCGTTCTCGTCCTGCAGGGCCGAGGCCTTCAGGGTCAGGTGGCTCAGCGCCGCCGCGGCGGCGGTGGCGGTCACGCCTATCACGGCGACGACCAGCAGGAGCACATAGAACCACTCGCTGCCATTGGCGAAGGGTATGCCGTCCCGGAAATAGGCGTAAAGGCCCCACAGGATGACCAGCACCGTGTCCGTCAGGGCGCAGAGACTGATGCGCCGAAGGCCCTTGGCGTTCTCCACGCAGAAGCTGTTGTTTTTGCCGATGCGGGCCAGGATGCGCCAGGCGTCGATCATGGAGATCAGTACCGGTATCAGCAGGCAGAAACGCAGCAGGCATACCGGCCGATTCCAGTCCGGCTCGATGAGGGACAGGATAAAGTCCTTTCCGAACCAATAGAGGAAGAAAAGCCATACCGCGCCGCACAGGACCACCACGACCCGCAAAAGGATGGAGAGTTCTTTTTGTTTCATGATAAGTCACCTCCGATGTAGCCATAGGATAGCACGGATATTACTGAATGTCAATAAAAATTTATTGATTTTCGATAAAAATATGGGGCGGGGGAGTAAAAAATAAGCCTCCCTCTGACGTGCAGTAGTCAAGGGGAAGTAGACAAGAGGAAGCAACCAAAGGATCAAAAGCCCAGTTCAGCCTTGTACTGAACCGG